>JAQXHF010000124.1 GCA_029007095.1 Clostridia bacterium | reverse complement strand
ATGTACGGAAGCCGCTTGAAGCATATATCTGCCGGAACTGAGGACTCCGAGAAGAACAACCATCATAAGCGGCTTGCAGGTGAAAATTCTTGCAAGCTGCGACTTCTCGCCCTTTACCCTCTTTTTGTCAGGCATTATGATTCTCTCTTTTATGTGACGGTACGACGACAAAAACAGTATAACGCCGATAATTGAAGCAAAAATCGCTATCAAAGCATACTTCATTCTGTCATAGTTGATCGCGCCGGAGGAATCAAGCTCCGTAAATTTATTGAGAAACTTAACAACAAGCGCATTGTCGGATTTGGACATAACTCCGTAAAGAGCCGGAACAGCAAAACCCGAAACCATATAAAGCGCCATCGGAACGGCAGAACCGATACCGTTGAGGGTGCGTCCGACAGAAATAAGTCTGCCTCGCTCATCGGGATTCGGAGTCATAACATTCGGCAGACTCCAAAAAGGAACATCGGCAACTGTGTATATCATACCCCACAGCACATATACGACCGCGGCATAAACCATAAGACCGCCCTTGTCCATGTCGGGGCAATAGAACATAAGAAAGGTCAGCAAAGCTATCGGAACGGAAGCAAAAACTATGTAAGGCTTCATCTTGCCCCATCTTGTCGTATGTCGGTCAACGATAATACCCATAAGAGGATCGTTGATAGCGTCCCAAACTCTGGCAAGTAACATCAGAAGCAAAACGAAAATCAGCGGCAACCGCATTACATTGGTATAGAAGTCTGAAACATACGAGGACATAACGCTGTAAATCATACCCTGACCGAGTCCGGCAACGGCAAACATCCAGAATTCCTTGGACGGAATGTGATTAACCGAAGTCGCGGCAGGTGCTTTTTCTGCAACTTTTTTTGACATATCTCTGTTCTCCTTTGTTAAAATTCACGATTTATAATGAAACATAAACGCTTGTATAATTTTAACATAAATATATAACAATATGCAATAGAAAAAGCACATTTATTATATAAATTTTAAATAACAGCGATAATTCAGAGCATATTAAAACGGTAAAAAATATATCATCTTGAATCACAGTCCGAATAATGCTATAATATTAAAAAATTTTTGTGAGGACGCG
Source organism: Clostridia bacterium (assembly GCA_029007095.1). Taxonomy (GTDB): domain Bacteria; phylum Bacillota; class Clostridia; order Oscillospirales; family Acutalibacteraceae; genus CAG-488. The sequence continues at coordinate 12,593 of JAQXHF010000124.1, read as the reverse complement.
CTATGAAAGATAAAACTTCCTTAGTTTTTACAGGAGATATAGGCTTTGACAGATATATGTACGGCAAATGGAACGATGAAAATTTGCTTTCCGATGAAATTCTTGATTTTTTGCACAGCGCAGACCATGTCATAGCCAATGTTGAAGGACCGATAGCTGAAATTCCGCAAAACACCGTTCAGAGCGGAGTTAAGCAATTATTGCATACCATTGATCCTGCCGCAATTAAGGTACTCAAAAATATGCGCGCCGACATCTGGAATATCTGCAACAATCACATTATGGACGCAGGTGAATTCGGTATTTCAAGCACCCTGGCCGTGGCTCGTCAAAACGGAGTGCAGACTATCGGAGCAGGTATGAACATAACCGAAGCAAGAAAGCCTGTAATCATCGACGAAGCCGGCGGAATAGGGCTTTTCGGAGTCGGATATCAGCGCGCCTGCCGTGCCGCAGGTGAAAGCAAGGCCGGCTGTTTCAGTTGGAGCGACCTTGACGCAGTTCAGAATGTAATTAACGATATCAAAAAGACCTGCCGCTGGTGTATTGTCGTCGCACACGCCGGTGAAGAGTTCACTCCCCTGCCTTCGCCATATACGCGAGAGCGATATCTCAAATACCTTGAAATGGGAGCGGATATTGTAATCGCTCATCACCCTCATGTTCCGATGAATTATGAAACCGTAGGAGATAAAGTGATTTTCTATTCCCTCGGAAATTTCATCTTTGACACGGATTACCAGAGAGCGCAGTATTATACGGAGTTAGGACTGCTTATAAAACTCAATTTCACATATGACAGCTTCAATTTTGAGCCTTTCGGATTGAAAATAGTGCGCGGAGGCGAACGAGTTATAAAGAGCGAGCTTCCTAAAATTTTCACGGATGTTCAGGAGGAGGAATATAAGCTGCTTGCCCCTCTCTCTGCAAAAGCGCTCATTGCCGCTACAAAGCGACAGCAGACATACCTGAATCCTCAGGAATTCAAAGACGCCGACGAAGAAAAATGGAAAGAGCATTTTTCACAGCCGCTCAGGACGGGACGAGTTCCCGGTGAAACTCTCGATTTCTTCATCATCTGCCCGTTAGCAGAGGAAGAAAAGAAAAAGGAATGGGAAAAAAGCAAGCTTGAAGATGTCAAAGACTATATAATCAAACAATTATAAAACGCCAAAAGGGGATGTAAAAAAGCGAAGACCGTATAAAACCGTATAATACAAGGGGTTCTTATTCAGTATCGAAAACTGTAAGAACCCCATAAAATTACTTTAAAGTGAAAATGTAAATATTTTTATGTTTTATACTACGAACAAACTTCGCCACTCGGCGTACCTTTGTACGCCGTCGGGCAGACAAAATCAAGGCAAAAGCCTTAATTTTGCTCAGTTTGTCCGTTCTTCATCTTTTTTCCTATCCCCTTTATTACATTAAAGATTTCATAAAATGTGTAACATATCTTGTTTTTTTCTTAGATTATTATTGGAGGGAAGAAAGGAGGATTTTGAAAACTATGGATGACAGTAAAATTATCGACTTATTCTTTCAGCGTTCAGAAAAAGCTATTGTTGAACTGTCAGACAAATACGGAAATATTTGTATGAATTTATCGTTCAATATACTGAATGATTATAATGACGCCGAGGAATGTGTAAACGATTCATACTTTGGCGTTTGGAATTCTGTTCCTCCTAACAAACCCGATCCTCTGCTTTCATATGTCTGTCGAATTGTTCGTAATGTTTCTATAAACCGTTACAAGCACAACCGTGCGGAAAAAAGGAAAGGAAACTACGACCTTTGTCTTGACGAATTGGAAAACTGTATCGGTTCATCGGCAAAAATCGACGATGAACTTAGCGTTAAAGAGCTTTCCTCTTACATAGAAGAATTCCTTGACAGTCTTGATGAAATAAACCGTATGATATTTGTCAGAAGGTTTTGGTATCTGGATTCATACAAAAGCATTGCTCAAAAATCAGAATTGAAAGAGAGTACAGTAAGAGTACGAATACTGAGAGTAAAATCCGACTTAAAAAACTTCTTAAAAAAGAAAGGCATAATAGTATGAATACTGAAAAAATAATGGAAGCTATCGGTGAAATAAACGATAAATATATATGCGAATACGCAGTTATTAAGCCGTTAAGTTCACCCCAAAAAAAGAGTAAACGCCTGTTTAACATTCATCAGATAAAGTTTTTTGTAAATAGCTTCAAGCGGCAGTTGGCCGTCGCTTTTCTGTGTTTCGCCGTTATCATCGGCGCTATATCTGTCGGACTTTTGAAAGAACATAACATACAACCCTCAGTTCCTGACGAAGAAAGTGATAAAACTATCAGCGAAGATATAGAGATGCCTGCGTTGCTTTTTGTAAACAATAAACTTTATCGGTTTGACAGAATGATAGAAAAAGATGCAATTTCAACAGACAGTCTCATTTATCTCGGCACAGTAAAAAGCAGCGTATCAAGCGGAGAAATCCCGACTGAAAATTTCCAGTCAAGCTGCGGTATTGTAGGCGCTGTCATTTATGAATATTCGGGAAATATCATCGTACTCAACCGCGAGGAGTATGAATTATACACTCCGGCTAAATAGAATGGCTCTCGAAGAAGAAAGGAAGATTGTTATGCGTAAAATATTTATCAGATTGATATCGGTTTTATTATCATTTGTAATGTTCGCTTCGGCAATTCCCGTCTTTGCGGAAACCGAAAGTCCTCGGCTTCAATTCTATACAGAAAGCTGTCCAAGTGAAGCTATGGAATATGCTGAAAGCTCCTATGTTCGTATGATAAGAGGAGCAGTTGAACTTGATTCATTTGATGTAAGCGGAAATATATATTTAGGAACTCCGTTTGTAATTTCAACAACTACTCAAGGTGAGAATGATGTGTATTATTTTCCGCTTATCAATAATGACTCTTTTATAGGAACTTTCCGTATTTATCAAGATACAGACAACGATGAAGAGTCGTATTCAGGCATTGTTTCCCGTTATCTCTCGGACGAACTGAATTTTCTTAACGCTAATTATGCCGATTCTCAGCCGATTTTTTTGTATGAGGATAACTATAACATTATGGCAAAAATCGGAAATGATACTATACTTTTGCATCCGAGTGAAATGGGAACATCTCCCATCGGTGTAAATGTTGGCACCGTGAGATTTGCGATGAAAATTGTTACACCTATGGTTTCAAATTTGCCTGTCGTAAATGTTGATTCGGTTGGACAAACACGCTCTCCATCGGCGGGTTTAAGTTTAAGCATAATTGAAACGCAAGGTAATAACAATTGGTGTGCGGCATACGCAACAGCCATTATTATTCGTTATCTGACAGGAAATACCAAAAGTCCTACAGCAGCAGGATTGATGTCAATATTTTACAGAAATCCCACCTCGTCTGATACATTTCCAAAAGAATATGTGATAAAATATGCTCAATCGAGAGGCTATAATCCAATTACATCTAATAGTTCATTGGGTTCAACAGCGGTTTTTGCCCAAATTGATGCTTTAAAGCCGATATATATAAGCGCTAAAGGATATAACAGTAGCACTAGAAAATATAGCTATCATGCTCTCGTTCTTAGAGGATATAGCAGAACAAATGATACTTATTCAATATGGAATCCTTGGCATAATTACTATGAAACAATGGATATGATAAAAAAGACATATAAAGCAACATCTGTATTAACTTATACTTGGAACTCAACAATATATAATTGGTGATATAAGGTATAAATCAAAGGGGATGTAAAAAAAGCGAAGACCGTATAAACCCGTATAATACAATGGGATTCTTCGGTATTGAAAGCCGTAAGAACCCCATAAAATTACTTTAAAGTGTAAAATGTAAATGTTTTTATGTTTTATACTACGAACAAACTTCGCCACTCGGCGTACCTTTGTACGCCGTCGGGCAGACAAAATCAAGGCAAAAGTCTTGATTTTGCTCAGTTTGTCCGTTCTTCATCTTTTTTTCCTATCCCCTAAAAAAAGAGCTGTAAAAACTTCATTTTTTACAGCTCCTTGTTAATGTATTCGTATATTTTTTCAGCTTTCAGCAAAGACAATATTGGCAGAGCCGATTCCTCCGTCAATTTCTACGGTGTCAGAACCTATGCCGACAACCGCTCCGTCTTTAACATCGGTTCCGTCAACCGTTATATTTCCTATACCTTTGTCCGCTTCTATGCAATAGTTTTCCCTGCCGCCATTCAGAGTGATTTCGGCTCCGCCTACGCCGCAGTTTATCTCGCTTTCTCCCGTCAGCTTGCCCGTCAGGTAAATCTCACCTACACCGATATCCAAATCAAGATTTTTAATTGTTCCTGAACCTATGGTAATTTTACCCGCTCCGCCGTTTACGGACGATTTTTCAGAAGCGTTTAGTTTACCGATAACCGCCTCACCCGCTCCGAGGTCAAGGTCAATTTCCTTGGCAGTAAGGCTGTCAATAACTAATTTTCCCGCCCCTGTTTTAATTTCAACTTTGTCAAATACGGTTTTATCGGGGACAGTTAAAACAAGCTTCGCATTTTTGTAATTAACATTAAGCTTGAATTTTTCATTTACAGTAAGGCAACCGTTATTCTCTTTTACGCTGAGCCTTTTAAGATTGCTCGTCAAGGCAAAGCTGTCGCCGCTCTGAATCACAAAATCGGCCGCGTTTATTTCTATTTTCAGCTCTGAAATATTCTGTGAAACCGAGTAAACTTCGGAAGCATCCGTAACGCTTTCACCACCGAAAAATACGGTAAAAAGTCCCAAGGCGGAAAGAAGTCCTCCGAATATCATAACCACAAGATAAATTGCAAACGCCATCGCAAGGTACTTTATAATTTTCTGTACGGTGGTCATTTAATATATACACCTCCGAACATACAGGTTCCGCCTATATAGATTGTGACCTCGGCGCCCTTGTTGGACTTCTTTTTGTTAGAAATTCCGCCGAAAATCGAATTGGAATTAACCTTAATGTTGACATCATCGGGTACATATATATCAATACCGCCGAAAATTGCAGACACCTTAATAGCGCAGTCCTTTTCGATTATCGCATTCCGCAAATCACATTTAACTCCGCCGAATGTCGCAGTAAGCTCCGCACCGTCAAAAACCTCGCCGTCAAAATTCATATTGCAGCTTGAAAATGTTGCACATCCCGTTTTAGGATTTGCTCCGCTCGCTTTCATATCCGATATAACTTCATTAGCTTTGTTACTGAAAATTCCGCCGATAATGAGTTTAAGTCCGATAATTATGATAATCGCCGGTACCATCAGCTTCCATAAAATGTCAAAGCTCAGCACATCTCGGCAACACAGCAAAAGAAATACGCCGATAAGAATTCCGATGATATTTCCCGTTTTTTCATGGCTCGTGAAAAGTCCGATAGCACAAGGAACTATTATAAAAAGAGTCCACCAACCGTCAAAGAAGATATTGAAATCCGCTAATCCAAGCGCTTTCAAGGCAAACAAAATGCCCGCCGCAACAAGAACTATTCCCCATAAAACATTACTGTATTTTTTCATCAAGCAACACCTCTTTTTTAATTATATTATATCAAAGCAAGAAAATCAATACAAAAAAACTGCCGCATTGCAAGCCCTCTGCAACCGGCAGTCTGTTATTGAATTAAGTAATTCCGAGTTTTTTAGCCATCTCCGCTGTTTGCAGTTCGAGAAGCTTTGAAACGCCCTCCTCCTGCATAGTAACACCGTAGAGTACATCTGCTTCCTCCATGGTGCCTCGTCTGTGAGTGATGAGGATAAACTGAGTGTTTTTCGTCATACGGCGGACATATTTGGCATAGCGCGCAACATTGACATCGTCGAGAGCCGCTTCTACCTCGTCAAAGATGCAGAACGGTGCCGGCGAAACTTTGAGAATCGCAAAGAGAAGCGCAATAGCGGAAAGTCCTTTTTCGCCGCCCGAAAGCAGGTCTATATTCTGAACATTCTTGCCCGGCGGCTGTACCTTTATATCAATGTTACATTCGAGAACATCAAGGGGATTTTCGAGCGAAAGTTCAGCCTTTCCGCCGCCGAAAAGTTCAGCAAAAGTTTCACCGAAGAAGCTGTTGATTTTGACAAATTGCTCGCGGAACTGCTCAGCCATTTTTGAGGTCAATTCAGCAATCAGCTTGTTAAGCTCATCGCGCGACTTTTCTATATCGTCAAGCTGCTCCTTCATAAAGCTGTATCTGGCAGAAACCTCTTCGTACTCCTCGATAGCGCCGACATTAACGCTTCCGAGCGCACGGATTTTGCCCTTTATTTCTTGAAGATCACGGCGCGCTTTCTGATAATCGTCGATAACAATATCAAGTGCTTCCGCTTCGCTCTTTGTTAACTGATACTCGTCAAACAGTTTGTTGATTGAATCGTCAAGCGTTTTTTCGACTGCCGCCTTGCGCTCTTCAAGTCTTGCAAGCTCGCCGCTCAACTTTTCTTTTTCAGCCGATTTAGCTCGCTCCTCGTTTCTGAGCTTAGCGCTTTGAGTGTCACATTCATTGCGGCATTTTATAAGCTCCTCGATGCTTGATTTAGAGTCTGAACTTTTTTGTCTTAACTCTGCGGCCTTGGCTGTAAGCTCGGTTATGCGGGTTTCGATTTCAATATTTGCATTTTCAATGACGGCAATTTCATTGTTAAGGTCACCGAGTCTGCCCTCATGACTTGCCATTCTCTTATTCAGCAAATCGACAGCGTCACGGCGCGCCTGTGCGTCCTTTTCAAGAGCAAGTATATCAAGATTTATCTGAGCCTGCTTCTGTGCAAGCGTTTCGCGCTTTGCTTCAAGGTCGTTTCTGCTCTTGATTACGCCGTCAAGCTCAGACTGAATTTTTGCCATCTCTGAATTCAGGCTTTCAACCGCTTTTTGTGCTTTGGACTTCATCTCTTTAAGGTCGTTTATACGCAGAGCCGCGTTGTTCTTTTCCCTGCGAAGTTCCTCCAACGCCGCCTTAGCCGTATCCAATTTACCGTCGAGCAGAGCAAGCTCGCTTTCTTTACGAATCTTATCCTCCTGCACCCGTGAAAGCTCCGCCTGAGCCGATTGAAGCTGAGCCGTAGCGGAGGCAAGCTCCTCGGACAACTTTTTATATTCGGATTTACTGATATTCTGCTGTTCGTTTAAAGCCGATATCTGCGACTTTAACTTATCAATTTCATTGCTTCGGCTTAGAATTCCCGAATTGTGTCCGCGCGAACCGCCTGTCATAGATCCGCCGGCATTGACGACCTGACCGTCAAGAGTTACTATCTTGAATCTGTAACCGTATTTTTTAGCGATAACAACCGCGCTGTCAAGGTCATCGGCAACCGCAGTTCTGCCTAAAAGATACTTTATTATTTCGGCGTACTTTTCATCGTAATCAAGCAATCTGTCCGCCATATCGACAAATCCGAAGCAATCATCAAGACCTTTTTCGGTAAAATCCTTTGCCTTAACAGCGGTTATCGGCAGGAAAGTCGCTCTGCCGCTTTTCTTTTCTTTCAGCAAATTTATAGCTCTTTTAGCATCATTTTCATTGTCGGTAACAATATTCTGAATTGCCGCGCCGAGTGCCGTTTCAACCGCAACGGCATATTTCTCTTCAACGCTGATAAGCTGGGACAACGGGCCGTGAATACCTCGGAGTATTCCGCCCTTTGCTTCACGGATAACTGTTTTAACCGCACCGGAATATCCCTCCATATTTTTTTCAAGCTCATCGAGCATATGCTCTCTGTCCTGTTTTTGCAGGATTTCCAGTCCGCGTGAATCTATTTCGTTTTTCAGCCTTTCGGCGCGCTCGCTTCTGCTCTGAACTCTGATGTTGCAACCGGAAACCGCATTCGCCGCCTCGGAGGCAAGCTCGGTAATCCTGTTAAGCTCCGAGCGACATTCGTTCAGCTTGCTTTCAAGCTCATCAACATAACCGTTTCTCGTGCTGAGAACACCGTCAATGTTGCTGACTCTGCCCTCGATTTCTTCTATCGACGAATCAGCGGTATTCTCCTCGATTCGCCTGTCGGCAATTTTAGCAGTCAGCTCGGCTATTCCTGCGGAAAGCTCGGCAGCCTTATCGGAAAAAGCCGAATTTTCCGTCTGCACTCCGGCTATGTCCTTATCGGCGCAGACAAGCTCGGCTTTTTTACTCTCTATCGCCAAAACCAATGCATTTATCTCATCTGCCGCGTCTGCAATTTCCTTTTCAAGACCTTTTTCGCTGTCTGCGGCGTCGGTCATATCTCTGCGTATTCGCTCGATAGTCTGATTATTATGCAGAACCGTGTTCTTTTCAACGCCTATCTGACCGTCAAGCTGAACAGCCTGTTCCTCATATTCGGTAGATTTCATTCTTGCATTGTCAATGTCAACGGTTATATTTCTGCTCTTCTCGATTATTCTTTCGCTGTCGGCGGCAATTTCTTCGAGATACCTTTCAATATCGTCATAATGTGACTGAGCAATGAGAAGCTTATCTTCCTGCTCTTTGAGCTTCATTTTTGAATTCTCTATCGTGTTTAACCATAGACCGATTTCAAGCTCGCGCTTTTCATTGGCAAGTACAAGGAATTTCTGAGCCTTTTCACTCTGAATTTTTAACGGTCCGACGCGGCTTTCAAGCTCGGCAAGTATATCTCTGAGTCTGACAAGATTTTCTTCGGCCTGGTCAAGCTTTCTGTTTGCGTCGTTTCTGCGATATCGGTAATGAGAAATTCCTGCGGCTTCCTCAAGCATTTCACGCCGCTGTCCTGATTTTGAAGAAATAAGGTCGGCAATTCTGCCCTGACTGACAAGCGAATAGCCGTCCCGTCCGAGTCCCGTATCCATAAAAAGCTCGTTTATGTCGCGCAGACGCACAGTTGCACCGTTAAGTAAATATTCACTTTCGCCGGAGCGATAATATCTTCGCGTAACCGTAACCTCGTCAGCTTCGCAGTTATTGAGTGTGCGGTCTTTGTTGTCAAGTCTGAGAGTGACCTCGGCAAAACCCATAGGTTTGCGAATCTTGGTTCCGCCGAAAATGACATCCTCCATTTTGGAACCTCTGAGACTCTTTGTGGACTGCTCGCCGAGAACCCATTTGACAGCGTCGGCAATATTGCTCTTGCCGGAACCGTTAGGACCGACGACAGCCGTCATACCGTGATTGAAGTTAAAGACCGTCTTATCGGGAAAGGACTTGAATCCCTGCATTTCCAATGCTTTTAACTGCATATTGTTTCATCCTTTTGTATGTTAACTTGATACTCCGAGAGCGAGCTGTCCGGGCAAATTTTAACCTCGTAGCCCTTGTCACGGAGTATGTCTATATTCTTCCTTTTCTGTCCCGTCATCTTTGAAATTGACTTCGGAGAAACAGAGATTGCAATTCTGCCTGTCGGAATATTTTTTCGGCAGATAATATCAAGCGCTTTGTCAAGATAAATTTTGCTCTCGCAAAGCTCCCTCAATGCCGGGTGATAAGCTCCGGCGACAAACTCGCCCTCGACCTCGCCGCCCGAATGAAGTCCGAGCCTTATCACTTTTATATTCGCCCTATTGAACATCAAGAGAAGCTTTGAACAGAGTTCAACCGCTTCATCTACCGTCTGCGGACGATATTCGCCGTTTCTGTAAAGCTCGGCAAGCCTTGTGTTTTCAAGCACCACCGTAGGATAAATTCTGACGGTGTCGGGTTTCAGCTCAATAAGCTTTTCGGCGGTCATAATACTATCCTCGTCGCACGAGCCGTACAGTCCCGTCATCATTTGAAGACCTAACGAAAATCCGTAATCTCTCAGCATACAAGAAGCGCTGACAACATCGTCGGCAGTATGACCTCGACCGTTAGCGGCAAGCACCGTATCGTCCATACTCTGCGCGCCCAATTCGACTGCGGTCACTCCATATTTTTTAAGTATTGAGCAAATTTCATCGTCTATCGCATCTGGACGCGTAGAAATGCGAATACCCTTGAAAAGTCCACGGCTTACATATCCATAGGCAGACTCCAAAAGCGCAATCATAGTTTCTCTGTCTATCGCGGTGAAGCTTCCGCCGAAAAATGCAATTTCTCCGCCTACGCTGTCCGGATTCTTAACGGCAATTTCAACAGCCTTATCTATTTTTTTCGGAGTTACCTGCTCCTTGCTTCCCGATATTGCCTTTTGATTGCAAAACGAGCATTGATTCGGGCAGCCGTTATGCGGTACAAAAAGACCGACATTTATATGCTTCACAGTCCCATCAGCTCAAGTGCTTCTTTGGCTGCCTCCTGCTCCGCTTTCTTCTTGCTTTTTCCTATTCCGCGTCCGACGACATTAGAGTTGAGATGAACCTCGACCTCAAATCTCTTATCATGGTCCGGGCCTGTCTCACCGACAAGTACATATTCAATAAGCTCGCCGGGATTTTTCTGTACTATCTCTTGAAGCATTGTCTTGTAATCCTTGAAAGACTGATGCTTTCTGATTGCTTCGTCAATATATTTCAGCACAAATGTCTTTGCGCTTTCAATTCCTCCGTCAAGGTAAATCGCCGCTATAAGCGCTTCAAAAGCATCGGCGAGAATTGACGGGCGCTCCTTTCCGCCTGTTACGATCTCTCCCTTGCCGAGAAGCAGAAAATTACCGAGATCAATCTCCCGCGCAAAACCTGCCAGAGATTTTTCACATACAACGGCAGCTCTGAGCTTAGTCAGTTCGCCCTCCGGCAGCTTAGTGTAATTCTTAAAGAAATTCTCTGCCGTGATAAAGCCGAGAACAGAGTCTCCGAGAAATTCCAGTCTTTCGTTTGAACCTTTACATTCGGTTCCGTTCTCGTTGACATATGACGAATGTGAAAGCGCCCTGAGCAATAAATTTTTATTGTTAAATGTATAATTTATTTTCTGTTCAAGCTTTGAAATATCAGGTTTCATAACCGTATCCTTCTTTTGAAAAGTAGTCTAAGCTCCTCTTTGCAAGAGCTTCATATCTTAGCTTCTTATCTCTGATTTTCTCATCGAGCGGCGGTAAAATCCCGAAGTTCGCTCCCATAGGCTGAAAATCAGTAATATTAGGATTGCTTATATACTCGGAAAGCGCTCCGAGCATTGTTATATTCGGTAAACAGAGAGATTCTTCTCCCTTGATTCTCCTTGCCATATTTATTCCTGCAAGGAGTCCCGACGCCGCTGATTCCATATACCCCTCAACTCCGGTAATCTGTCCTGCAAAGTACAGCTCCGGTCGCTCTCTGAACGAGAAATTCTTATTTAACAGTTTAGGCGAATTGATAAATGTATTCCTGTGCATAACGCCGTATCTTACAAACTCCGCATTTTTCAGAGCCGGTATCATCGAAAAGACGCGCTTCTGCTCGGCAAATTTTAAATTAGTCTGGAATCCGACAAGATTATACATCGAACCTGCCGCGTCCTCTCGCCTGAGCTGTAACACCGCCCAAGGTCTGTGTCCTGTTCTCGGATCTCGCAGTCCTACCGGTTTGAGAGGACCGAAACGCATCGTATCGGCTCCGCGGGAAGCCATTATTTCAATCGGCATACATCCCTCATAAACGCCTTTACGCTTATCAAACGAATGAAGCTCTGCTGTTTCGGCATTGACAAGTTCATTGTAAAACGCTTCGTACTCCTCTTTATTCATAGGGCAGTTGAGATAATCGTCCTCGCCGCCCCTATCGTATCGCGACTGCGAAAATGCCGCGCTCTTATCTATGCTTTCATCTGTTACTATCGGTGCCGCCGCGTCATAAAAGCTCAACGAACCGCTGCATAATTCTGCAATATTCTGAGCCAACGCGTCGGAGGCAAGAGGTCCTGCCGCAACTATAACCCTGCCATCCGGAATTTCTGTAACCTCACGGCACTCAACCGTAATTAACGGATGCGTCTTTATTTTTTCTGTAACGGCTTTTGAGAATTTGTCACGGTCAACCGCAAGCGCTCCGCCGGCAGGCACTCTCGCCTGCTTGGCGCACGGTACGCAGACCGAGCCGAGAAGCTCCATTTCCGCTTTAAGAAGACCTGCCGCAGAGCCGACGCGCTCAGCTTTGAGCGAATTTGAGCATACAAGCTCGGCAAGCAAATCAGATTTGTGCGCCGGAGAGCGTTTGAGCGGTTTCATCTCGGCAAGCGTCACCGGGATACCGTTATTCGCAAGCGCCCATGCCGCCTCAACTCCGGCAAGTCCGCCGCCGATTACAAGAACGCCTTTCATTATATGACCATTCCTTTCCTCTGCGCTGCGGTTCAAAACTCACTTTTCGACCGCCGATTATTCCTCAGTCTTTTTTCTGCTCTTTTTCTCTGCCTTTTTCTCAAAACCGCAGCTCTCGTCAAGGCAAACCAAAAGTCCGCCCTTGCGCTTAAACAAAGACTTTCCGCAATTCGGGCATCTTTCGTCCGAAGGCTTATCCCATGTCATAAAGTCACATTCGGGCCAGTTGGCACAGCCGAAAAACGTATGCCCTTTTTTGGATTTTTTCTCTATAACTTTGCCGCCGCACTTCGGACAAACGGCATTTGTTTCGACTACAAGAGGCTTTGCGTTTTTACATTCGGGATATCCCGGACAGGCAAGAAATTTGCCGTATCTGCCAACCT
>JAQXHF010000123.1 GCA_029007095.1 Clostridia bacterium | reverse complement strand
ATATCTTGAACAGTACGGCAAATACAAGGCAAAAGTCGATCTTGCGCTTTTGAACGAGACACAGAAACCCGACGGAAAACTTATTCTGGTAACTGCCATAACCCCGACTCCCGCGGGAGAGGGAAAAACCACCACCACAATAGGGCTTGCCGACGGGCTCAGAAGAATAGGCAAGGACGTTACCGTGGCTCTTCGCGAACCGTCTTTGGGCCCTGTTTTCGGAGTAAAGGGCGGCGCGGCCGGCGGCGGATACGCCCAGGTCGTACCTATGGAGGATATAAATTTACATTTTACCGGTGACTTTCACGCGATAGGGGCGGCAAACAATCTCCTTGCCGCAATGCTTGATAATCATATTCATCAGGGTAATGCGCTCGGAATAGACACTCGCAGAATTACATGGAAACGCTGCGTCGATATGAATGACAGACAGCTCAGAAATGTAGTTGACGGACTTGGCGGCAGAGTAAACGGAGTTCCGAGAGAGGACGGATTTGATATAACCGTTGCTTCGGAAATTATGGCTATTTTCTGCCTTGCTACCTCTATTTCAGATTTAAAAGAGCGACTTTCAAAGATAATCGTAGCTTATAATTACGAGGGTAAACCCGTTACAGCCGGTGACTTGAAAGCTGTCGGCGCAATGACGGCTTTGCTTAAAGACGCTATTAAGCCGAATCTTGTTCAGACATTGGAGGGAACTCCGGCGTTTGTTCACGGCGGACCTTTCGCAAACATCGCACATGGTTGTAATTCTGTAATAGCAACAAAAATGGCTATGAAGCTCGGTGATTACGCAGTTACCGAGGCAGGCTTCGGAGCCGATCTCGGAGCTGAGAAATTCCTTGATATCAAGTGCCGTTATGCGGGACTTACGCCGTCGGCAGTTGTAGTTGTTGCGACTGTCAGAGCGCTCAAAATGCACGGCGGACTTCCCAAAACCGCACTTGGAGAAGAGAATATCGACGCGCTTGAAAAGGGAATTCCCAATTTGCTGCGTCATGTTTCAAATATTAAAAATGTTTATAAGCTTCCCTGTGTTGTAGCAGTTAACCGTTTCCCGACGGATACCGATGCGGAGATTGATTTTATTATAGACAAGTGCAAGGCTCTCGGCGTAAATGTAGTTCTTTCTACGGTTTGGGCAGAGGGCGGCAAAGGCGGCGAAGAGCTTGCAAAAGAGGTTGTTCGCCTTTGCGAGGAGCCGAATGATTTTTCATTCTCGTATGATTTGGATATGTCAATCGAGGAGAAAATCGAAGCGGTCACAAAGCGTATTTACGGCGGTGACGGCATAAATATTCTCCCCGCGGCGCAGAAGCAGATAAACACTCTCAGGGAGCTTGGATTTGATAATCTTCCTATATGCGTTGCAAAGACGCAGTATAGCTTCTCTGATGATCCGACAAAGCTTGGCGCGCCGGAAAACTTTAAGATAACCGTTAAAAATGTCAGAGTTTCTGCCGGTGCAGGATTTATCGTAGTCCTGACAGGCGACATTATGACAATGCCCGGATTGCCGAAAGTACCGGCTGCTGAAAAAATTGATGTTGATGATAACGGTGTAATTTCCGGTTTGTTCTGATTTTTTACAAAAGCAGAATGTTTATTTGAATAAATAAAAATGTCCGCAGCCCGATATTGATATGGGTTGCGGATATTTTTGTGGTTATTTCAACTGATTTACTAACAAAAAGGGGATGTAAAAAAAGCGAAGACCGTATAAAACCGTATAATACAAGGGGTTCTTCGGTATTGAAAACCGTAAGAACCCCATAAAATTACATAAAAGTGTAAAATGTAAATATTTTTATGTTTTATACTACGAACAAACTTTGCCACTCGGCGTATCTTTGTACGCCGTCGGGCAGACAAAATCAAGGCAAAAGTCTTGATTTTGCTCAGTTTGTCCGTTCTTCATCTTTTTTCCTATCCCCTTAAAAGGAGCTGTAAAAAAACTTTCGTTTTTTTACAGCTCTCTGTGTTCTTATGCGGTACCTTTTTCAAGCGCTCTTTCAAGCCATATCGTTCCGATATCCATAGCGTTG
>JAQXHF010000122.1 GCA_029007095.1 Clostridia bacterium | reverse complement strand
GAACAAAGCTTTTTCCGGACAGTCCGAGAAAACGGAGCGGCCGGTCCATAACAAACGCAACGCGCGCCATATATCCGGTATCTTCGAGTATAGAAAGGAAGAAGAACAAAACTACTATAATCGGCAGAAAGCTGAGTACGCTTCCCACGCCCTGAAAGACTCCGTCGATTATCAGGCTTTTTACTATATGATTTATTCCGTATGCCGTAAGCGCACGGTCGGTAACCGAGGCAAGCGCGTCAATTCCGCTCGCAAGCAAATCGCTCAGGAAAGAGCCGATAACATCAAAGCTTAAATAGAATATACCGAGCATTATCAGGAGGAAAACAGGTATTGCGGCATACTTATTGGTGAGTACGCTGTCTATTTTTTCGCTTCTTTTATGCTCCTTGCTCTCTTTACATTTAACTACCGTACGGCGGCAGAGGTCCTCGATAAAATTATATCTCATATCGGCAATGGCCGCGTTTCTGTCCATTCCGTATTCCTGCTCCATCTGACTGATAACATGCTCGATAGCGTCAAGCTCGTTACGGTCAAGTTCCAATTTATCGGTAAGTACGGGATCGTCCTCAATGAGCTTAGTTGCGGCAAAACGAGTCGGGATTTTGTTTGCAACCGCATGATCTTCTATAAGATGAGCTACGGAATGAATACATCTATGTACCGGGCCGGGAGAACAAAAATCAACCTTAGTAGGCGCTTTGCCCGCTTTTACAGTATCGCAGGCAACCTTTATAAGCTCATCTATACCCTCGTTTTTAACTGCGCTTATAGGAATTACGGGAACTCCGAGTAAAACCGACATTTTCTGAACATCTACCGTTCCGCCGTTTCCCCTCACCTCGTCCATCATATTCAGCGCCATTACCATAGGGACATTCATCTCCATAAGCTGAAGCGTGAGGTAAAGGTTGCGTTCAATGTTGGTAGCGTCAAGTATATTTATGATACCGTCGGGACGCTCGTTGAGAATAAAATCTCTCGTAACTATCTCCTCGTCGGTATAAGGACGAATCGAATATATGCCGGGCAAATCGACCACGGTGCAATTTTTTCTGCCTCTGATATCGCCCATTTTACTGTCAACCGTAACGCCGGGGAAGTTGCCGACATGCTGATTAGAACCTGTGAGCTGATTAAAAAGAGTAGTCTTTCCGCAGTTCTGATTGCCAACCAATGCGAACATCATCAGTCTATCACCTCCACCTCAATTTTGGCGGCGTCCGCCATTCTTATGGTAAGACTGTAACCTCTTATAAGCAGTTCAACAGGATCTCCGAGCGGAGCAACCTTGACCGCCTTAACAGTCGTTTTTGGTATAATTCCCATATCTAAAAGCCGGCATCTTAGCACACCTTCGCCGCCGACCTTTGTTATTACAGCCTCTTTGCCTATCGGCAATTTGTCAAGAGTCATAAATATTCTCCTTACTAAGGTTGGGTTCGACTCACCCCACCTTACTATTATATTAGTTATCTTACGCTAACTTTACAAAAAAGTCAAGTACAAATATCGACAAATAAACGGCTGTATTTACATAAATTATATATATTATTATCGTAACGGACGGCAGATTTAAGCCAAAATAAAAATCCCAAATTTTTAAAAAATACTATTGACAAACCTTCAAGTCAATCATATAATATAAGTGTAATAGCACAGGTATCACACTTCGTGCAAATTACATATATTTATCTTAAATTCGGCTGAACCGTAAATAATTTACGCGCGAAAATTATATGCGGTTTTACCGACAAGCAGGTGATGCAAATGTTTTCTATTGATTTAAAAAGCCGAATACCGATATATGAGCAGATTAAAAATCAGCTTCTCGAATATATACGGCTCGGAGTGTTTAAATCGGACGAGCAACTGCCGTCGATAAGGTCGGTTTCTCAGCAGACCGGAATAAATGTCAATACAGTCAAGAGGGCTTTTTCCGACCTTGAAGACGAGGGCGTTATTTACACTCTTGTCGGCAGAGGAAGCTTCGTTTCCGCCGACGCCGCAGATAACGACTCCATTGCTCAGAAAGCGCTAAAAGAGATGGAAACCACGATACGCTCTGTCAAAAGTAAGGGCGTTAAAAAAGGCGACCTAATCAATCTGGTCGAAAAAATTTACACGGAGGATTAACGCATGATTGAGATTTGCAATATCACAAAGAAATTTGACGATTTTACAGCAATCGAAGATTTATCGTTCACCGTCGGCGATTCGTCCGTTCACGGACTTGTCGGCTACAACGGTGCAGGTAAAACTACCCTGCTCAAAATCATTGCCGGCATTTATCGTCAAGATAACGGTACCGTCCGTATTGACGGAACCGATGTTTTTAAAAATCCTCATATCAAAGAGGAAATGTTCTATGTGCCCGATGATTTGTATTTCAGTATCGGTTCCAACATGGAATCCATGGCTAAATTTTACAAGAGCTATTACCCGAAGTTCTGCATGGACACCTTTCACAACCTTGCCAATCTTTTCGGCCTTGACACCAAAAAGAGGCTCTTCGGCTTCTCAAAAGGTATGCAGAGACAAGCGGAAATGGTGTTGGCGCTCGCAAGTATGCCAAAAGTCATTCTGCTCGACGAATGTTTTGACGGACTTGACCCTGCCAAAAGAAACATGACAAGGAAGCTGCTTCTTGACTACATGGCGGAGAAAAACTGTTCCGTTATCATCTCCTCGCACAATCTGCACGAACTTGCCGATATGTGCGACCACATTGCGCTGATAAACGGTAAAAAAATCGCAATGAACTGCTCCGTTGACGATATGAACGGCACAAGGTGCAAGTTCCGACTGATTTTTGCGGACGACAGGGACCGTGAGCATTTCAATGCGATTGACAACCTCAAGAACTTCAAAAAGGACGGCAAAATTATCAGCTTTACCGTCTCCGATAAGGTCGAACAGGCAAGAGAAATCATTCATGCTATGAATCCGCTTTTGGTAGAAGAATTCCCGCTGACGCTTGAAGAAATATTCTTAGATGAAATGGAGGATACCGATTATGACTTTGAAAAAATCTTCTCATAAAGCATGGAACGCTATGTTCCTACAGTCTGTGAAAAAGACTTGTTTTTTCCCGATAGCGGCATTTATATGTTTACTGTTATTCACACTATCCCATTACAGCTACTATGCTGACATCAGGGTAGGAACGCTATCCCCTATCGAAAAAATGACCGACTTCGGTTTTTGGTCATGGCTTTGCCAAACCTCTTCAACAGTTTCGCAAATAGCTGCATTTGCTTTCATCGTCGCAGGCATACTCAATGCCATGATACTTTTTGCCTTTGTGACGAGCAAAAAGCAAAGTAATGTGATTTTCTCTCTTGGCATGACGAGAACGGAAATTTACACTTCCCGCTTCCTTGCCGGCACACTGCCGATGCTGCTCGCCATTGCTTTGGCTGCGGTTATCGATTTCTTGATTTTCCCCGTGGGCATTTCCGGTGTGAACAAAGCGGTTTGCCTCTATGCGCTGTCTGCCGTACTGTACTTTATGAGCATTTATCTTCTCTCGTTCTCTGCGGTTGCGGTCATCATCAGCAATGCAGGCAATCTGATTGAAGGAACCATCTTCACAGTAATTATCGCTATTTTCCCCTATACAATCGGTTGGCTTCTTTTCGGTGAAACTTTTCTTTTCCTTTTCGGTTCACCTCAATACGACTATGATATGTATCAATTTGATTTGTTCTTCCAGCCTTTGCTGAAATATCGTCCAGAGTATTACGACGGAGAAGAGATATCGAAATTTGTACCAACGGTCTTAAAAGACGGTACCACCAATATCGGTTTCGGCGATTTCTTTGCCCGTCCGCTCATCGCCATCGGTCTGGCTTTATTCGCCTTGGCGATAGGCATTTGGGCATTCAAACGCCGCAAGAACGAAATCAGCGGTTCTTGGGGTAAAGCGAAAAATCTCAACATTTTCTGTGGCGGCTTGTTCGGTTTCTACTGCTTTGTACTCGCTCTGGCAGTTGTTGTTGACAACGGAATGTACCATCATGGTGACGGTAACTTTGCCACCTTTATGCTCTGCTTGATTTGCTTCGCAGTAGGATTGTTTATCTTCCATCTGATTTTCAGCAGCAAGAGAAAGGCGTCTATGAAATTCTGCCTGAAATCCATCCCGGTTTATGCGGTTGTCATGGGAGCTATCACGCTGATTTTTGCCTGCGGCGGATTCGGATATGCAACGAAAATCCCCGAACCAAAAGAAATTAAAGAAGTAGCAATATCCTCAACTTTATGGGAATACACCGATCAAGGACGGAACACGGGTTCTTGGCTTGGACTTGCACATCAGGGCGTCAGCTATGACACTGCATATCATATCAGTCCTCCCCTGAGTTTTGACACAGACGAGGAAATTGCCCAAGTGGTCGAGCTGCACAAAGCAATCGTCGATAACGGCAAAATCAAGAATAACGCCTCCGACTCCTGCCGAGACACAATACTCATTAGTTATACGCTGAAAGACGGAACCGTTATCGACCGCCTATACAGCGAAAGCGATTTTGAACTCGCCAAACAGACCATCAAGTTCAATGATATTAAATCCATAAAGAACAGTATCAATGACATTGCAATGTATAACGAAACAAATGAAGACGATGCCGGCAAAGAGGATTATGCCGTTGATGACGAGAACTATATAATAGATGATGCCTATTTCAATCCATACGGCGATTTCGGTTCAAAACTCGGCTTCGCTGCCGATACGACAAACGATGTATTCCTCTTCCCCAAGGATATGAAAAACGGCTACTGCATCGGTAAAACCAATGCGGAGCTTTTGGAAGCCTTGAAAAAGGATATTATCAAGCAAAGCTCCGACCGGCTGTATTTCCATACGCCGGAAGATGAAATCGGCGTTATCTCCTTTGGCCTGTCCTATAACGGACTTTCCGGTGAATGGGGTTACTATTCGGAAGATAGATATGATGCAGACGGAAATCTAATCGAGGAGAGTTATGAAGCCGGCAAGAGCTATCAGACCAACTGGAGTATTGATTCGACGGATATCTGTGCCGTTGTTTTGACAAAGGATATGACGAACACGATTCAATACTTAGAAAGCAAAGATTTGATGAATCACTTTGAATCGAAAGTCTCCGCCAATGACATTGACTCCATCAAAGTAGCCACCACCAAGGAGCTTTACCGACTCAACCGTTCGTCCATCAGCCCGATTTTCAGTGCAGCCTATTGGACGAAAGAAAGCGTTGCCGAAGTCCGCAATCGCCCCGATAATTATTCCATTGAAAAGGACTACTTCGGTGAAAATGTCAACAATGTTATCACCAATCCTACCGTCATTCAAAAGGTACTCGATCAATCAAAATTGTTCGGTTTCTGCGATAACACCGATATGGTTGTAGAAATCAAATACACCGACGGTTCCATCGGAACAGTTTATATTTCGGGAGACGCTTACAAGCAAATCATGAAATAAACCCCTCTGAGGGATTGCCGCAGACTGCGGCCGTCCCACAACAAAACAGACTTGTGCAACATGGAATCGCACAAGTCTGTTTTTGTTATATTTTTGGGTTTCGTTTACGGCGATATCATCGGAACTGCCTCCGTAAGAGGAAGGCCTATCATGACGCCTTTGTGTATGTCTGTGAGATACTTTCTGCGCCTTTTTGCACAAAAGTGAGCTTGCCGCCGGATATGCTCGCATAATAGGTGTTGCTCACAGATGTACCGGCAAGGCGCGCATAGGTGATTTTAACGGCACACATTCCCGTTTCTTCCTCAACGCTCACGCTGTAACTTCCGTTATAGCTAACTCCCATAAGCGTTACCGTAACAGTCGAGCTGTCAACAAAATTATAGCCGGTGTTCTGAGTATTTTCAAGCGTCCACTTGCCGAGAAGAGCCGATTTGAATTCATCAATATCATCAATCTTGTCAGCCGTGCTGTCGGTTTCGGACTTATTCTGTTCCGAAGAAGCGGAATCATAACGCTTATATACAAAGCCGATTGAGTCAACCTTACTGTCTATAAGGGTAAGCTCGTTATTTTCATTTACCGTTGCGATAAAATCTCTCGTGACCGAAACGCCTACCGAAGAATTATACTTAATAGTGAGCGTGTGAATTCCGCTCTCTATATCGAAGTTGTCGTCATATGTTCCGTCAAGACCTAAGCCAAGCACGGTAAGGTCAAGCGTACCGTCATCATTAAAGGTAAGATGAGATATAGAATACGAGCCTTTCCAATCGCCTACAAGCTCGGACTTAAATTCTTCCTCTATCTTTTCGGCTTTGTTGCCTATTTTACCGCTGTTGTAGCCGTTAACGGCAAGTATTATTCCCAATGCAGCCGCCACCGCTACTGCAACCGACGCTATGACTGCTAATACTTTCTTTGACATTTGCGCCGCCGCCTTTCATCAGTAGGTTTCAATATCAATCTTTTCGATTACCACATCATCAAAAGGCTTGTCAAGCATATCTACGCGGGACGAAGCAATATCGTCAACTACTTCCATTCCCTCATACACCTGACCGAACACCGTATGCTTGAAGTCAAGCCACGGTGTGCCGCCGACCTTTTTATAGTCCTCAATGCAATCAGCCGGGAACATCTTTTCGCCTATCATTTCCATCTGTCCCATCAGGTTGCCGTCAACCGAGCCTGCCTGAACGATGAAGAACTGACTGCCGTTTGTGTTGGGGCCTGCATTCGCCATAGAGAGAGCGCCTCTGAGATTGTGCAGAGAAAGGTCAAATTCATCTTCAAAAGGTCTGTTCCAGATACTCTCGCCGCCTCTGCCGGTTCCGGTAGGATCTCCTCCCTGTATCATAAAATCCTTGATGACGCGATGGAAAATTATTCCTTCATAATATCCGTTTTTAGCATGGGTTGTAAAATTTTCAACCGTTTTGGGACATTGCTCAGGGAAAAGTTTAATCTTTACCGTTCCTTTGTTTGTTTTCATAATTGCAATCAAATCGCCCTTTTCGGGACACGAAAGCTGTGAAGCCATAATTTCATTCCTTTCTTTTGAGCTTAACTTCCTTAGCTCTTTGGTAAAATTATAACATTCCACAGCTTTAAATTCAATAGTATTATATTAAATATTGAAAAACAATAAATTTTATGATAAAATATTATCGGAATATTATTTGAGCGCGGGCATGTCATCAAGTGTATAAAACTCATACCCCTCGCTTCGCGCGTAGTCAATTATCCTGCCCATCGCCTCTGCATTATCCGACGATACTGCGTGTAAAAGTATCACCGCTCCGCTGTGCAGTCTTGATGTTACCTTGTCGAATGCATAATCGCCGCCTTTTTGCGCGTTTGTGTCCCAATCGGCATACGACAGCGACCAAAAAACGCTTCTGAATCCTACCGACTGCACAAGGTCGAGCGCACATTCGGAATAATCGCCCTTTGGAAACCGAAAATATTTAGAGGTGTATCCAAAATTTTTTCTCAGATAATTGTCGCAGGTTTCTATCTCCTTAGCCATTTCACTTCTTGTAAGCGACGGAAACGACGGGTGCGTTGACGAGTGATTGCCTACTATATGCCCCTCCTTTATCATTCGGGCTATAAGCTCAGGTTCAGACTTGATATCGTCAAGCGTACAGAAAAATGCCGCTTTCACATTTTTCTCTTTCAGTACATCAAGGATTTTAGCGGTATATCCGTTCTCATAACCGCAGTCAAAGGTAAGATAAAGCCGTTTATCCTTGCTAACGGCGTCATAGGTTACAGCCTTGTAATTTTTAGACTCAAAAAATTTTTCGGAATTAACCGAAATCTCGTGAGGCTTTCCGTCCTTTGCAACGCCGTATGAATGTTCAATCTTAGCGGTAGGCAGTCCCTTGGAATTCGACGGATCGGAAACAGTCAGACTTATCTCATGTAACGGCTCAAAGCCGGTATAGGTTGCGTTAGACTTCTTATCGGTAGTCGCCGCCGCTCCGGAGTTTTTCTCAAAGCTGCTTTCGCTCATTCCGTCGCCTGTACTGCTCGTTTTGTCATCCGCAATATCCGTTTCACTTTTGCCACACGCTGCACACGATAAAATCATTGCCGTGCAGATTAAAAATATTAAAGCTTTTTTCAAAATAATCACCCGATGTTATTTTGCCCTTAGGAAGTGAAATTATGAGTTTCAAAAAAATTATATGCTTAATGCTCAGTCTTGTTCTTATAGCTATCTCCGTTCCGATCTCAGCTTCTGCCGAGAATTCTGCCGAGTCTGCAAGATACATTGACGGCGAGGTAGTTTTCAGGTACAAAAAGCCGGAGTCAAGCACAAAAAGCTATTCACTGAAAGCGAGAAGCGCCGCCGCTCAAAGCGTCGAAAGCTATTTTACAGATACACTTTCCTATCTCGGAATAACGGAAATCGAACAAAATACGATTTACAGCAGCAGCATTACTCTTTCGAGTGACGAAAATGAATCCGCGGTATATATCGCAAAAATAAGCGGTGATGTCGAAAGCACCTGCGAGCAGCTTGAAAAAATTGACGGTGTTTCATATGCCGAGCCGAATTACATATACGAAACCGACACTTTCACAATGCCCGGTGAAATCAGCGGAAGCATTTATCTGAACAATATGGAATGGTATCACAGCGATATTATGCGTTTCCCCGAAGCGTGGGAAACCTATGAAACTGCCGGTGAGGGAGTTGTGGTGGCGGTAATTGACAACGGTTTCAACTTATCGGCTACGGATTTCCCCGTAAATCTCTGGGACGACGGAAACGGAAATCACGGTTGGAACACATACGACAATTCCAACGATATTTCGCCCGTTTATATGGACGACGGAACCTTGACCTCGGACGGTGATCACGGTTCAAATGTCGCGGGCGTAATCGGAATGTCTGCTAACGGCAAAAACGGAATCGGCGGCGCTTACGGCGCAGAGCTTATGCTCATCAAAACTGCCGGTTATTTACCGATTCTTGACAGCGATGGAAATGTGACAAAGAAATGCACCATCACGGCGGCTTCACTTGCATCTGCAATCAGCTATGCCGTTGCAAACGGCGCAGATATCATAAATATGTCGCTCGGTACTACCGCCTATGCCTCGGTAATAAAGGAGCAGATAGACGCCGCCTACAATGCCGGCTGCGTACTCATTGCCGCCGCAGGAAACTATGCGTATGCTACTACCGACGCTAAGTTCTATCCTGCCGCCGCAGACAATGTTATCGGTGTAATGGCGTCTGATAAGACCGACAAAACTCAACTCTCGTCTTTCTCTAATTACAATACCGATACGGATAAAAACTATTATGATGTTGCCGCTCCCGGTGTTTCTATCATCGGCTGCGCTGTCACCGAAAAGCAGCTAACCATAATAAGCGGAACTTCTCAGGCTTCACCCTTGGTAGCCTGCTGTGCTGCGCTTTATATGTCGTATTATCCGGAAGCGAGCAATGTAAAGGTTTATGAAGCTATCAGAAACGCCTCTACCTCAACGGTCACTTCAAACAAGACCGTTACGAGCGGCGAATATTCCTATCCCCTGCTTGACGCAGTTTCTCTGCTCAGCTACAAGCCGTCTGTTCCCGAACTTACCGCCGTCGGCGCAAATATAACGATAGATTCGCGTAATCTAAGAATTTACGGCTTTGATTTCGGATATCAAAATTTATCAGACTACATTGCGGTAAGTAACGGTACTATAAATTTTGTACCGACCGAATGTGGCAATGGAACAGGCTCTTCGATCGAGATATATGACGATTACGGAGATCTATACAAAACTTACTGCGTTATTATTTTCGGTGATATTAACGGCGACTGCGTTGCAGACGGTCAGGACAGCGTTGAAGCCGCTTGCGCCGTTGAATGGCCTGACGCTTATACGGATAATCAAAAATATGCCGCAGATGTCGATAAAAGCGGAAGTCTTGATTCCGATGATGTTGATATAATCAGCAACTATGCTCTCAGCTTGGATTTCATTGATCAGGTTTAACCGAATATATAACAAAACAGGGGATGTAAAAAAAGCGAAGACCGTATAAAACCGTATAACACAAGGGGGGTTCTTATTCAGTATTAAAAACTGTAAGAATCCCCATAATATTACTTTAAAGTGTAAAATGTAAATATTATTTTGTTTTATACTACGAACAAACTTCGCCACTCGGCGTACCTTTGTACGCCGTCGGGCAGACAAAATCAAGGCAAAAGCCTTAATTTTGCTCAGTTTGTCCGTTCTTCATCTTTTTTTCCTATCCCCTTAACAGGCGCTTTAAAAAACTTTCGTTTTTTTACAGCGCCTGTTAATTTTTATACCATATTTAATAGAAACATCATTCAACCGTCACGCTTTTGGCAAGATTTCGCGGCTTATCTATTTCACAGTTTCTTTTCTTTGCCGTGTAGTACGCGATAAGCTGTGACGGAATCACCTCTATCAAGACCGAAAAAATATCTGCAATTTTCGGAACCTGTATATCCGCGTCCTCGGTATCCGAAATCGTAATAGACCTTGCCCCTCTTGCCGTGGCTTCATTGATATTGCTGACGGTTTTCGTTCTAAGCTCATCTGAACAACACATTGCAATAATAAGGCTTTTTTCGTCAATCAGCGAAATAGTGCCGTGTTTCAACTCTCCTGCCGGATACGATTCACACGGAATATAGCTTACTTCTTTCAGTTTCAGAGACGCTTCTGCGACCGCACAGTAGTCAAAGCCTCTGCCTATAAAGCATATATAATCCGAATCAACGACGGTATCGGCAAGCTTTTCAAATTTTGATTCATCGGATAAAATCTGCTCAATTTTCTCAGGAAGTACGCAAAGCTCTCCAACATAACTGTCGCAGTCTTTTCGGTTCATTGTGCCCACCTTAACTGCAAGGTAAAGTATCAGCGCATAAACGACCGCAAGCTGAGCAGAATATGCCTTTGTTGTGGCTACGGCTACCTCCTTACCTGCCCGTGTGAAAATCACGCTGTCGCTCTCCTGCGCGATAGTGCTGTTTTCGACATTCACTATCGAAACAACCTTAGCGCCGCTTCTTTTGGCAAGTCTTAGCGCGGCAAGAGTATCGGCGGTTTCTCCGCTCTGGGATATCACCACTACTAAGGTGTTTTCGTTAATCACAGGATTTTTATATCTGTACTCAGAAGCAACGCAAGCCTCGCTGTTTATGTGGAGGAAGCGTTCACACGCATAAGCGCCTACCATTCCGACATGATAAGCCGAACCGCAGGCAACAAAGCTGATTTTTTGGATTTTTTTCGCATCCTGAACGGTCATTTTAAAGTTTTTAAATTTAATTCTACGCTTTTCATCAATAATTTCAGACAGAGTCCTTCTGACTGCAACAGGCTGTTCATGAATTTCTTTCAGCATAAAATGCTCATATCCGCCCTTATCAAGAGTCCCGTCATATGATTTAATTTTAACCTCGCTTTTTCTTATACGGCAACCGTCTATATCATAGACCTTGAAGCTGTCCTTAGCGAGAATTCCTATTTCACCGTCACCGAGGCGATAAAGCCTGTCGCATCGTGAAGCAATCGCAGAAGCGTCGCTCGCTAAATATGCGCCGCCCGATGATGTTCCTGCAAATAACGGACTCGACAGCTTGGCACAGACTATTATATCCGGATAATCGGCGCAAAGTATTCCGAGAGCATACGAGCCTTTCAATTTTGTCAGCGCGGCTGATACCGTACCTTTTAAATCACGGTTATATTCCTTTTCAAGCAGATGAGCTATTACCTCGGTATCGGTATCGCTTTTGAAAATATATCCGTCCGCTTCAAGCTCGGCTTTTAGCTCGGCATAATTCTCTATAATTCCATTATGAACAACGGTAAACAGTCCGCTCATACTGCAATGAGGATGTGCATTCTCTACGGTCGGCGCACCGTGCGTCGCCCACCTCGTATGACCTATTCCGATTTTTCCTATGAGTCCGTCCGAAAATTTCCTAAGTCCCGACGGACTTCCGACAACCTTCTTAACGGCAAGCTTACCGCAGTCCGTAACCGCCATACCTGCCGAATCATATCCTCTGTATTCAAGCTTTTCCAAGCCGTCTATTATAATGTCCGCCGCATTTTCTTCCCCGACATAACCCATAATTCCGCACATAAAGCTTTCACCTCTTAAAACAGTAACGATAATATTCTATGCGTCAAAGAAAAAAATATCCGAACAAACGGGCGTAAACAAATAATTTATATAAACAAAACTGCTGTTTCAAGCAATTTAAGCTCAAAACAGCAGTAATTTTAATTTATTTTTCAGGCGGTCAAGCTAAAATCAATCTCGTCTGAGAGCTTCGATAGGAGTAAGCTGAGCAGCTCGCTTTGCCGGATAAATTCCGAAGAAAATTCCTATTGCGCTTGAGAAGCCGACAGCAATCAGAATTGTGCTGACTTTCAGTCTTATCGGTATTCCGAGATACGCCGCCACAGCCATAGCGCCTCCCGCGCCAAGTATCAGTCCGATTATTCCGCCTATAAGACACAGTATAATCGACTCTGTAAGGAACTGAATCATTATGGTTGATGTCTTTGCTCCGAGAGCTTTTCTTATACCGATTTCCCTTGTTCGCTCGGTAACGGAAACAAGCATTATATTCATAACTCCTATACCGCCGACGATAAGCGAAATTGCGCTGACTGCCGCGATAAAGGTAGTGAATATGCTGATTACCGAATCAAGCAAATCAATATATGTCGCCATAATAGACATACTGTAAACAGAATCGTCAAAGCTTGAATGGCGGGTTTTTATCATATTGAGTACCGTTTCACCGACATTGTCCAAATCCGCGCCATCTGTCGCTATAATTGAAAGCATCATATAGCTGTCAACTTTATTATTAAGGTAACCGTTCAGAGTAGACGGTATGCCTATCATACCTATCATCGGCATCTGCTCGGTAAGTCCCATATCGTCAAGCATTGAAAGCTGATCATCGGAAACCATATCCTGCGTTATATCAACAACGCCGATAATTTTAAGCGTTACCGACTGGTTATTAACGGTATAGCTCATTGTTTCTCCGACGCAGTTTTCGGTACCGTAAATATTCTGTGCGGTTATAGTGCTGACAACGCAGACATTCTTGCTCTGGTCGCACTCCTCTTTCGTCCAGAATCTACCGTATTTTGTAGGCATCTGATATGCGGCGGTGAGATCCTCGTTACCGCTGACTGTCATTACAAGTCCCGATTCCTTGCCGAAATCCGCAAAGCCGTAACCTATTTCATATGGCGAACAATACTGAACGCCGTCAAGACTTCTGATAGCCTCAATATCTGCCGCCGTAAT
Source organism: Clostridia bacterium (assembly GCA_029007095.1). Classification (GTDB taxonomy): domain Bacteria; phylum Bacillota; class Clostridia; order Oscillospirales; family Acutalibacteraceae; genus CAG-488. The sequence continues at coordinate 21,461 of JAQXHF010000122.1, read as the reverse complement.
ATAATCATTATCGTGAGCATTTGAAGCGTTTACGGAAATCTGAATGTTATTCGATCCCATATCTTCAATCATACCTACGATATAATCGCGTCCGCCACTACCGAGCGTGATAATTGCAATTACGGAAGCAACACCGATTATTATGCCGAGCATTGTCAGCAAGGAACGCATCAGGTTCGTTTTTATGCTGAAAATGGCAATGCGTAAATTTTCCCTGATATCCACAGTAAGCCTCCGTTATTTCACGGATACCTTGAGTCCGTCCTCAAGTCCGGTTTTATTTTTGATCAATGTATCGCCCTCATTAACCCCGGAAAGTATCTGATAGTAAAGGTCATTGGCAATACCAAGCTCAACCTTTTTCTTGACAGCTTTGCCGGAATCCTCGTCGTAAACATATACATATTTTTCTCCGCCGTCAAGGCATATTGCTTCAACGGGAGCTACAACGGCATTTTCAACCGTTTTTAATACAATAGAAACATCGACATCGGTACCGACTATTACCGAACTGTCGGCGTCCTCTATAACAATCTGTGTGGGAATGGTAGTGCTTGATCCTGTTCCGACGAGCGAACTCAGGTCGATAGAACTCTGTGAAGATGTTGCTACCGGGCTGATGAATGAAACCTTACCGTCAAACAAAGAACCGTTTGCAGATGTGATTACAACATCCTGATTAAGAGAAACATTCAGAACATCGTACTTGCTGAGACTAAGGTCTGCAACAAGAGGATAATAAAGAATCTTAGCGCCGACATTGCTGTCTGTATTGAAGAAAGACGAAAGCATGGAAGTTATATCTCCGCCCGAAGTTACGGCGGAAAGAATCGAGCTTATATCCAAATCGTTTGAATTCTGAGCTTCGTATTCCTGACCTGATTTTATGTTTAATTCGCTGATTATGCCCTTACCGCTTGCAACCCAGCCGTTTTTCATACTTTCCGCTGTTTCCTGTGCCTTGGTGTAAGCGTCTCCGGCCTTTTCCGCAATCAGCTTATACATATCAACAACGGTATCACTTGACTTTATTTCAAGGATAGAAAGCTGTGCTTTCAACTGAACTAAGCTCATTTCCGCGGTCATAGAACCCGAACCGGTCATAAGAGTCGCTATGGAATCCATATCAACAGCAGTCGAGCCGGTGGCTATGGAATTAAGGCTGTCAAGCATTGAAGAAATATCATTAAGACTGCTGCCCGAAGACAAAAGTCTCGTAAGGAAGCTCCTTGCGGCATCGTCCGTAAACTCAACGCCCATAAGCTTTGCGATATTTTTGAATCGTCTTACCATTGAATCGGAAATTGAAACTCCGGTATCGTTTGCTTCGGTTTTTTCGGCAGCGGAGGTTGCTTTCTTGGTTGTTGTCTGCTCTTTCTTAGCTTCTTCAACCTGCGATTCAAGCTGAGCTATCTGTGATTTAAGCTCTTTAATTTTTTGCTCCGAGGATTTTGCGTCCGAAACAGCTTTTTTATACGCCGACTGCGCTTTTAAATAGTCATTTTCTTTCTCGTCAACCGCTTTGTCAAGGCTTGTCGTATCAAAGGTTGCGATAACATCGCCGGCTCTGACTATCTGACCAACCGTTACATTTACATCTTTGACCTTGACGCCGTCGATAAGCGTAAACGACTCTTCCGAATTAGCCGATACATTTCCCGTTGTGTCAAGAGTTTCGCTTATAGTCTGCCTGCTGACATTAACGGTTTCTACCTCAAGCTTATCCTGAGGTCTGAAAGAAATTACAAGCACTCCTACAAGAAGCGCAAGCACAAGAACTATGCAGATTATAATAATTCTTTTTTTCTTTGCGGTCATTTTCTTCTCCATAAAGCTGCCTCTTTCGTTAATAAAATTAAATTATATTCATATATTTTTAAATATACGGCGGTGCATAAAAATCCTGAACCGTAAATTTATTTCGGAGTAATATAATGAAAAATTTAAACAGAACCGTATTACTGACCGTAACCGCTGCGTTAATCTTAACAATTACTTCATGCAGTAAACAAAGCGTATTCGATATAAACGGATTCGTTAAAGAAATGAATGAAAATTCACAAGATGAGATATGCGCGGAAGATTTTACCGTTGTCAGAAGCGACAGAACAGAATATTCATATATGTACGACAACCACACGCTTTTAACGCTCTACGCCGATGATGACGGAAGCATAGTTCAATGTACCGTTACCAGCGATTCCGCCGCAGATGAAGTATTCATCGTTAGATGTGCTCTGGCAGGAAAAATACTTATGAATTGCAGTAACGATGAAGCAAAAAAGCTGTGCGAAGCCGCAAAAAAATCAAGATCTGTCGAATACGGAGCATATAAAATAATATTCAATGATTATACGGTCGGCAGAACTATGATAATAAATCGTTCTGACGATGAAATAAATACAAACTCTATGCCTACGCTAAAACGGACGGTAAAAGCCGAGGACATTTCAAGGCCGACCGCCGCAGAATCCGCAGACAAAGAGGTTAAATAATTCGCCATTGCTATATAAATATAACATTATATAAATTTTACCATATTTTATAATTAAAATTGTTAACAAATATTTAATTTTAATATTATTTTATATAAAATAAAAGGTGATGACCGAAATCATCACCTTTTACTTATAAGTTAATTATCAGCCAACATAATCTGTGTCGGGAATAACGACATCATCGGTCGGCTCCTCAGTCGGCTCGTCGGGAGTTGTAGGCTCTTCATCCGGAGCATAGAGACCAAGAATCTTATCAGCAATCGGGCTGCCCTCAATAGCCTTGTTAAGCTCATCGGAGTTAACGCCTGCATCGTTAAGGAACTTGTCAAGTACATCGCGAAGAGCGCCGTCCTGACTGAGATCTACGCCTGCACCCTCAGCATAATTTACAAGTGCGTCAAGAAGAGACTGAACATCACCTGAAGTTGTGCTGTTCTGAAGAGCGTCAGCAATCTGATCTGCAAGTTCTTTAGCCTGCTCGTTATTCTCAAGCTCTGCAAGAACATCGTCCACAGCTACGGTTTCCTCTGCAACGGTTGTCGGCTCGTCAGCAACAGCGTCATCAGCTGCAAGTGCTGTGTAAGCAACAGTAGCGCAAAGTGAAAGAGCTGCAAGAACTGCTAATAACTTTTTCATGATAAAATCTTCCTTTCTTTATAATCAATACCTTTAGAAGTATTGTAAACCAAATGATATGCTTTGTCAAGCATTTTTAATAAATATAAATAAAATAAATTAAAAATCAGTCGCCTTTATAATTTTGCCACATTACCGTTACTGTATTGCCCTCAACGCTGTAACGCTCGACATTTTTATAGCAGGTAGGATTGCTCAGAGCGAGTGAAGAAGCACTTGTTTCTTTAAATCCCTTGTCTTCAAGAGCGTCACAGAAAAGATTACGCATCTTAGATGTGTTGAACTCGATAGTTCCTCTCATAACCAAGGTAGTTCTGTCGCTGTGCTTATCAAGTGAACCGGTCTCAAAATCAGCCGCCCACCAGCATTTAGCTCTCTTGAAATCAAGCTTCTTAACCGGAGTTGCGTCGCCTGTTTTAACATACTGCCAAAGGTCCATTGACATATACAGAGCGTCCTTATCCTCAACGGCATTGTAATGTATGTATTCGGGGCCTTTTGAAGCGTCGGTATAAATTCTGACATTCATATCGCTCTTTTCGGCAACATAAATTCCTATCTCACAGCCGACAGAAGCCCATGCGTATTCGCCTTTCCAAAGCTGAACAAGCCAATATCTGCCGTCATACTCAAAATAGCAGCGGATATTATCAAGATAGAAATTCGCAAGATGAGCAAAATCGTCATAGGCTTTATTAAAGCCGAATTTTCTCTGATATGCAAGCGCGTTATAAACATCGGACTGCGTTGTTTGAGTAGTTTTGATAGTCTTTGCAGTAGTTGTTGTTGTGGATTTTTTTGTTGTATTTTTTTTGGTATTTAAAGTTATATCGTACTTTGAAACGGTAGAGCCTGCGTCGGTACTGCCCGTAGTATAGACGGAAGTGTTGCCCTGAGCGTCATAAACATAGGTTGTTCCGTCGTCTCCGATAACGATTTTTTCCGTCTGATCCTCCTCTCCACTTCCGGGACCAACGATTATAAGTCCGTCGTTATTATCTTCTGTATCAGAGGGGGTGTGAGTAATTTTAGTAACTCCACAGCCTGTCATTACAATAGAAAAAACAAAAACCAACGCTGCAAGCAAAGCAATGTATCTCGATTTTGTGAATTTATTTTTCATATTACTTCTCCGCTATTGTTAAATTAAGATATTTTATATTCTAACACAATATATGGAAATATGCAACAGTTAATTTCTTACAATATTGTTAACAATTTTCATTTCCGGCATTTTTCAGCATTTCTCTCGCGCTTTCAAGCTGGAGCTTTGTAACCGTAATTCCGCCGTTAATTCTCGCAATTTCGCTTACTCTGTCCTCGCCCGTCAGGGAGCTTATCTGCGTATATGTTTTTCCGTCCTTTACGCTTTTACTGATAAGCAAATGGACATCGCCCTGCGCCGCAATCTGTGCAAGGTGAGTAACGCAAAGCACCTGCCGTCCGACAGAAACCTCCCGCAGCTTCATAGCAATCTTCTGCGCCGCAGAACCGCTGACTCCGGTATCTATTTCATCGTAAATCATCGTATCAACGCCGTCTGTTCCTGCAAGAACCGTCTTGATGGCAAGCATAATTCTCGACAACTCGCCGCCAGAGGCAATCTTTACAAGCGGTTTCGGCTCCTCGCCCACATTGGCAGATATAAGGAACTCCGTTTCATCAATTCCGTTGTCGGTAAGCTCCGTTTCTCTGCGGCTGACCGTGAAAGTAACATTCGGCATATCAAGGAATTTAAGCTCTTTGCAAATCGCCTGTGAAAGCTCATCGCCCGCTTTCTTTCTTCTCTCCGAAAGTTTATTTGCAAGCGCCGAAGCCTTTTCAAAGGCAATTTTTTCCTCATTCTTTAACCGTTCAAGCTCCTCGTCGGAGGAATTTATCTTGTCAAGCTCCGCTCTCGCTTTATCGAGATATTCGAGCATATCCTCCTCGCTTGAACCGTATTTTATCGAAAGACGGTAGAGCAAATCGAGCCTTTCTTCAATCTCGTCAAGCTCTCTTTCGTCGCAGTCGATTTCGCCAAGGCTGCTTCTGACATTCTGAACAATATCTTCAAGCTCATATTTGATATCTTCAAGCTTCTGCGCGTCTTCACGAAGCTCCTCCATATAATTTCCCGCCGTACTCAGTCCGTCCGCCGCCGAAGAAATCATATCAACCGCCGAGCTTTCGCCGTTTAATATCTCATATACATAATTAAGATTGTCTATGACTTTCTGTGAGTTAGCAATTAAAGATTTGCGCGAAGTAAGCTCCTCTTTCTCTCCTACTCTTATATCAGCTTTTTCAAGCTCGTCAATCTGAAAAGCAAGCATATCCGCCCTCTGAGCTTTTTCGCTCTCGTCGGTGCACAGAGCTTTGTACTGTCTGCGGATATTGCAAAGAGAGGAATATTCGCTTCTGTACTCGTTCAAAAGCTCTCCGCATCCGCCGTAGCTGTCTATAAAATCAATATGCTTCTCCGGCGAAAGGAGCGACTGATTATCGTGCTGACCGTGAATATCTATCAGCAGTCTGCCCACTGCTTTCAGCATAGAAACCGTAACGGGACAGCCGTTAATTCTGCAAGTATTCTTACCGTCCCTGTTTATGACTCGGCTGATTATAAGCACACCGTCGTCGCAGTCAATTCCGTCCTCGTCAAGAAGATTTTTCACGCTGTCCCCTACATCCTCAAAGACAGCGTAGACCTTGGCGCTGTCGGCGCCGGTTCTTATGATATCTCTCGGAGTTCTCTCACCGAGCACTGCTCCGATAGCGTCGATAACTATTGATTTTCCAGCTCCGGTTTCTCCTGTAAGAACATTAAGTCCGCATCCGAATTCAATGGCCGCGCTCTCTATGACGGCGACATTTTCTATTTTTAAACTTGCAAGCATACGATCACCTGAATCAACCGACGAGCTTATCGACGGAAAGCTTTAACTCACGGGCAAGGTCCTCTGTTCTGCACAGCGCAAAAATAGTGTCGTCGCCGGCAATAGTTCCGACGAGTCCTTCCCATTGCATATTGTCAAAGGTAGCACACGCCGCCTGTGCCATTCCGGTGAAGCATTTGATTACTACCATATTTCCGGCGCAGTCGCACGATACTACGGAATGTGCAAAAATTGCATTGAACTTTGAAAGGAATTCATCCGTTTCACTCTTGCCCTGAGCATAACGGTAGTTACCGTTTTCGTCCATCTGCTTGACAAGGCGCAGCTCCTTAATATCCCTCGAAACGGTCGCCTGAGTTGATTTAAAGCCGTTTTCCATCAGCTTTTCCAGCAGTTCCTCCTGCGTACCTATAGAATACTTTTCTATAAGCTCCAAAATCATACTATGTCGTCTTTTTTTCATTGCAGAGCATCTCCCAAATGTAAGTTTTTGTTAAATTTACAGTCTGCGCTGTTCAAGCTTACTGTTGAGTATTTCAAGAAAATTATCGTTTTTGATTCTTATAAATTCGCCGAACACATCGGCTCGTGAAACCGTTACGAATCCGCCTTTTTCGATATATACGGTATCCTCGCCGTCGCAGGAAAGTCCGAGTTCGTCGGCGCTCGGACTGCTGAGCTTAAATACCGAATCGGGTTTAAATATCAAAGCGCGGGAAAAAAGTGAATGAGTGCAAATCGGAGTCAGCAAAATGCTCTCAATCTGCGGATCAACAACCGGACCTCCGGCAGAAAGATTATACGCGGTAGAACCGGTCGGCGTAGAAACGATTATTCCGTCAGCCGTATATGTGTTAAGGAACCGTCCGTTATGCTCGACGGAGATATCCTCCATCTTGATTTTTTCTCCCCTTGCAACAACAACATCGTTAATGCAATGACTTGTTCTGACAACCTCGCCACTGCTGTTATGTATTTCTGCTTTCAGCATCATACGCCTGTCAATTTCATAATTGCCGCTTATCAGTTTGGCAAGCATATCCAGCTCTGTCGGTTCAAGACCTGCCATAAAAGCAATCCTGCCGGCATTTATTCCGAGTACAGGCTTTCCGAATTTAGCCGAATGAATTATCGTTCCGTCTCCGCCGACGCAGATTATGACATCACAGCGTTCAACCGCCTCAGATACAGGCAAAAACACGGCTTTGGCATCTGCGAAGCTGTCTTTTTGACTTTCTGATATGTAATATTCTGTTTCAAGCCGTTCAAGCTGCTTGCAGACATCTCTTGCTACGCTGAGCGACCTTTTCCTTGTTAAGTTCGGGATTAACGCGATTTTCATTATAAATCACCTTAACAGTATTATTTATCCAAAGAGCTGTGCGAAGCTTCGACAAGCTCCGTTGCCGATATTCCGCTTTTGTTCTCGCAATCGTCCGTTTTAATAATATGCATCAGATATTCGATATTCCCCTCCGGGCCTTTAATCGGAGAATAATCCAAATGAAGAACCGAAAATCCGTTTTCAACTGCAAAGTTACTTATATTTTCGACAACTTCGATATGGACAGACGGATCGCGGACAACTCCCTTTTTGCCGATTTTGTCTTTGCCCGCTTCAAACTGAGGCTTTATAAGACAAACCGCTTCGCCGTCCTGTTTTAGCAATTCACGCAGAACAGGCAAAATTATTTTAAGCGAAATGAACGAAACATCAACGCTTGCAAAGTCGATATCCTCCGGTATCTGCTCGTGCGTTACATAGCGGAAATTGGTTCGCTCCATATTTACAACCCGTTCGTCGGTTCTCAGCTTCCACGCAAGCTGACCGTATCCGACATCTATCGAATAGACCTTTGACGCTCCGTGTGACAGCATACAGTCGGTAAATCCGCCGGTTGACGCTCCGATATCCATACATACGCAGCCGTTTAAATCAATGCCGAAATTTTCCGCTGCTTTTTGCAGTTTAAGCCCACCCCTGCTGACGAAAGGATTTTGACTGCCTCTTACTTCAATTTCATCGTCCTTTTTCACAGAAGCTCCGGCTTTAAGCTCCTTTTGCCCATTGACATACACCTGTCCCGCCATTATCAAAGCCTTTGCTTTTTCCCTTGACGGAGCAAGTCCCCTGGCGGTCAGCTCTATATCAAGTCTGAGTTTTTCTGACAAAGTACGCACCTCTTAATTCATCATTTCAACTACCGCTTCGGCAATGCTCTCAGAGTCAAAGCCGAACTGCTCGATAAGCTCGTTCACCTTTGCCTGCTTTACAAAGCAATCCTCAACCGCATTGAGCTTATAAGCGCCTTTATATCCTTTTTGCAGGAGCGTTGCGGCAAGCTTTTCTCCGATTCCGCCGCTTCTGACTCCCTCTTCGCAGAAATAAATTCTTTTGCTTTTCATAGCCTCATCAACAGCCTCCGAGTCGATAGGCTTGATTCTGTTGAGTTTCAGCACCTTTGCAGGAATGCCCTTTTCACCGAGAAGCTTTACCGCTTTTGCAGCCTGACCGAAAAGTCTGCCGTAGGTTACTATAACGGTTTCCGCGTCCTTATCACCGTAAATATCAAAGCTACGGTATGACGGTTTGTAATCCTCGGGTATATCAAGCTCGCCTCCCCGCGGATAGCGAACGGCCACAACATCGGTATCCCGATAAAACGCATTGCCGAAATCAACTTTCATTTCATCATAGGTCGCCGGAGAATAAACCGTTACTTTCGGTATGCTCTGCAAAAAGGCGACATCATAAAGTCCGTTGTGAGTTTCACCGTCATCACCGACAAAGCCGGCTCTGTCAACGGCAAGCACCATTTTCTGATCCTGTAAAGCTCCGTCATGGATTATCTCGTCATAGCACCTTTGTAAAAAGGTGGAATAGACCGCAAAGACAGGAAGCATACCGCCCTTTGAAAGTCCCGAAGCAAAGGTTACTGCATGTTCCTCTGCGATTCCGACATCAAAGAAGCGCTCCGGGAATTCCTCGGCAAAGCTGCTGAGTCCCGTTCCGAGAGACATTGCCGCGGTAATGAGCGTTATACGCTTATCCTCTTTTGCCATTTTACACATCAGCTTGCCGAATTCACCGCAAAATGTGTTGTCCTTACTGACAAACTCTCCGGTTTCCGCGTCAAAGTTTGAAATGCCGTGAAAATGACTCGGATCTTTCTCGGCGTATGAATAACCCTTGCCCTTAACGGTATTGACATGAAGCAGTACGGGGACTCCTACCGACTTAGCCGTGTCAAGAGCTTCGCAAAGCATCTCTATGTTATGTCCGTCAACAGGTCCCATATAACGGAATCCCATTTTTTCAAAAATAGTGCTTTCATACATCATATTTTTAATGTTCGTTTTCAGACGGAATATCTGAGACGCCATTTTGTGACCGACAACGGGTATTTTGTCAAGCGCCCGTTCAAGCTTCGCTTTCATTCTTACATAGCGCTTTTTTGACCTGATTCTTGCCAGATACTTCGCAACCGAGCCGACATTCGGAGAAATAGACATCTCGTTGTCATTGAGTATAACTATAAGGTTCGTATTGCTTCTGCCTGCATTATTAAGCGCCTCATATACCAATCCGCCGGTAAGCGAGCCGTCGCCTATAACCGCGACTGTATAATTATTATTCTTTTTTATCAGGTTTGACTGAGCAATTCCGTAAGCGGAAGATATAGATGTTCCGCTGTGTCCGCTGTAAAATGTATCATGCTCGCTCTCGTTGGGATGGCAGAAGCCTGAAATTCCGTCCTTCTGTCTGAGAGTGTCAAACTTATCAAGTCTGCCTGTTATCAGCTTTTGCGTATAGGCCTGATGACCGACATCCCAGACTATCCTGTCGCGCGGAGAATTAAACATCTTGTGTATCGCGAGCGTAAGCTCAACAACACCGAGGTTGGACGCAAGATGGCCTCCCGTATGCGAAACGGTATCAATAAGCACCTGTCGTATTTCCGCGGCAAGCACATACAGCTCGTCAAAACCGAGATTTTTTATATCCTTTGGGGATTTTATATTTTTCAGATATTTAAAGCTGTTAATATCCAAATGATTCACCTTAACTTTTTCTTCTCGCCATACTGTCGGCAAAATCAGCCAAATCGGAAGCGTCGTTTTCAAAATTCATAAGCGCTTTTTTTGCCTTTTCCGTAAGCTTGGATACATATTCTTTTGCTTTCTCAATTCCCATAAGCGATACATATGTGCATTTTTCATTTTCAACATCGCTGCCGATAGGTTTGCCGAGCGTTTCGGCGTCGCTCGTTACATCAAGTATGTCGTCAACTATCTGAAACGCCGTACCGATGCATTTGGCGTACTCCTCGGCATAAGGTATCATATCAAATCGGTCGGCGGCTATACAACCCATAACGCACGAGGCTCTGATAAGTTCTCCCGTTTTAAGCTCGTCTGTTTTCTCGACCTGACCGAGAGATACTTTCTTGCCCTCGTTCTGCAAATCAAGAACCTGACCGCCTACCATTCCTGACCAGCCTGCCGCATCGGCAAGTGTTTTTATCGCTTCAACGGTAAGTCTCGCGTCAAGGCTAAACTCTGCTGCTGTTTTGAATGCAAGAGTGAGAAGCGCGTCGCCCGCAAGCAAAGCGTACTCGTAGCCGAAAGCGATATGACAGGACGGCTTTCCTCTGCGATAATCGTCATTGTCCATACACGGCAAATCATCGTGAATAAGCGAATAAGTGTGTATCATTTCGATAGCGCAGGCAAGCGGCAATGCCTTTTTTTCATCGCCGCCGCACAGCCTGCAAAATTCAAGCACAAGCGTCGGTCGAATTCTCTTACCGCCGTTCTCTATGCTGTATCTCATTGCACGGCTGACAACATCGCTGCCGTCGGGCATATATTTGTCAAGCTCAGAATTTATTAAATCAAGATATTTGTTCATTTTAATACCGTACCCTTAAATCAGATAATTTTTCCGTATCATTATGTTTAATCAAGGTCGTCCGCTTTTGACAGTTCGGTAATTTTAAGCTTAGCCTTTTCCAGACACGAGCTGCAAAACGCGGCAAGCTTCGTGCTTTCCTCAAAGAGTTTAACGGACTCGTCAAGAGAAAGACTGCCGCCGTCAAGCTGTGCAACAATTTCTTCAAGCCGCTCCATTGCTGTTTCATATGTCATTTTTGCCTTTGCCGCCATTTACAGCACCTCACAATCAACTTCACCGTCGCTGAGTCTCAGCGAAATTTTATCCTTACTTTTCAATTCAGATGTTTTACTTACTATTTTCCCGTTCTTTTTGGCTATCGAATATCCGCGCATAAGCACCTTTAAAGGACTGAGCGCGTCAAGTTTACTGATATCCGCATTAAGCCGTGACTGCTGATTATTTATCTTATTATCAATACTCGCCAATGCTCTGCCCAAGAGAAGATCGACCGTCTGAATTTTACCGTCGATTATTGCCGCAGGACTTCGTGCGGTTATTCTCTCTCTTGCAAGAGAAAGTCTGTCCGATTCATCGGCAAGCCTTTCAAGCACAATAGCTTCGCATTGTCCCAGCGCGGCGTCGATAAAAGCAATATCGTCCCGTATGTCGGGAACCGCAAGTTCTGCCGCGGCCGACGGAGTTGGTGCGCGCAAGTCCGCAACAAAATCACATATTGTAAAATCCGTCTCATGACCGACCGCGGAAATAACCGGTATTTCGCTCGCGTAAACGGCTCTGGCAACGATTTCCTCATTAAACGCCCACAAATCCTCGGCCGAGCCTCCGCCCCTGCCCACTATAAGCACATCGGCGGCGGATAACAAATTGAAATCGTAAATCGCCTGAGCAATCTGAACCGCGGCTCCGTCTCCCTGAACCTGAACCGGTGCAAGGATAATGTCTGCCAACGGGAATCTGCGCGAAACAACATTTCGTATATCCTGCAATACAGCGCCGGTCGATGATGTTACTACGCCGATTCTGTATGAACGGCGCGGTATCGGCTTCTTATGCTCCGCGTCAAATAAGCCCTCCGCCGCAAGCTTCTGTTTGAGCTGTTCAAACGCAATGCTGAGAGCGCCTGCGCCGTCCGGTTGCATATCCTCGATATATAACTGATACTGACCGTCTCGCTCAAAAAGCGACACTCTGCCGCGCACTATAACTTTCATTCCGTTCTCAGGCTCAAATTTAAGCCGAACATTTGCCGAGCGAAACATTACCGCCTTTACGGCACAGTCGCCGTCTTTTAAGGTAAGATAATAATGGCCTGTCCTATAATGATTTGTGAAATTGGATATTTCACCGACGACATATACGCTTCTCAGAAGCATATCGCCGTCAATTATTGATTTAACATAAGTATTGAGCTGAGTTACGCTAAGAACCGTAGGAGTTTTCATAATTTATAACCGTTCCTTTAACCTAATTAAAGGCTTTTTCGGTAGGCAAGCAAAGCAGTTCCCATTGCATTATCGCAGGAAAATTCAGGCTTTGCAAAGCTCGCGTTAAGAGATTTATAAAGAATGCTTCTCATAACCGTACTCGAAGAAACGCCGCCGGAAAAAACAATCGGCATATCGCCGTATTTCATAACGGCATAATTTGCCATAGCTTCGAGCGAAGCTGTTATATATTGCAGGCAAAAGCGACAGATATCCTCTGCCTTTTCACCGTCATAAAGCATTTTTCTGCATTTATTCTCAACCCCGGACAAGCTGCAACAACCGTCACGGAGCTTGATTTTGAATTTATAATTTTTGTCGCTTTTCTGAGCAAGCGCGTCAACATAGCTACCGGCAGGAAAAGGAAATCCGAGCATAACTCCGACTCTGTCTACCGCCTGTCCGGCTTTAAGGTCGAGAGACGAAGCAATTTCTTCGACTTCAAGCTCTCCGCTGACTTTCAGAGCCTCGGTTGTGCCTCCCGAAACATGAAAGGCAATAAACTCTTTGCCGAAAAGCTCGGTACCGCCCGACGAATAAAGCGCCGCGGCTATATGCCCCTGCTGATGAGAAAAACGGTACAGAGGTTTTTTAGTCACCGAACCGATACACTCGGCAGAATTAACTCCGACAAGAAAGCACGGCATATACGAGCCTGCCGCTCTCCTCGGAGCGTCCGACACTCCGATAGCCGATATTTCTCCCGAAAAGCCGTCAAAAAGCTTCTTCATAAGCTCAGGAAGCTGAACCGTATGATGAAACACAGCGTCGCTCTGCCGTAATCCAAGCTCGCCGCTTTTGACAGGAAGCAATTCCTTTTCAGATATAAAAGCGTCCTTTTCGCTGTCGTACACCGCGCACGATGTGGTGTAATTACTCGTATCTATACCCAAATAATACGCCATTATGTTCTACCGTTCAGCTTCTCGCAACAGAGCCGAGTATTCCGTTGACAAAGGACTTGTCCTCGTCGCTTCCGTAAATTTTGCAAAGCTCGACCGCTTCGTTTATAGAAACGCCGACCGGAACATCGCCGTTAAACATCATTTCACCTATCGCCATACGCATCACGGCAAGGCTTACCTTTGAGATTCGTGACATACTCCAACCTTTGAGATTTTTCTCAATTTCGCCGTCGATAACATCAAGATTGTCTACCGCCGTCCTGATAAGATTGAGTGTAAAATCGTCGGGCGTAATCACTTCGGTTTCCTCTGCCATTTTAATAATATCGTCTATGTTCATATCCTCATTAAAAGACTTTTCAAAAAGTATAATGAACGCCTGTTCGCGGGATTTTCGTCTGTTTTCTGTTATGCTGCCCATATTACCGTCCTTTCTTTATAAAGAAATCCCCCTGTATTTATATACAGAGGGTAAATACATTTAAGTGTTATAAAGGTGCACCAAACTGTATATATTCATACATTTATGTATATTATAACACACTTTTTTTAAGTTCTCAACCGTTTAATTCAATAATTGTAATGTTTTTTGAAGAAATTTTTGTCTGGCTCATCACCAAATCCCTGATTTGTAAAGATATGTTGTCGGTAAGCTTTCCCTTGCCTACAATAACTTCGCATACATCCGAATCAATAATTACAAGACATTCACCTGAGATTTTTGCGGATATCAGGTTTTCAAGATCGGTTTCTCTCTTTATCGAGGTTGACAGCTCCTTTAACGCCTCGGTTGCCTTTGCGACCGATTCAGATGAAGAATTACTGTCCTTTATAACTTCATTCAGCGTTTCCTTAGCCTCGTCGTGCGCCGCGTCGCGCTTAACCTTGAAGTCGGCCATAGACTCTGTCGCGTTCTTGGCTGTGGTTGCGGAAACATATTTCGCGTCGCCTAATTCCGAATTCTCGGTGGTCGATACGGAAGATCCGCCGTTAAGCACAGGTTGGCGCTCCTCCTTTGAGAAATACCAATTTATAAACACCGCCGAGCCTAAAAGCAAAGCAAGCGTCACCGTTAAAATCTGTTTCTTTTTAATCACCATAATCAATGCTCCTCTACTGTTTATTTTTCATTTTTGCAATGCTGACTCTGTTACTGCTCACTCCAAGCACAGCAGTTACCGTACTTACTATTTCACTTCTTACCTCCGGCAGATCCGCCCCCTCGCAAACTACCGCAACTCCTCTGATTTCCGGCTCGGCAACCTTTAAAAGCAGTCCGCTCTCCTCACCGTCCTTTTCAATGACGACATAGCTCCTGTCATATGAACCGCTCTTTTCGGAATTTGAGCTTTTATCCTCCACGGCATAGATGTTTTCGTCCCCTGTGTCGAGCGTTATCATAACCTTTGCGTTTCCTGCTCCGTCTATCGAGGTTATAATCTGAGTAAGTCTTTCTTCAAGCTCCTGAACAGAATTATCCTGAGTTTGCTCCTGCTCAACCTGCGGTTCCTCACGGTTGTCGGGTATAAACTCGGAAGCGGCAAGCAAAGCTATGCCCAAAAGTCCGACTGCGGCAATAACTATAATTCTCTTGTCCGTTTTAAACCTCTCAGCCGCATTTTCAAGTATTTTTCCGAGCTTCACTCTCTCACCCCTATTTTTGATTTTATTCCCAATTTTTCTTCAAGCTGCTTCTCGGCAGATGAAAACAGCGGCTCGTATTCACTCTCCGCAGATATCTCTACGGATTCAACGCTCAGGTTATTTTCCCCGTTCATACGAACATCTATATTCACGGCGGCGTTTTTTATGCCGCAGTCGGAGCAAATTTTTAAAATTTCATCACTTATTGCTTCCTCTGTCTGTTTTTCAACAGCAGAATAAGCGTCTGAGGTATCCACGCCGTCAGGCACTTCTTTCAGTCCCTCCGAAATTTCTGAAAAATCAATTCCCGTAACAAACGGATTTAAAAGAGCGCACATTAAAAACAGCGACACGGCAACCCTGACGGTTTTTTCGACCGAGCCTTTCGGAGTTATCACAAGAACAACGGCTCCTATTATTGCCGCAGCCGTTACTCCCAACGCCCAATTTTTTATCTGTTCCATATTATCCTGCCTTTATCACCAATATTAACGCTGTCGAAATTATAAAAAGAACCGTATTAAACAAAAGCACTACATTCAAAAGCACGGCGGCGGAAGAAATCGCGGTAAGCAAATCGGCTATCGTCTGTCTGTGAAACAGCTCCGCTACCGAAGCGGACAATCTCAATGAGAAGCTCCAAAAAAGGAGCTGAACGCAGGACGGCAGACTTATAAGCGCAATCGCAACTATCCCGAATATTCCGAGCGTACTTTTAACGAGTACAAGGCTTCCTATAACTCCGCTGTATGCTTCGCTCATAGCTCCTCCGACAACCGGTACTGCCGAGCTGATAACCAATTTTACCGATTTTGACGCAACGGTGTCGGCTGCGTTTGCCAACGCTCCCTTTATTCCGAGAGCGGATACAAAGACGGTAGAGCCGAATGATAATACAGCGGTTATGACTTTTTTGATAAGGCTTGTCAGGGAATTAAGTCTGAACGACGGCATAAGAGCGCCGGTTATATCGAGAGAAAGCACCGCTCCGACAACGGGAACAATATAATTCTTTGAAACTGCCGACATCACCTGAGCCGCTGTAAACGCGATTGTCTGAAAGCTCAGCGCAAGCGTGGGATTGCCCGAAACTGTCACTACTCCGGCAAGCGTCGGTATCAGCGTAAGCATAAAGCTCTCGGTTGCAGATATCGAAGCGACCGCGGAGGATATAGACTTGCTCAGCGGTGATATTATTGAAATAACGCAGAATAATACTCCGACCGCTTCTGTTACGGGCTTCACTCCCGAACCCTCCGGGACAAAGCTCTCGCAAACCGCAAGAAGAATAATCACGCTCAAAAGCCGCACAAGACATTTCATAGGCGATTCCGTCTGACCTGTTACAAGCTCCTTAAAAAGCTCCCATGCTTTACCGGCGGAAATATTAAAAATCGAGTCGAAATCGGGATCTTTCACTCCAAGCTTTTCCAACGCGTCCCTTGCTTCGTCCGTCAGCTTATCGTCTAAATTCTCATAGCTTTGATAAATACCGCCGTCTGCAATTTTTTCTGCCGCCGACGCCGAAACGCAGAAATATGACGCGGCTAAAAATGCAACAGAAATCACGATAACTATTCTATGTATCCTTACAAATTTCATTTTCACTCCAATAATCCTCCGGCAAGACTTGCCACCGCTTCCAGCAAAGGCATACACAAAAGAAGTATCAGCGCCTTTCCCGCAAGCTCGACAGCAGAAGAAATCGCGGAATTTCCGCTGTCATTACATATGTCGGAGCTTATTTTTGTAATGACAGCTATTCCTACAATTTTGATAAGCAAATCGAGATATCCCGAATCAATCACATCCGACGACGGGAGTAAACCTTTGGTGCGTTCAAATATTTTTATAAAAACCGATATGCACATCAGCGCAAGCACGGTTACCCCTGCAATTTGAACAAACGGCGATATATCCCCTCTGTGTTCGCGGACAAGCACTACGGCAAGCGCACAGATTATTCCGGTTACGGCGAATTTGAGTATTTCCATATTAAAAATTAAAAGCCGATGAAGCCGACGAATAAAGCTCTTTTAGCTCAGGTATCAACATTGCTATTACCGCAAGTATTCCGGCAAGAACGGTAAACATAGCGTATTCGTCCCGTCCTGATCTGCTCAATATCTGTTGAAGCACCGCGACTATTATCCCGACTGCCGCTATCTTTATTACCAGCTCCAAATCAACCACCTACATAAAAATTATTATCAACCCTGCGCCGACCGCCGCTCCGAGTCCGCAGGAAAGTGAAGAATATTTTTCTTTTTGCTTTCTTGCCTGCGTAAGTCTTTCATCAAGCAGCTCGGTATGAAGCCTGCAATTTGCAAGCTGTCCGTCTATATCGGTAACTCCGAACAATTCTCCGAACGAGAGCAAAGCCGACACATCCTCCGCGCCGAGATATCGCACATTTGCCCTGTCCGATAAAGACTTTTTCCATGCAGAAGCAAAATTATCGCCGTCTCGCATTGCCTTGCGGCAGCTCTCCAAAAAATCAAGCTCTTTAAGTCTGCTGTTTGCACACAGTACGGAGATTATTTCGTCGGCAGGACGGCACAGACACCTGAGTTCGTTTTCGGTTATACACAGCATAAGCCTTATCTTCTCAAGCTTGGACACTCTCATACTAAGCCTGTATGCTGCGTACTGTCCCGCCATAAAGCAGCTCAGCGCTATTACCGCCAGAGATATCAGTCTCATAAAGTATCTCCTTTATCCTAAATCCGCCGCCGAGGAACACGCAGGCTTCAACCGCCCCTATCCGCCTTAGCATAGCGAACTGCGGCTTTTTGACAAGCTCGGTCGAATCTCGGCAATGCATACTCATAATGAAGCGCACTCCGCTGTTCATTCCCTGTGTAACGCTCTCTATCTCGCTTACCGAACCTATCTCGTCGCAAATTATAACCTCAGGCGACAGAGTGCGAACCGCAATTTCAACTCCCTTTGCCTTTGGATATGATTCAAGCACATCGGTATTCGCACCGAGGTATCCTCCGCAAAGCTCCCGCCTTTCGTCAACCGCCGCAACCTTTAACCGTCCCTTATCGGAAAGAAGCCGTGCAATATCCCTGAGAAGCGTTGTCTTTCCGCTTGACGGTGGGCCGCAGATAAGCGTATTAACGGCTCCGTTCTTGTATAAACTTTCCCAAAGCGGTTCCGCTATGCCGGTAAAATTGCCGGAAACTCTGATATTCATTCCGCATATATTTCTGACGGAAGTTATCTCCGAGTCCTTAGTCACGGCCGTACCGTAAACGCCCACTCTGCTGCCGCCGTCAAGAGTTATGAAGCCATTAGTAAGAGAATCCATAAAGCTATGTACGGAATAGGCGCACATTCGTCTGAAAATCTCCTCGATTTCCTGTTTTGAAATTTTAATCAAGCCCTGTGAATCAAACAAGGTAAGCCTGCCGCTTTCGGTAATGAAGCGTTTACCGTCGGCAAACACAAGAGAAACAGGCATATCGGCTCTCAATCTTATTTCGCACAGCTCACCGAATTCGGACGCGCTTTTAATTATTTCCGACAGCTTTGCCGGCAGATATTTACATATCACGGCTATATTGTCTTTTTTGCCGCTGTTCATTTTCATCACCATTATTTAATATGAGGTCTTGTCCCGATTTAGAACAAATTATAAATGTAAATTTTTTGCCAAATAATTGAAAGATTTTGTATATCGTGATATACTATTAAAGAATAAATTATCGCAAGGATTGATTTGATGAAAAAAAATAAGGTTAACATAAAAAAAATAAAATCACTTATCAATGAAAATATATATATTATTCTCGCATTTGTATGCGCGTCCGCGCTTATGCTTTTGACATATTATATCTATGATGTGATACCTTTCGGTCAGTCAACGGTTCTGAGAATGGATTTGTTCCATCAATACGGTCCGCTTTTCGCCGAGCTTTATGACAGGCTTACCGATTTTAAAAGTCTGCTGTATTCCTGGAATACAGGCGGAGGCGGAAGCTTCCTCGGCAACTATTACAACTATCTTTCCAGTCCGATAGGCGGACTTGTCGCTCTTTTGGCCGGTCACGAGAATATCCCCGAAGCTATCGGCGTTATGGTTCTTTTGAAAAATGCTCTTTCGGCTTCGATTTTTGCATACTTTATCAAAAAATCCTTTGGCAAAAACGATTTTTCCATCGCGGCTTTCGGTCTGATGTACTCGTTCAGCGCCTTTTTCATCGCTTATTACTGGAATGTAATGTGGATAGACGCCATGTATCTGCTTCCGCTTACGGTACTCGGTATTGAGAATATTATCAATAAAAGAAAGTGTAAGCTCTATGCCGCAAGCCTTGCCCTCGCCTTTTTCGCAAACTATTATATGGCGTATATGATTTGTTTCTTCGCCGTTCTTTATTTCCTCGTTTATTTCATCTCAAAGAACAACTTTACCGATAAATATGACGAACTTTATCACACCTATCAGGACGACAACGGAGAAATATATCACCGCAAGGTTGAAAAAATCACCGCAAATAAATTTTTAAGAAGCGGTTTCCTTTTCGCTTTAAGCTCGATCGTTGCGGTAGGTCTTGTCGCATTTGCCGTGATTCCGACTTATATGTGCCTCAGAAGCTGCTCGGCTACATCGGGAAGCTTCCCGCAGGACGCGAATTTCTACAACAGCGTATTCGATTTTCTTGCCAATCACCTGAACGCTTTTGAGCCGACTATCAGGAGCAGCGGCGACCGCGTTCTGCCAAATGTTTTCTGCGGAACGCTTACGGTTATACTGATACCGCTGTATCTTTTCTGCAATAAAATCAGCTTTAAAGAAAAAGCAGCTCATGTATGCGCTCTTGCCGTTTTCTTTGTAGGATTTAATCTGAATTACGCAAATTATATCCTGCACGCGTTCCATTTCCCTAACGATTTGCCTTACAGATTCTCTTTCCTGTATTCATTCCTGCTTCTTGTTATGGGATATAAGGTGCTGACGCATATACGCTCATTCTCCGGCGCTCAGATTCTCGGTTCGGGAGTTGCGGTCACTCTGTTTACGGTACTTGTTCAGAAGCTTGACTCCTCCTTTGCAGAGGACAATGCTATCTATATCAGTATTGCATTTACCGTGCTTTTCACTTTTGTACTTCTGATTTCGCGCAAAAAGAGCTATTCAAAACAGGCTGTTTCATTGCTCCTTATGTGCTGCGTCTTTGCCGAAGTCGCCGTATGTGAAACAGGTAAAATAGAAATAACACAGCAAAAACCGAATTTCACAAACGGATATGAGGATTTCCGTACGCTTAAAGATACTCTTGACGATGAAGAAGGAAACGATTACTACCGTATGGAGCTTACCGATATAAACACCCTGATGGACGCTTCGTGGTTTAATTACAACGGACTTTCGGTTTTCTCCTCTATGGCGTATGAGGCGTCGGCAAATATGCAAAATCAGCTTGGCATGGACAGCAACTATATAAACAGCTATGTTTACCATTCGCAGACTCCGGTTTATAACGCTATGATGTCGCTTAAATATCTCGTTCAAAACGACGATTCACCCATAAACGAGGATTTGTTTGAACGCTCGTCAAATGTAGGAAAATTTACCGCATTCAAAAACAGATACTATCTTCCGATAGGCTTCGCCGTTGACGGAAGTATGACTGATTTTGAAATCGCCGGAGATAATCCTTTCACTATCCAGAACAATATGTGGTATTATGCAACGGGAATAGACGATGTTCTTACTCCGATTTCGGTTTCGGATTATGAGGTTGACAACATCAGTCCGTCAGACGATTTCTATTCCGACGGTTTCTCTTTCTCTAAAATCACAAGCGACGCAGAGGGTGAAATTCAGCTTAAATATGTCATTCCGGAAACTCAGAATGTTTATGTTTTCTTCAAAAATTCCGATGTTGACAATATTTATGTAAGCACGGAAAGCGGCTTTGAAAAGCATCAGAATATCGACGAACCGTATATTCTTGACTGCGGCGTTTGCCTTAAAGACGAGGTTCTTACGGTGAAAGTTCCGATTGCCGCCGACAAGGACACAGGTTATGCCGAATGTTTTGTTGTAGGACTTGATTCAGACCGCTTTGAAGCCGGATACAGTATCCTGTCTGCCAACACGCTGAATGTTGAGAGCTTCACCGAAACAAACATCAAGGGTACAATAGATATGCCTGCCGGAAAAATGCTCTACACCTCCATTAACTATGACGATGGTTGGACGGTCAAGGTTGACGGAATAAAGATGAATAAGGAAAAAATCGGCGGTGCGCTTATCGGCGTTTATGTTCCCGAAGGAACTCATACTATTGAATTCTCATATGTTCCGCAGGGATTTACCGCGGGTATCCTTATAACGGCAGGTACGGTTCTGCTGCTCGCCGCATATTTTATTATCATCAATCTCAAAGGTAAGGAAAAAAGAGCCAAAGCGCCAAAGCCCGTAAAGCCTGTGAAACCGTCTAAGTCTGAACGCAAAAAGCTGTATGATGACGACGGAAACG
>JAQXHF010000121.1 GCA_029007095.1 Clostridia bacterium | reverse complement strand
ACAGTGCAGAGTTGTGGGTGATGCAATGCGCTCATACCGCAGCTTCGGCATACCGGGCATTGATATGCTCTGCAATTATCATGAGTACACAACCGCAAAGCAGGCGGCTTCTGCCGTTCATCAGTTTGGCAGGGAGGGTATGCTCAGCGAGCTTTACGGAGTGACAGGCTGGAACTACGATTTCAGAGGATACAAGCTTCAAGGAGACTGGCAGGCTTGTATGGGCGTTACCGTAAGAGTTCCTCATCTTTCCTGGTTCGCTATGGCGGGCGAAGCAAAGCGCGATTATCCCGCTTCAATATCATACCAATCTCCATGGTACAAGGAATACTCTGTAATAGAAGACCATTTTGCAAGAGTTAACACGGCTATGACAAGAGGAAAGCCTATCGTCAAAGTCGGAGTTATTCATCCTATTGAAAGCTACTGGATTCATTTCGGCGCAAACGACAAAACAATTCTCGCAAGAGAAAGTATGGATTCCCGCTTCCAAAATCTCATTTCATGGTTGCTTCAAGGCAATATTGATTTTGATTTTATAAGTGAATCCATGCTCCCCGATCTTTGCAACGAGGGCGGCGCGCCCCTCAAAGTCGGTGAAATGTCATATGACGCAGTTATCGTACCGTACTGTGAAACTCTGCGCTCAACTACGCTTGAACGGCTCGAAAGTTTCAGGAAAGAGGGAGGAAAGCTGATATTCCTCGGAAGTGCTCCCACTCTCGAAAATGCCGAAAAATCAGAACGCGGCAAAAAATTGTGCGAGTCCTCTATACTGCTCCCGTATGACAGAAGCTCCGTTGTAGGCGCGCTCGACGATGTAAGAACTCTCACTATGAGATACGATAACGGCAGACTTGCCGACAAGCATATTTATTCTTTAAGGCAGGATAAAAACTGCAAATGGCTGTTTATCTGCCGCGGAGTTGATCCCATCAATAAAGACCTGATTGAATGTGACAAGCTTACCGTCACGATAAACGAAATCTGTTCCCCTGTTCTTTACGATACTTCAAACGGAAATATCACTCCGTATAAATGTATTCATAAAAACGGTCGCACTATTATAAATTGCACAATGTATTCGCATGACAGCATACTTTTCAGGCTTGACGAAACAGACTGCGAAGTACAAGAGACTCCGCGGCCGAAACACAACGGAAAGAATGTTATTCTTCCCAACGAAGTTGATTTCGCCTTGGAAGAGCCTAATGTGCTTCTGCTCGATATTGCAGAATTCAAGGTAGACGACGGAGAATATTTCCCAGAGGAGGAAATTCTCAGGGCAGATAATATCGCACGAGAAATAATCGGCGTTGTTCCGAGAGGCGGAGATGTTGCTCAACCGTGGACATTGCCTGAGGAAATACCACAGCACACAATAACTCTGCGTTTCACCGTTGAGAGTGAAATAGATTTTGACTCAGCTAAATTAGCTATCGAAGACGCCGACAAAGCTGAAATCATATTTAACGGCGAAAAAATAAGCAACAAATCCATCGGAAATTATGTCGATATTTCAATAAATACAGTAAATCTTCCGAAGATAAACAAAGGCAAAAATATACTCGAAATAACGCTTCCTCTCGGAAGCAGGACAAATACGGAGGCTTGCTATATTCTCGGCAATTTCGGCGTCAGCGTAAAAGGCAGAAAGGCAAAAATTACCGAACCCGCAAATAAGATTCCATTCGGTAAATTATCGGAATACGGTATGCCTTTCTACGGCGGAAACACGGAGTACCGTTTTAAAGTCTGCTCGTTTAACGGATTTATTAAAATTAAAGTCACAGACTACCGCGGCGGACTTATCAGAGTTTATGTTGACAACGAGGACAAGGGAACGATAATTTACGCGCCTTATGAGCTTAATGTTACCGGACTTTCCGACGGAGAACACGAGGTAACGCTTAAACTTTACGGTCACAGATACAATACTTTCGGAGCGGTACATATAGTCAACAAAGACGAAAAATGGCACGGCCCCGGAGCATGGAGAACAACCGGAGATAATTGGAGCTACGAATATGTATTGGATGATTTGGGAATATTGAAATCACCCGAAATTGAGGTATAAAAATATCAAAGGGGATGTAAAAAAAGCGAAGACCGTATAAAACCGCATAACACAATGGGGTTCTTCGGTATTGAAAGCCGTAAGAACCCCCATAAAATTACTTTAAAGTGTAAAATGTAAATATTTTTATGTTTTATACTACGAACAAACTTCGCCACTCGGCGTACCTTTGTACGCCGTCGGGCAGACAAAATCAAGGCAAAAGC
>JAQXHF010000120.1 GCA_029007095.1 Clostridia bacterium | reverse complement strand
CCGGATCTTTCAAAATATGCTCGCAGGACCGGGCCGTTTCCATAAGAACACTTTTGGCTTTTTCGATATCATCGTTGTAGCCGATGAAATAAACAAGGTCTACCCGCATTTTATCCTGAGCAGTATAGTTTATCAGATTTTTGGTAGTTATATTCTGATTAGGAACGACAACAACTTTATTGTCGTTAGTTATCAGGGTTGTAAACATAAATCTGATTTCTTTGACCTTACCCTCTACATTTTCAAGCTTAATATAATCGCCGCTTTTGAAAGGCTTATTAAACAAAATCTGTATTCCGCTGGCGAATTGCCCTATACTGTTCTGCAATCCCAAGCCGGCAGTAATTCCCGCCGCGCCTATCGCGGTTATAAGAGAATTAAGCGTAATACCTATTTGTTCAAGCGCGATGACAACTACAATCGTATTGCAAAAAATCACCACGGAACGCTGTAAAAAACGGTGAATGGAATAATCCACCCCATTCCGTCTGAGTATGTTCACAAGCAATTTGCCTATCAGCTTAGAAATCTGACAGCCTATTACAAGCACCAGAATAAACGCAATTAAATTAGGAAGAAAATCCAATATTTTTTCAGGTAAATTTTCAAATCCCCACTTCTTAAACTGTTCAAAAAAGCTCATGCTTATGTTCATTCCTTTCCTGATAAAGTTAAAATTACTCATACAAAAGTTAAAGAGCCGCATTCAGCGACTCTGACTTATTCCGCGGCAGATTTATTGAAAACTATTCTGTTAACAATGCGTTCAGCAGAACCGCCGACTTGCTTGCCGAAATTCATAGTTCTGAAATCAGCCATGCGTTTTTTATAGCTATCCGCTACATTATTGTTTATAAGATTGAGAAGAGTTTGGAAATCCCTTGCGACCGGACCGGGTACATAGGATTCATAATCAAAAAAGAACGCTCTGTCCCTTTCGTATTTTTCAAGATCATACGCATAAAAATAGACAGGCTTGTCCATAAGAGCGAAATCCATACATATTGAAGAATAATCGGTTATAAGTATATCCGAGATTTTAATAAGCTCGCCGACATTAGGATAATCGCACGCGTCCACAACACCGTCAAGCGTTTTTTTACATGAATGTACCTGTGGGTGCAAGCGAACAATCAGCGAATATTTTGAGCCGAATCTTTCGTTGAAAGTTTCGGAATCGAAGCTCTCCAATATGCGCTTATCACTTTCCGGATCATCGCGGAAAGTCGGTGCATAAAGTACAAGTTTTTTACCGCGGCACTGCGGATACTTAGAATCAAACTCCGCTCTGAGCCTTGCCGTATCCTCGGTTTTGATAAAATAATCCGCCCTCGCGGAACCGAGCGCAAGGACTCTGCTCTCCTCAACTCCAAAAGCTTCGGCATAAACCGGGGCAATCGCCTCAGACGAGCATACAACATAGCTTAGTTTACTGTTGCAAGCCTTTTCTGCGTTTCTGACTTGCTCAGGCTGGTCTATAAAAAGACCGAACCGCTTGAATATGCCTTCGGCGTGCCAAAGTTGAGTTATTACGGCTTCATCTCTGAATTTCAGCTTTGACATCGGCATAAAATTATCGTTAAGGAAAATATATTTTGCAGTTGCGAGATGATATATTTTAACTGTGAAGAATGAAATCGCATTTCCCAAACTTCTGAAAAAACTATCCGAAGATTTGAAGCTGATTTTCAGCGCGTCGCAGGATATCTGCACTATTTTAAATTCATCACGCTTTATCATTTCGTCCATTACTGCGCCAAGACTGTCGCAAAAGCTTTCGTTGTGAGGCGAAACAAAAACCGCTTTATTCACTTTTAAAGGAAATATACGCAAAACCGCAAACACAGCCGCATAAATCCAATAAAAAACTCTTTTCATAAAAACCACTCAATTATAATGCAAAAAGAAATAACCCCAAAAAAATTCCGCAATTTATTTTTTGTTTACCATTTCCTCGTAGATATCGCAAACTTCATTTGCCTCTCCCGAAGCGACAACCGTTCCGCCTTTGAGAATGATTGCCTTATTACAAATTTTGCGAACCTGATCGGTGCTGTGAGAAACGAACAGAACCGTAACGCCCTTGTCAACAAGGCTCATTACCTTATCCTCACTCTTTTTGCGGAATTTTGCGTCACCGACAGACAGAACCTCGTCGAGTATAAGGACATCGGGTTCAACTGCGGTTGCGATTGCAAATCCCAATCTCGCTTTCATACCGGAGGAATAATTCTTGATAGGAACATCAATAAATTTTTCCAACTCCGAAAACGCAACTATTTCATCATATTTGCTTTCAATGAACTTTCTCGAATAGCCCATTGTAGCTCCGTAAAGGAAAATATTTTCCTTACCCGAATAGTTAGAGTCAAAGCCTGCGCCAAGCTCGATAAGAGGCGCAATAACTCCGCTGACTTTAACAGTACCTTTTGTCGGTTTTAAAACTCCGGCAACCGTTTTAAGCAATGTACTTTTTCCGGCTCCGTTAAAGCCGAGAACACCGAGTCTTTCACCTTTTTCAACTCTGAATGAAACATCTCTAAGCGCCCAGAATTCATTATATTTAAGCTTACGGGTTACAAGCTTTATAAAATACTCTTTTATATTGTCTACCTTTTCACTGTTAAGGTTAAAAAGGATACTTACATTATCAACGACTATCGCAGGTTTTGCCATAACAACCTATACGGTACCTAAACAAAGGTACTGCTCCTTTCGTAAAAATTAGATATACAAGATAAATTTATCCTGCTTCTTGTAGAAGAAGATAACACCGATAATCGTTGTTACCACTCCGAAAGCAAGCGTGTACCAAAAGCCTGTCCAATTCCAATCGAATCCATTGACAAGCACACAGCTTCGGAATTCCTCAACTATCCAATACAGCGGATTTAATTTAAGCATATAGCCTATCCATAATCTGCTTCCGGTAAGCTTCATTGATTTCACAGTGTAGAAAACCGGAGTCATATAGAAAAGCAAATTACAAAAAACATCATAAATATACTCGATATCTTTAAAGAAAACATTTAATACCGAAAGGATCATTCCGACGCCCGTACACAAAAGGAACAGTAACAGTATCGGTACTATTACAAGGAAAAACTTCCACGAAAGTACAAGGTCGGGATATTTCGCGTGTTGGAAAATGTAAAAGAATGCGAACATTACAACCAATACGGAAAGAGATATCAGCGATGTGACAAAGGTTGAAAAAAGATTTGACAGCGGATAAATATATTTTGGTACATAAACCTTTTTAATAATTCCCGCGCTGTTCCTGACCGAGCGCATCGCGCGCTTCGTTGACTGTGAGTAACATTCAAACATCAATCGTCCTATAAGAACATAAATTGCATAGCAAACTACGCCGTCGCTGCTTTTTCCGAAAAATCCGCCGAATACCAAAACCAAAACAATAGTATTAAGCAACGGTTGAAGAAAAGTCCAAAACATTCCAAGCGCAGAATTTCTGTATTGAAGCTTTATGTTTTTACGAACAATCTCCTGAACGAGATATCTGTATTTATAAGCGTTTTCAAAATATTTTTTAATTGGGATTCTGTTTTCCTTTGACATCACAACACCCTCATATCATTTTCCATTTAAGGTAGTATTTTATCATAGACTGTATGTGTATAGTCATAAGTTTTAGATTTCTCTTGCTGTCTCTGCCCCATACATGATAAACAACGGCGTCCGGATAGTAAATTACCTTGGATACATTCCTGATCTGCCTTGTAATATCGGCGTCCTCAAAATACATAAAATATCTCTCGTCAAAGCCGCCGACCTTTTTAAGAGTTTCGGTTCTGAACATCATAAAGCAGCCGGTTGCATTCTCGATTTCTGTCGGGAAAGTGAGATCGCAGTCAAGCATCGCATAATCTCTGAGCAGCTTGCTCGGTTCTTCGCCTCTGAGCCTGCTTGCAATAAGATACTTTAAATGAGGATTTTTCTTGCCGAGAATCTGATCTCTGCCATCGGGGAAGCAGATTCTCGGAGAAAGAAGCCCGATATTGGTATGTTTATCCATATAAGCCGTCATCTTAGCAATCGTATTGCTTCTAAGCTCGATATCGGGATTTATTACCGCGTGATATTTTGAATCTATCTTTGAAATAATTACATTGTGTCCGGCTCCGAAGCCGATATTTTTATCACTTTCGATAAGCTCAACCTGCGGGTAATTCTCTTTTATATACTCACGCGTTCCATCGGTTGAACAATTATCAAACACATAAAGCTTAAAATCAACATCCTTTGTGAACTCAAAAAGAGTTGACAAAGTTTTTTTGATGGTAGACAGATTGTTAAAAGTAACAATGCCGCCCGTTACCATACTGTCCATACAGTTAACCTACTTTCTTAAAAAGCACCTCAAAAGGTCAATTCGCCATAGAATTTTTTGCTTAAAGCTGCTGCCGTTGCCCGATAAATTGTCACCGTGACGCCGGTACAGCAGGTAAGGTTTTCCAATGAGATGAACTTCACCGCGTCTTTCCCCTACAAGACCTATCCATTGGTCGTGCATAGGAATAGACTGCGGAAAAGGCAGAATGTATTTTTTCAGTTTTGCATCAAAAGCCATACAACTGCCCTGATATGAATTTCTGATAAAATTTTTCAAAAATCCGGTTCTTGTTTTATTTATTTCAAAAGCTGTTTCACCTGTCGGATTTAGTTGTGAATCCGTAACAAGCGCGTCATGCATAACAACGACTGCGCCTGCGGCAAATTCTTTCATAACGGCGTCAACCTTGCCGCTGAGCCATACATCATCCTGATCGGATAGGAAAATATAATCGCCTTTCGCCAATCCTATTGCATATTCAAAATTAGCTATTACGCCCCTACCCGGTCCTTTGACATACTTAACTCTGCCGTCAGACGAAACAATATTTTCAATAGCTGCAAATGTGTCCCCGTCGGGCTTATCGTCAGAAATAATAACCTCGTCGTCCTCACCCAACTGGCAAATAATGGACTCTATTTGTTCGGTTATATATCTGCCGCCGTTATACGCCGCCAAAACTACCGATATCATAGCTTTCAGTCAATACTCTTCATAGTCGGGAACAGCAGTACATCGCGGATTGACGGACTGTTTGTAAGGAACATAACAAGTCTGTCAATACCGATACCGATACCTCCCGTCGGAGGCATACCGTACTCCATAGCGGTGAGGAAATCCTCGTCGGTATGGTTCGCTTCGTCATTTCCTGCGGCAAAAAGCTCCTCCTGAGCTTCAAAACGCGATCTCTGGTCGATAGGATCGTTTAATTCGGAATATGCGTTTGCAAACTCTCGTCTTGTTATAAACAGCTCAAAGCGCTCAACATAATCCGGCTTATCGGGTTTACGCTTTGTAAGCGGAGAAATTTCTACCGGGTAATCCATAATAAATGTAGGCTGAACAAGGTTTTCCTCAACATACTCTTCAAAGAAAAGGTTTACTATATCGCCTTTCTTGAAGTTCTTGTCAACTTCAAGTCCTCTGTCCTCGGCAAGCTTTTTAACTTCGTCAAAGCTGAGCGGATCAAGGTCAAGTCCGGTATATTTCTTGATTGCATCAAGCATGGGAAGGCGCTCGAACGGCTTTGAAAGATCTATTTCGTCCTCGCCGTAAACTACCTTTGTAGTACCCAAAACCTTTTCGGCGCAATGTCTGATAAGTCCCTCTACAAGGTCCATCATTCCGTGATAATCGGTGTATGCCTGATAAAGCTCCATAAGAGTGAATTCGGGATTGTGCTTTGTATCCATACCCTCGTTACGGAAAACGCGGCCGATCTCATAAACTCTTTCCATTCCGCCGGCTATCAGTCTTTTAAGGTAAAGTTCAAGAGAAATTCTGAGCTTGAAATCCTCGTTAAGAGTATTGTGATGAGTAACAAACGGTCTTGCGGCAGCTCCGCCTGCATTTGCTACAAGCATCGGAGTTTCAACCTCTATAAAGTTAAGACTGTCAAGATAATTTCTGACTTCCTTTATAATCTGTGAACGCTTGAAGAAAGTATCCTTGACCTCAGGATTAACGATAAGGTCGAGATAACGCTGACGGTATCTCGTGTCGGTATCTTTAAGTCCGTGGAACTTTTCCGGGAGAGGAAGAAGCGACTTTGAAAGAAGCCTTATCTCCTGTGCATGTATAGAAATCTGTCCTCTGCGCGTGCGGAAAACAAAGCCTTTTACCTCGATGATATCGCCTATATCCCATTTTTTGAACTCGGCAAACTGCTCCTCGCCGATATCGTTCATGCGGACATAGACCTGCATTCTGCCTGAACGATCGGTAACATCAATGAAGTTAGCCTTGCCCATGTCGCGCCAAGTCATAATTCTGCCGCAGACAGAAACATTTTCTATTCTGACCTGTTCCGGACGCTCGTCCTCAGGCAGAGCGGCTGTTTCGGCTTCAACAGCTTCAAACTTAGCCGTTATTTCAGCATTGGTATCAGTCTGGCAAGCCGTTGTGATTTTAAACGGATCGTTGCCCGCTTTCTGCATAGCTTCAAGCTTTTCAACTCTTATGCGTCTTAAATCGTTTACATCTTGTTCGTTATCTTCCTGCTGAAGATTCTTGGTTTCTTCCGACATTTTAATTCTCCTATCGAATATATAAGCTTCTATATTATTAAAACGACACAAAACGGGCGACAAGACACAGTCTTTCGCCCGAAATGGGATTTATTTTGAAATTTCAAGAATTTCATAAGTAATCACATTACCGTTAGGCAGCGAGACCTTAACGATATCTCCGACTTTCCGGCCGATAAGAGCCTTGCCGACAGCTGAGCGGTCGGATATAATACCCTCGTCGGGGTTTGCCTGAGACTCGCCGAGAATCTGATATTCCTCGATCTCGTCATAGTCAACATCACGAATTTTAACTTTTGAACCGACAAAGACGCTGTCGGTTGACAGCTCGTTCTCGTCAAGAATTTTTGCCAGCTTGACCTCATTTTCGAGCTGGTTAATCCTTGCTTCCATCTTAGCCTGGTCATTTAAAGCCTCGTCATATTCACTGTTTTCGGATAAATCACCGAATGACCTTGCTTCCTTAATTCTCTCGGCAATTTCATCTCTGCCGGTAGTCTTTAAACGCTCCAATTCCTCCGTTTTTTTACGGTAAGCTTCAGCAGTCAACAGGATTTCCTGTGCCATAATAATTCATCCTTTCAACACCATTTAATCAGCATAAGAAAAATATGCCAAAGTACGGCAATAGCATTATTATAGTTTAAGTAATAAAAAATGTCAAGTACATATTATCTCATTGGCAATATGCACCTGTGATATATATTATGTTCAAAAAAGCAAATAATTACGGCTGCTTTTCAATATCCGCAATTTCTTTTTCGCTGAGCAGCCTACATTCGCCCTCTTTAAGCGTTGAATCAAGCTCGACCATACCCATTTTTGTGCGTTTGAGTCCGATAACGCCGTTGCCGACAGCCGCAAACATCCGTTTTATCTGATGATATTTTCCCTCGACAATTTTAATCTCAACAAGAGGATTTTCTCCGTCCTCAATTACTCTGAGCTTTGCCGGCAGACATTCCGTACCGTCGCCAAGCGTAATTCCCTCTGCTATTTTTTTCAAATCAGCCTCCGACACAGGCTCGGCAAGCCTTGCTTCATAGGTTTTTTCAATATGACTTTTAGGCGCAAGTATCCTGTGCGCGAAATCGCCGTCATCGGTTATCAGCACAAAGCCTGTCGTCGTCATATCAAGTCTGCCTGCCGGGAAAAGATTTCTGCGTTTAAGCTCCTGCGGTACGAGGTCAATTACGGTTTTCTCACGACTGTCCGAGGACGCGCTGACTACCCCTTTCGGCTTATTCAGCATAATGTAAACATATTTTTTAACTTCAAAAGGTTCTCCGCCGATAGTCACATCGGATTTCTCGGCGTCAAGTTTAAATCCTCTGTCTCTTATTTGAATACCGTCCACGCATACGGCTCCGCTTTTTATCAATTTTTGCGCCTGACTGCGTGTATAAGCTCCCTGAGAGGAAATAATTTTATCTAATCTTTGCAGCATAATAACCTCATTCTGCTTTTTTGGCATATTTCAATGAAAACCAGCCGTCGCTGTCGCCGTAAACTATATGTCCCCAGCCGTTTTTGACCTCGTCTACATAAACATAATCTTCACTTCCGAGCGAGCCTACTACCGAATAATTTGTACCGGCGCCGCTTCGGATATTTATTTTACCGCCGGCCTCAACAGTAATTCTGTATGAGCCGACAGAGTATTCTTCTTCACCGTCGGAAGAGGACTGCTCCGGCGCACTCTGTGACAAATTATTCTGATTGCCCGGAACTGCTTTTGAATTTGCCGTTTTGATATCGACGATACCCCATTTGCCGTTCTGCTTTGCGAAGAATTTACCTCCGACTACCGGAGTCGCAAACTCAAACGCAAAATCAATAACGCTGTCTCCGCTCTCGTTGATAACTCCGAATTTTCCGCTCATCGAAGCGGTTATATATCCCTCAAAGCACTCGTACGGCGTGTCTTCCTCACCGAAGACGCTGTATCCTTTGACAGCGTCATATTTAAAAGGAACTACCGTATTTCCGTCAGAATCAAGATAACCCCATTTCCCGTTAGATTTGAATGCCGCAAGTCCTCCCGCGAAGCAGCCCGCTCCGCTGTACGCCATACCCGTAAGCTCAGAGCCTCCCGAATACAGTCCGTAGGTGCCGTCCTTGGTAAATTCTCCGTTATAAAGCTGCGCTCCCACTATCGGTTCGGGCAAAACGGCAGAGAAGTTTTTCTCCTCAAATTCACCGTTTTTGTTTAATACAAAACACGGTTCGGAGGTTCTTGTTAGCATATAATACTCATATTTTTCCTTATTATACGACTTGTATGCGGTTTGGGTTTCAAATGTATCCGAGTGAATATAAGTCTGCTCTTTATCGCCATCAGTCAGTTCCTTAACCGCGAGGAAATCGTCGCTCGATCTGATGGCAAAAATTTCATCATATTCACATTCGATTACAATATTTCCGTCAAAATCAATTATCCCCCAGAGGCCGTCTTTATTTATACGGCAGCAGTCGGCATAGCTTATATCGTAATGATTGGTGTTTTCGTTAAAATCAGCATATACAAGAGGTTCGATACTCTGCGCTTCAATGTTCGGTTCAACAATCCATGAAAAATCCGGCTGTACCGTCTGATCTTTGTCATCGGATTTGCCGCATGCGCCGAAAAACGCCGTAAGCAATACAACGCACATAAGCGCCGCAAATAATCTGCCGTAATTTTTTTTAAGCATAGCTTCACCTCAGATTAGCTCAGATATATATTCTAATTTTAGCGTTTTTGTCGCATAATGTCAATAATCCGCATAAAAACAATCTTTAACTGTAAAATCAAAAGCCGCTTTCGGTTCCGTTACCGGAGCAAAAGCGGCTTGTAAGCTAATTATAAGACAGTTCTGAGAACTTATGCAAGCTCTGCGAAATACTTGATTGTACGAACCATCTGGCTTGTGTAGGAGTTCTCGTTATCGTACCAAGAAACTACCTGTACCTCATAAAGGTCATCGGCAATCTTTGAAACCATTGTCTGAGTAGCATCAAAGAGTGAACCGAACTTCATACCGATAACATCTGAAGAAACGATGGGATCCTCATTGTAGCCGAAGCTCTCGGAAGCAGCAGCCTTCATAGCGGCGTTGATACCGTCAACGGTAACATCTGCACCCTTAACAACAGCTGTAAGGATTGTTGTAGAACCGGTCGGAACAGGAACACGCTGTGCAGAACCGATAAGTTTGCCGTTAAGCTCGGGAATAACAAGGCCGATAGCCTTAGCAGCACCTGTTGAGTTAGGAACGATGTTAGCAGCGCCTGCGCGAGCTCTTCTCATATCGCCCTTTCTGTGAGGACCGTCAAGGATCATCTGATCGCCTGTGTAAGCATGGATTGTGCTCATGATACCGCTCTGAATCGGAGCATAGTCGTTAAGAGCCTTAGCCATGGGAGCAAGGCAGTTTGTTGTGCAAGATGCAGCAGAAATGATCTGATCATCAGCAGTAAGAGTATTTTCGTTTACAGAATAAACGATAGTTTTAAGATCGTTACCTGCGGGAGCAGAAATAACAACTTTCTTAGCGCCGGCATTGATGTGAGCCATGCTCTTGTCCTTTGAGCAGTAGAAACCTGTGCACTCAAGAACAACGTCTACGCCGATCTCGCCCCAAGGAAGCTTAGAAGCGTCTGCTTCTTTGTAGATAGTAAGAGTCTTACCGTCAACAGTAAGTGTGCCTGCCTCATCGTCTGCGGATACGGTGTGAAGATTCTCACCGATCTTGCCGCAGTAACCGCCCTGAGCGGTATCGAACTTGAGAAGATTTGCAAGCATTGAGGGCTTTGTAAGGTCGTTGATAGCAACAACATCATAACCCTCTGCTCCGAACATCTGCCTGAAAGCAAGACGGCCGATACGGCCGAAGCCGTTAATAGCAACTTTAACTGACATTTGAATTACCTCCAAAATGATTATTGATTTTTTTACCTTGTATATTTTATCTCTTTTGCGCGAAATATTCAAGTGCTTTGTTATATTTTTAACTCAATTTTGCAACTTTTGTAAATCTATACAAAATATTGTAAAATACATCAAAAAAGCCAATGATTTATTACAAAACTTTGAGTCTGTTTTCTTTTCCATTATAAATATTTTCTTCGGAATTTTTTAAATTATTCTTTTTCGGCAACAAAACGCACGGTTATTTTTTGTCGTATAAATAAAATAATTCTGTTTTTTTGTTTAATCGGCTGCTAAAACAATTTATACCCTTATTTGACATAATTTGTTGTAGGTTTACAATTGATGTGTTACAAAAAGTAAAAAAAGAAGTGACGAATAGCGAATCCTGTGTTACAGT
>JAQXHF010000119.1 GCA_029007095.1 Clostridia bacterium | reverse complement strand
CGTTCGGATTTTCACCTATTCTGCCGCTTTCGTGAGCGCCGATAGGATTGAAATATCTGAGCAGAGCTATGCTCCAATCGTTATCCGATTTGTAAAGGTCCTGCAAAATAATCTCAATCATATATTTTGTCGTACCGTAAGGGTTTGTTGTGCCGCCGATAGGCATATCCTCGGTGAGAGGAGAGATGTTGTTCATTCCGTAAACGGTAGCCGACGAGCTGAAAACGAGCTTCTTTACATTTGCATCGCGCATGGCTTCGCAGAGCGTAACTGTTCCGCCGATATTATTTTCGTAGTATTCGAGCGGTTTTATACAGCTTTCTCCGACAGCTTTAAGTCCTGCAAAGTGAATTACTGCGTCAATTTTATTCTCGGCAAAGACCTTGTCAAGTCTTTTTCTGTCGCGGATATCACACTCGTAGAAACGGAAATCCTTGCCCGTAAGCTCCTTTATTCTTTTAAGTACTTCGGGACTGCTGTTGTAGAAATTATCGACTATCACGATATCGTAACCTGCATTCAGCATTTCAACGCAGGTGTGAGAACCTATATATCCCGCGCCGCCTGTTACCATAATATTCATAGTATCACTCTCCGATTGACAAATATTTTTATATACGATATTATTATAGAAGATTTGTGCAGTAAATGCAAGGAAAAAGAGGTTGTTTATGAACAATTTATCCGATATAAGCGTTATTAAATCCGTACTTCAAAAGCACGGCTTTACTTTTTCAAAGGCTCTCGGTCAAAATTTTATTATAAACCCCGGAATCTGTCCCAGAATTGCAGAGGAGGGCGGAGCGCGTAAAGGCGTTGGAATCCTTGAAGTAGGAACCGGAATCGGAGTTCTGACTGCCGAGCTTGCAAAGCGTGCGGACAAGGTTGTTTGTGTTGAACTTGACTCCCGCCTTTTCCCGATACTTGACGAAACACTCGCTGAATTTGATAATGTTAAAATCATCAACGGCGATATATTAAAAGTAGACCTTCACAAAATCATCAGCGAAGAATTCGGAGATATGCCTGTGGCTGTCTGCGCCAATCTTCCGTATTATATAACCTCTCCCGTTATTATGCGTCTGCTTGAAAGCCGTCTGCCGATAGACTCCGTTACGGTTATGGTTCAAAAGGAAGCCGCCCGCAGGCTTTGCGCCGAGGTGGGCGGCAAAGAGTCGGGAGCGGTTACGGTTGCCGTTAATTACTATGCAAATGCAAAGACGCTGTTTGATGTTTCAAGAGGTTCTTTTATGCCGAGCCCGAATGTTGACAGCGCAGTTATCAGGCTTGACCTCAGGGACGAACCGCCTATCAAGGTCAGCGATGAGGAGTTCTTTTTCCGTATGGTTAAAGCCGCCTTTGCTCAGCGCAGAAAGACGGCTTCAAATTCAATAAGTTCGGGTATGAATATACCAAAGGATAAGGTTATTGCGGCTCTTGAAAATTCAGGCTTTTCTCCGAATGTCAGAGCGGAGAGCCTCAGTATGCAGGAGCTTGGAACGCTGTGTGAAAATTTGGCTGAATTCAAATAAGATTATTATAAAAGTTCCTTTTCAATTTGATCTTTATATGATCTCCAACCGAGATGACCGTACCAAACAACATATTTTGCAAAGTCCGGCCAATTTACCTGAACATCGTTATCGGTTGCAGTTATTATATTTGCTCTCTTTTCGGGCAATCCGGAACGCTGCAAATAAACATCGTTGATAAATTTATCTATATCATAGTTAAGACTTACCGTTGCAGAGCTTTCGTTTGGAAGCCTGACAACGGCTTTTTGATATTTCATCAGGTCGTCGAAAATATTGTCGGAATATTTATATGCTTTAAGGAAAGGAGTTATTTCGTCATAGAAATGATCCCTGTCCTGCAAGGCATTAAGCACAATGTATTCGTCCGGTTCCCATATAATATCATGTGAGAACGGCATAAACAGACGAATTTCGTTTATGCCTTTTGACATATCATCGGCGTAACGCTTTATAAGCTTATAGTTCTCGGCAATGTCGAGCTGCGGATTCTGTTCAAGGTAATCCATGAAGCTGCGGTAAAAATCATCATAGGCGATATCGTTTGCAACTCTCTGGTAAACGGCGAAAATCCTAATAAGTCCATAGGCATGCATGGATTTTGTTATATATACAAACAAATTTCCGCGGGCGATATCCTCTCTGCACATAGTTGCCGTTTCGGTAACTATATCGGTATATTCCGGAATCGTGAATTCAACATTTGAAGTATGCGAGCGAACCATTTTCGTCCTTGTTGTTTTGATTCCGTGCTTCTTCATGTAATCAGGCTGTCCCATAATAGAATTTGGAAGCAAATTGCAATTATATACATCAAAGGTAAAATGCTGTCCCATGTCGAAAATTTTTGCAATACCTTTGGTGAAGCTGTCATATGTTTCGCCGGGCAGACCGAGGATAAGCTCGGAATAGGTCTTCATTTTATTCTCGTTGTAGCTCTCAATAAGGCGCTTGAAATATTCGTCGGAAAGATTTTTTCTTCCGATATTTTCCAGAGCGACGGGAGAGAGACTTTGGAAAGAAAGAGTTGCTCCGAGACGGTCAAAATTGCATTTGTTGAATTTGCTTATGATTTCAAAAACTCTGTCATAGCTGTTCTTTGCATAATTTATTCTCATTCTTTCGGGGAAACCGGTGCGTTCTTTTGCCTTGACGAGAGCGTCGGCAATATCAAGATCGCGGCTGAACATACCGAAGTTTGCGTCCGCGCCCCAAACAAAGTAAATTTTATGATCGGCCATCCAGTCAATTTCCGCAAGCACTTTTTCCATAGGAACCTGTCTTGTTTTTGACTTTAAAAGGCCCCAGTCGCAATACGCGCATCTGTTGGGACAGCCGCGGCTGGTTTCAAGTATTGCATTGAAATGAATGTCGGGATATCTTTCGAGAATCGAGTCAAACCAACCGTCAAGATACGGCGACGGGAAATCGAGGTCGCGAGGATAATCTGCCGCCTCGTGCATTTCAGGTATGCCTTCGGAATTCCTGATTGCGATTCCCTTTGTGTCTTGCAGACGGTTTTCTGCTATGCCCTCCAAAAGTCCGGTAAAAGACACTTCGCCCTCACCGAAGCAGAGAATATCAATGTAACTGAATTGTTCAAGGAAAGAGGTGTTCACAGGAACATTGTGACCGCCGAAAACAGTTAAACATTCGGGATATTTTTGCTTGATTTTTTGTGCAAGCATTTTATTGTATTCGGTGTTCCAACTGTAACAGGAAAAAGCAACGACGCCCGGATTGTCCATTTCATCGACAACCTCATCGGGAGATTTGCGTAAAAAGATAAAATCTTTAAAACAAAATGAGTTTCTTACGGTTTCGCTTTGCCATGCTGCTGCCGCAAGTACACCGGCGGTATAGGGAAGATAAGCTTCCATACTGCCCATGGTTGCCGCAACATCTACCTGAACGATGTATAAATTTTTCATTTTTGCCTCTCATGGTTTCTAAAGGTTGATTTTAATAATATTATAACATATCATTATAAAAAATCAATTCCGTATGCTGATTTTTTTTGGATGTGGAAGAATTAACAGAGCGGTTTGTTGCGGGTGTTGTTTCAATAAAAATAGCCGAGCAAAATTGACAATATATACTGTTTATGCTATAATTTCAGCAAATATTTCGGATAAATTTCAGATAGATGTATTATGAGGTTCGGAGGGGATTGACCGTGCATTCAAATAACAACCAAACTCCAATTGTAAGTGTCATTGTACCGGTGTATAATGTTGAAGCTTATTTGGAGAGATGTATCGCCTCTCTGATATCACAAACCTTAGAAAATATTGAGATTATTCTTGTTGACG
>JAQXHF010000118.1 GCA_029007095.1 Clostridia bacterium | reverse complement strand
AAAGGCTTCCTCAACCGCAGATACAAAAGAATTACGGTCGCTGTAATTTATCGTAAGCACATCTGCATAAGCTTCAAGCGCAGCCTTTTTAACTGCGTCGCCCTCGTTGAACCACTCAACGGTATTGAAATTCTCGTTAATTCCCGTAAACATAGCGTTAACGCCGGAATTCAATGTGCTTACCTTATTTATTGTTTCCTGGTACTGACTTATAGCCGAGTCATAGTCTGATTTGTTTGCAAAGGATACCGTCTGTCTGAGACTATCTGAAATCTCGCAAGTTGAGACGCATACAAAATATCCTACTGCTGCTATAATAACCATTAAGAAAGCCATAATTATTGAGCCTACGCCCAAATTCCTTTTCAAGAATTTATTACAGCAATCCTCGCAGTACAGCTCGCTTGTACTTCCTTTAAGCGAATTGCCGCACACAATACATACGCTATGCGCTTCATCATCTTCCGGAGATTCTTTATCGTTTTCTTCTTTGATTGAGTCTGCCGATTTTTCCGCCTGTTCGGTTATCTCGTCAAGCAATATATCGTCGCTTGCCATCACAGGAACATCGGCGTCCCAAGTCCAGTCGTCGCCCGTCATTTCGGTTTTAGGCGCATCGCTCTGTGCGTCGGCTTCTTCATTCAATAATTTATCCTTATTATCTTCTGCCAAAGAAAGCCCTCCTTATCATTTAATCTCAATAAATTTTAACACGAAAAAGTATAAATTTCAATTACTTATTTAAAATTTACAAACAGATAACAAATTAAAAGTATGGATTCGTAAAACAATTACGGAAATCCATACTTAAAAATCAATCTGCGCTGTTCTGTTTATTGGGATTGTCAAAGCGGTAAATCTCTCTGTCCTCAATATTCATATCAGGTATCATAATCGGCTTAATTCCGGCATTTGCGGTAAGCGTGGTAATCATTGCCCTTGCGTAAGGGAAAAGCTCCTTGTATGTCTGAACATGAATTATCTCACGCTCTACTCCCTCGTCAAATGCAAAAATACCCGCGATAACGAGCTTAATAGAAAATGTATCGGGATTTTCTTTATCAACAACAGTTACGGTCATTTTACCCTCGCAGATATTCTGATTGGTGTATCTGACATTATACGCATAACTGTTTTTGAGCTGAATTTTTGTATTAGCCTTAATCTTATTTATGAAGTTGAACTCTTCTATCTTATATGCGTTCAGTTTAACATTCTTCACAGCAAAATCTCCTTTTTATGAGCTATGAACATTTTAACACATATTATTTTATTTATCAAGTATTATTTACAGTATAATCGGTTGAAGCTGTCTGCCTTTCAGAGCGTTTTCAAGTGTGTCGGGAATCCTGTCAAAATCAGCTATTACCGAATTAGGCTTTTTACTGCTGTCGTCCTGCCCCATCGGTACAAAAAATATATTTTTACAGTTTAGAAGCTGTCCTATATTCTTTGCGGATGTTCCCAATCCGTCATTTGTCGATACCGCTATCAGAAGCGGACGCTTGTTTCTTAAATGCGATTTAGCCGCCATTGTGACCGCCGTATCCGTTATGCCGTTAGCAAGCTTTCCGAGAGTATTACCCGTACACGGAGCTATAATCAATGCGTCAAGCATACGCTTCGGCCCTATCGGTTCGCAGTCTTTAATAGTGTGAATAACTCTGTTTGAAGTAATTTCTTCAATTTCACTAACAAAATCCGCAGCTTTACCGAATCTTGTATCGGTCGAATATGCCATTTCTGACATTATCGGTATTATGTCATAATTGAGCTTTCGCAGACTTACTATCTGCGGGATTACCTTTGAAAAAGTGCAAAATGAGCCGCACATAGCAAATCCGACAGTTTTATTCATCATTTTCACTCCTTCTTAATAACCGTTTCGGCTATATTCCTGCCTGCACTAAACGGAGTAAATCTGCCCGGCAGACTCTCTGCCAAAATATATTTGAATTTATATTCGTTAATCTTGCTGTTATCAAAACCGTAAGGCTTTGAAGCAATTTCTATATAGGTATTCCTTTCGTCAAGCGAAGAAAGACATTCGCCGTCTATTATGTTAAACGGTATTGTATTTACCACAACATCATACCTATGTAAATTATCTTTGATTTTTTCAAGCTTTTCTGCATTAAAACCGTCTTTTTTCGTTTCTTCTATGCTCTCGCTCCTACGCGAAAAAGATGTAATTTTAAATCCGCAGCGAGCAAGCAAGCGAGATATAGCTTTGCCGCATCTTCCGTATCCGAGAACCGCTACGGTAACTAAATTCATATCACATTTTAAATTTTCCAAAATAATTCTGAGAACGCCCTGAGCCGTCAATTCCGAATTTTTTGTCAAAAATTCATCATCAAAATAGTAGCTAAGGCATTTGCAAGGAAATTCAGGATTTTTTATATTTCCGCAGTAAACCCGTTGCTCAGGAGTAACCAAGCGCGCTAAATCCTGCAAAGTTAAAGTTGTTTCGGCTATAAATCCGTCTTTCACGGTCGGAAGCGGTAGAATTATATCCGTGCATTTTTTTAATTGCTCAGTCAGATTTTCACAGTCGGCCTCAACGGCAGGTAAACCGTATGAATTTAATATTCTCATACATATTTTCATTTTTTCGTCATTGGCAAAAACAAGATATGTCGGATTATTCATATTTTTCACTCCGCTTACTTCAACTACTATATAATATGTAAATTTTTAATTTGAGTGAAGATTTATTTGATTTTGCTATTTATTTTTAGTCGATTATGCACTATAATATATCCATAGATTTGTAAATTAAATCAGTCGGAGATGATATATATGTATGAAATAGACGAACTGCTTAAAAAAGTTAAAAGAATCCACTTTATAGGCATCGGAGGCTCGGGAATGTGTCCTCTTGCCGAAATTCTGTTTAACGAGGGTTACGAGCTTTCCGGCTCGGATAACAACGAAACAGATACGTTGGCGAGAATAAGAAATATGGGTATCCCTGTTCATCTCGGTCAGCGGGCAGAAAATATACAAGGCGCGGAAATGATAGTATATACCGCCGCTCTGCTTCCCGATAATCCGGAACTTGTGGCAGCTAAGGCTTCGGGAATACCTACTTTTGAGAGAGCCGATCTTCTCGGCGCGGTAACAAGACTTTACAAAAACTGCATTTGCGTATGCGGAACACACGGAAAGACAACTGTTTCCTCAATGCTCACGCAGATTATGATTCAATGCGGAAAGGATCCGACCGCTGTTATCGGCGGCAAGCTCCCCCTCATTCAGAGCAACGGCAGAGTCGGCAACACGGATAATATGGTTTGCGAAGCCTGCGAATTTAAAGACACCTTTCTTCATCTTGATCCAGATGTTGCGGTCATTCTCAATGTTGACGCCGACCATCTTGAATATTTTAAGAACATAGAAAATATAATTAAATCTTTCCGTAAATTTGCCGATATGACAACAAAAGCGTTAATAATCAACGGCGACGACGCAAATACTCTCAAAGCTGTTGACGGAATTGACGGAAAGCAAATCATCACATTCGGTCTTGATAAAAGCAACGATTTCTATGCCGATAATATAGAAATTATACACGCATTCGCACACTTTGATGTTTACAAGAAAGGTGAAAAGGTTTGCAGAGTAGAGCTTAAAATTCCCGGCAAGCACAATATCCTAAACACTCTCGCGGCACTTGCAGCGGCAGATTATAACGGAATTGATATATGTGAAGCCGCCAAATCGGCAGAAACATTCGGCGGAGCTTGCAGAAGATTTGAAATACTTGCAAAGATAAACGGCATTACCATAGCCGACGACTATGCTCATCATCCGGCAGAGCTTAAAGTAACTCTTGAAGCCGCTATGGAAATGGGATACAACCGTGTATGGGCAGTATTCCAGCCGTTCACCTATTCAAGAACAAAAAAGCTGATGGACGATTTCGCACAGGTATTGCAAATCCCCGATAAATGTGTTATGACTGAAATTATGGGTTCAAGAGAAGTCAATACCGATGGAGTTTATACCTATCAGCTTGCAGAAAAAATACCCGGAAGCGTATGGTTCAACACCTTTGAAGAGGTTTCGG
This sequence comes from Clostridia bacterium, assembly GCA_029007095.1. Classification (GTDB taxonomy): domain Bacteria; phylum Bacillota; class Clostridia; order Oscillospirales; family Acutalibacteraceae; genus CAG-488. The sequence goes on along the minus strand of JAQXHF010000118.1, from coordinate 5,492 downwards.
ACTATGTAACCGAGAACGCGGAAAGCGGAGATCTTATAATAACTCTCGGATGCGGAGATATTTATAAAGCCGCAAAAATAATGATTAAAAAGCTGAACGGCGAAAAGTGATATATCAAAAGCAATGCAGACTCAGGAATAAAACTTTCCTGAGTCTGCTTTTTCGTTTATTTTTTAAGTATATTTATTTACTGCTCTATCAAGCCTACGGATACTCTGAGTATATTAAGAGCGTCAATAGCGTTGATATTTCCGTCAGCGTTTGTATCAGCATTGAAGAGCCTTTCATTTCCTCTGATAGCTCCGGTCTTGCCGACAGAATAACTGAGAACCATAAGCGCGTCAATGGAAGTTACATTTCCGTCACCGTCAACATCTGGGAAAAGCTTATCTGCAACCGTATCGGTTTCAAATATATTTCCGCACTCATTGCAAACCTTATGCTTCACTCCCGTGCTGAAAACGGTAGGTCTTACATCATATACCCATTTTTCAGACTGATGAGGAAGCATATCTGTCAGTTTACGGGTTTCATATCCGCAAATACTGCACTTACAGCTTACCATACCGTTTTTGGAACAGGTTGCTTCACGAAGTACAGTTTCGGTAAAATCATGTTCGCAGAAAATATTGAAATCGAGTATATATCCCTCAAGATAATCGCCTATTCCGTACAAATAGCATCTTGCTTCTCCGATATCAACATTGTCTACATACAAGAGCTTATAATCAGTATCGGCAGTTACCTCGTCGCCCGATGTCAGCTCAACGCTTACCGGAGCAGTTACAGCCTCGCCGGTAAATTTTGTATCTTCGGCAACGGCTGTACCGAGTGAAATATCTTTTCTGTATTCAATCTCGCAGTTTATACCGCTGTCATTCAAATAATTGACAAGATTCTCATTATCGGCAACGGTAATAAACTTTGAAAGAGCTGAACAATTCAGGAATGCATTTTCACCGATAGCAGTATTCTTTGAAATAGTTACGGTCTTCATATTGTAGCATTGACTGAATGCATATGAGCCGATACTTTTAAGTGTGAATGGCAAAATAACAGATTCAAGAGAATAGCATTGATAGAATGCTTGCTTGCCGATCTTTTCAAGAATGATGGGCATTTTTACCTGTTTCAAAGCCATACAGCTCATAAATGCATTATCGGCAATTTCAGTCATTACCTCAGGCAGTTCTATACTCGTAAGCTTATTACAGCTTGTAAAAGCTCTGTAACCGATTTTTGTTATAGTTTTGGGGAGAGAAATACTCTCGATTTCAGCATGATCTTTAAATGCAGAATCTCCGATTTCAACTATCGGAAGTCCGTCATAGATTTCAGGTATAACAACATCTTTATCTTTTACATTACGGTAATTTGTAACAATGTATCCGGTTTTTGATTCATTAAGCTCCAAAGTCATATAGTTGCTTAAATTCTGACCGATTGATACTACACCGCCTTCAACTACGATTGAGTCCGTAACATTAACATAGCCGGAGTTCGCGGCATTCTCAATGGTAATAGTAATTTCACTGTCGCCGATTTCAGCATTTTTATTTATATTAAATACAATTTCGGCAAAAACTCCGCTGAATTTAAAATTATTTGAACCTACCAACGCCCAATCAACGATTCCGGGATTATTATAATTGACAGAAAACGCTTTTCCGTTAATCTGAGAATTATATGCGTCATAGAAATCCTCGCCCATTGTCAGACTTTCAAGTTCAAGCTTTGACGAATCATAGGTAAGAACCATATCAAGAGCCGCAACCTTATCGAAGCTTTTTGGGAAATAAACCTGTGCGACTACCGTTTCGCCCTGTATGTAGCCTGCCCTGTCAAAACTGATTGCAATATCCGCATCTGTGGCAAACGGAGCGACAGCAAGCGTGCAAATAAGAATTACCACGCAAACAGCTACACTAACAACTCTTTTGATAAAAGTTTTCATTTTTACTCACCTTTCCATATTTTATAAATTATATTTTAAATCATTTAAAGCAAAAAGTCAATTTATTTAAAATAAAAATTTAATAATATATATTGCTGTAATTAACAATCTATGATATAATATGTGACAAATCCGCCCGTGGCACAGCTGGATAGCGCAGCAGATTCCGATTCTGAAGGTCGGGGGTTCGAATCCCTTCGGGCGGGCCAAAATCCCGTTCATGCAAGTGAGCGGGATTTTTTCTTCTTACCTATTTTCAATCAAATATTTTTAGTATCTAAAAAATAAAAATCCTGTTTTGCACTTAGCATCACAGGATTTTTTATTTAATTGGAATTCAAAAATTCTTCAAGCTCGTCCAAAGTCGGAATAGACGATGAAGCTCCCTTTTTGGAAACAGTATAAGCTCCGACCTTATTGGCAAAATCGCAAGCTAAGTTTATATTTCCCGTTTCAAGGTGTTTTATCGTAAATGCAGCGGTAAACGCGTCGCCTGCCGCCGTTGTATCAACAGCCTTTGTCGGATATGGCGGATAAATTGTTCCGCCGTTTCCGTCATAAACATACGCTCCCCTGCTTCCGAGTTTAAGAACGCAGTATTTAAAGCTAAGCATTTCGTTGAATTTTTGACAAGCATTGAGGCAGTTTTCCTCACTATCCGGGTTTATTCCCGTAAAAATCTGTGTTTCGGTTTCGTTGGGTGAAAAAACTTCTAATTCATCAAGGCGTGAAAGCTCATATGAAGAATCTGCCGGAGCCGCGTCAAGATAAATCGGTATTCCTTTTTGCTTTGCAAGCGATGTAAACTGTACCGCTGTGTCAAAATCGGCGGCCTCAAATTGCAAAAATATCGCGTCGGGTTCACATTCAAGAGCCTTTTTGGCATCGTCAACAGATAATTTACTGTTTGCTCCGGGATATACAACAATTCTGTTGCTTCCGTCACTTTCGACGATTACAACCGCAAGTCCCGTAGGATTGTCGGAGTCAATATAAATATAATCTGTATTTATATCGGATTCTTTATAAAACTCTTTCAATATTCTTCCGTTTTCGTCGTCACCGAGCCTTGCACAAAAATAGCAATCCGCTCCGAGCTTAGCAAACGCAAGCGCAGCGTTTGCGCCCTTTCCGCCGGGAACAAAGTCATACTCGTTATCAATAACAGTCTGTCCTCTTTCGGGAATGGATTTAACTTTCATCATCAAATCCATATTGGCGCTGCTGATTATAAGAACGCGTTTTTTCTTCACAATTTCAATCTCCTAATTAAAGCTTATCCGCAAAAAGCGTACATCCCATTGAACGAAACTGCTCAATCTTTTGATTCAAAATGCGGGTATCGCATTTAAACATATCAGCCAGGCAGTCTAAACAATAGAACTCGGTCGCACCGCGGTTAATAAGCTTTTTTGTAAGACCTATTTCATCATTTACGAGAGTCCGTCCGCATTGCTTGCACTCAGCCATTAAAGATCAACTACTTTCGCTCTGTAAACAACACAAGAATGAGCCGCAACATTTTTGCGTATAGTTGCGTTTACAGGTCTTACCGTCTCACCTGTCCATGCGTCAGTCATTTCAATCGTTTTTCCCGTACATTCGCCGATTCCGAGCGAATCCATGGTGGCGCTGATATTTCTGTCGGAATCGCTGAAATTAAACAATCCGATTGCAATATCTCCGTTTGACAGGAAACGAGCCAATACAGGAATTTCAAGCTGTTCATCTTCATAAAGAGGATCATTCTCATTCTTGAAATCTCTGAATGCATTGAGAACAAACGGCTGTCTGTATGCTTCGTCCTGGTCGATATCAATAAGAGCCTTATTTTTGAGAATTTTAAGAGAATCCTCGTCTGCGCTTCTCAAATCACAGCCGATAATGAGCGGTGAACCCATCATTGCCCAAAACGCAAAATGAGTTTTGTACTCCTCAACGGTACAGCCTGTAAGCGCGACATTACCCTTGCCGTTCATTCCGACAATAAGCATATCCATATCGTTAAAGCAGCCCTGTCCGTTATATTCCATAACTTTAAGCTGATCCTGTGCGAGCATTTTAACCGACTGCCAAGAATCGTTTATATCTCCAGTTGAGCGCCAGGTATGAGCACCTGTTTCCTTTATCCATTTTTTGGTATTTTCAGCACCCCATGAGCAGGCGGCAAAAACTATATCTCTGCCGCAGTTTGCAAGCGCAAGAGCCATTCTCTTGTAAAGAATATGGCCGTAGGTTGTGGTCGGACGAAAACAGAAGTCATATTTAAGATAGTCAACGCCCCATTCTGCAAAGCATTTAGCGTCAACAAATTCATGATCGTAGCTTGACGGATAGCCGGCACAGGTCATTGTTCCGGCGCAGGAATACATACCGAATTTAAGTCCCTTTGAATGAACATAGTCAGAAACATATTTCATTCCATGAGGAAATTTAACCGGATCCGGCACAAGCTCGCCCTTTTCATTTCTCTCGCGCAGACTCCAACAGTCATCAATAATAACATATTCATAACCTGCTTCTTTAAAACCGTTCTCAACGATAAAATCAGCAGTTTCCATAACAACTTTTTCGTTAATATCTTCTCCAAAAGTATTCCATGAATTCCAACCCATGGGAGGTCTGTTAATTACCATAAAATCCGCTCCGTAATATAAATTAAGCAAAAAGAATTTTGTGTTATTTTGCTTATGAATAATTTAGCATAAACATCAAAATTTGTCAATAAAATACAGATTTAAAACGGTTGCTTTCATTAAAATTATTCTTTATTGTTACATGAGCCGCTCATTGGGCAATCGGCACATCCGCACCCACAAGAGGACTTCCCTTTTTTCTTATTTCGTATCATATTGACTACAATTGACGCAACGACGGCTATTATAATCGCACAAATGATGATTGTTGCCAAGTTTTCAGTAATCCATGAGAGCATTTCAGTTTCCTCCTGTTCACAAATTATTATTTAGTAACTTTAACCGACTTTGTAAGCTTTGTTGATTCTTTATAAGGTTTAAATATCATATACAGCATAAATACCAGCACAGCGATTGCAAATATCAGACCGATTATATTCAGATTACCCGTAAAAGCAGAGCCTATCTGATAAATCATCAACGACACCGCATAGGCAAACGCGCATTGATAACCGATGGCGAACCAAGTCCATTTAGCGGAGTTCATCTCACGCTTGATAGCGCCGACTGCCGCAAAGCACGGAGCGCAGAGCAGATTGAATACAAGGAACGAATAGGCGGCAAGCTTTGTCATACCCTCGAAATCAAGTACGCCGAACACGCCGACAACCTCTTCCTTTGCCACGAGTCCCATAATGGTGGCGACCGTCGCCTTGATATTGCCGAAGCCGAGCGGTGCGAAAATCCAGCAAAGAGCGCTGCCTATCATACCAAGCACGCTGTTATCAAGCTCCATTTCGGTGCTGAATGTAAATGAGCCGTCCATCATACCGAAGCAAGAGCCTGCCCATATGACAATGGAAGAAAGCAGTATGATTGTTCCCGCTTTTTTAATGAACGAC
>JAQXHF010000117.1 GCA_029007095.1 Clostridia bacterium | reverse complement strand
CCTCAAGCGTCATTTCGGAAATAATGTCCTTGTGTTTGAGCATAATAACATCGCCTTTCTTTTAATTTATATTATCTGAAACTTCCTGTGATTCCTCGTCAATTCCGAGATACTCGTCAGCGTCCTTGACATCTATCTCCTCGACATTTTTAAGCCTTTTCCTTATAATTCTGTTTCTGTCCTGAGCCTCGGTAAGAGTTTTACCGGCTTCGTCAATTTTTTTCTTCGCTTTATCAAGCACAAGTCCGAATTTCTCGTACTGTGCCTTTGTAACAGTCAGAAGTTGTCTGACTTCATTAGCCTTTTCGTTTATGGCGACGGCTCTGAAACCGAGAGAAAGTGAATTCAAAAGAGCAATTATTGTAGTCGGACCGGCTATCATAATTCCCTCTTTCTGCACCTTTTCCATTATATCGGAGCTTGAAGAGGTTATTTCCGCGTACAGTCCCTCGGTCGCAAGATACATAATCGCAAACGGAGTAGTATCCGGTACGCTTATGTATTTTTTAATCGTTTTAGCCTCCTGCAAAATCCTTGCTTCAAGAGAATGTCTTGCCTCCTCGACCGCGGCTGCATCGGCTCTGTCTGCGGCGTCGCACACTCTGCGGTAATCCTCCATAGGGAATTTTGAATCAATCGGCAAATATGTTATGTGTGAAGAATCGTCGCCCGACGGAATCTTCACCGCGAATTCAACAACATCGCGCGAACCCTTTACCGCGCTGTAATTCTTAACATACATATTGGGTATCGTCTGTTCGAGTATGCCTTCAAGCTGAATTTCCGCCCATGTTCCCCTCGCCTTGACATTGGTAAGGACTCTGTTCAGAGCGGTAACATTCGCCGTCACTCCTCCCGAAAGCTCTTTCATCTCTCCGAGAGATTTATATACATTTTCAAGCTGCTCCGAAACAGTCTTGAAAGAAGAATCAAGCCTTGATGAAAGAGTTGCTGTCAGCTTCTCATCGACCGTCGCGCGCATTTCGTCAAGCTTTTTCTCGTTGCTCTCCTGCATTTTTGCAATCGCTGAATCTATAACGCTCGTCTGCTTCTCGTTAAGCTGAGCATTGCTTGCCCTTATAGTTTCAAGTGAGTCGGTAATATTTCTGTTTAATTTGATTATCGTTTCGTAATTCTGCCTTGTCATCTCTTCAAGCTTGCCGGACATTATCCTGAGCTGTTCCGAGGTTTCGCGTCTGTTCTGCTCGAACTCCCGTGAATTATTTGCGATAAGCTGCTGAACGGCGGAATTAAGCACCGCAGATTGTTTTTCAAGCTCTGCGATTTTATCTGACGATGAGGCGGATTTTGTTTTCAAAATCAAAGCGGTCAGCGCAACAAGCACCAAAACAAGCAGCGCAATTATGATATATTCGCCCAAAAAATCACCTCAAAATATATGAACTCCATTCTAATATGAACATTATACCAAATTAAAACAAAATTAACAAGTATTTTCTTGCGAAAAACAGTAGTATTTTTCATAGATATTTGTTATAATTTTCATATATTATTTTTCGCTCGAAAGAGGCTGTGAAATGTTTAAAAAAACAATTTGTATTATTTTGACTTTGATTTTTACATTATCCGTATTCTGCTCCTGCTCAAAGGACGAGGATATCACTCTGACTGCCGCCATCAGTTCCGATCCGGTTTGTCTTGATCCACAGATAGCCGATACCGACAGCGCAAAAACAATAATAAATAACTGCTTTGAAGGCTTGGTTCGTCTTGACGAAAATTTTGCCGTAATTCCCGGCGTAGCCGAGAAATGGGAAATTTCTTCCGACGGATTGGTTTACACCTTTCATCTGAGAGCCGACACTAATTGGCAAATTTTAAAATCATTTGAGGGAGTTATCGGCGACGAGGAATATCTTAACAACTTCAAAACAGCTGTAACGGCGTACAATTTTCAGTTTGCGCTTCGCAGAGCTGTCGATCCTGCAACTCAGGCCGATGACGCAGACAAGCTTTTCTGCATAAAAAATGCACAGAAAATAAATTCGGGCAATGCAAAAGTCAACTCACTCGGAGTAACCGTTAAAGACGAATCAACTCTGATAATAAATCTTGAACGAGCTAACGATGATTTCCTGCGAATTCTTACGCTCCCCATATGTATGCCGTGCAACGAGGAATTTTTTAACGCAACTCACGCAAAATACGGCCTCGAAGTGAAATACACTCTTTGCAACGGACCGTTTTATCTTTCAAAATGGGTAGCCGATAATGTTATAACAATGTATAGAAACGAGGGCTACAAAGGTAATTCCGAAGTCAATCCCACAATGTTGTATTTCTATATAAACTCCGAAGAGGATTCGGTCGTTTCCAAAATCAAGCAAAAAACCTATAACTGTGCATACATTTCAGGTTCGGCTCACGATGAATTGTCTGAAAACAAAAAAATCACGCAAATCGCTTCTCCTGTGAGCGTTTACGGTATGTGCTTTAACTGTTCCGATTCCATCATCGGTAATGAAAATATACGCAAAGCGCTGCTGCTTATGACCGATCCGTCTCTGATATCCTGTCCCGACGGAATGACGCCTGCCGGCGGAATCGTTCCCGAAGCCTGCCGTTTCGGGGAAAAATCATACAGGGAAGTCGCCGGAAATATCAATACCGAAAAATATGACGGTGATAAAGGCGTTGAGCTTTGGCAAAAAGGACTAAATGAGCTTGATTCGGAATCAACAAAAATAACTATACTATGCACCGAGACATTCTCAACACAGATGCAAAAAGTTATACAGCGCTGGCAAAAGCTGCTCGGTACTCAAATCGTCGCCGAAGTTGTAATCAAGGACGAGAACGAAATCG
>JAQXHF010000116.1 GCA_029007095.1 Clostridia bacterium | reverse complement strand
TAGAGCCTTTAAGCACAACAATACAGTTATATTCGTTGGCAAAGCTGTTTGCCACAGCAATTCTGTTCGATTGAATTTCACGGACAGTTGTTCCCATAAGGCGCGCCATTTCTCCGGGGTGCGGAGTCAATACAATCTGTGCGGAGGTTTCTTTCAATACATCTTTATTCATTGAAATTGCATTTATACCGTCCGCGTCAATAATTAAAGGAATTTTTGACTGTCTGACAAGCTCCGTAACGAGTTTTACCGTTTCCTCATTCATTCCAAGTCCGCAACCGATAAGCATAGCCGTCGATTTTTCGGCAAGCTTCAAAATCTTGTCCAAGTTGGAATAAGCAAGACAACCGTCCTCGGTTTCGTCAAGCGGAAGCGTTAATGGCTCTGTAAGCTTTGAAGCGATTGCGGTATATGCCGACTCAGGGAATACGCTCATAACTATGCCGACTCCGCTGTTGACAGCCGCTTCTGCCGCCATAACTGCCGCGCCCTGCATATTTCTGCTGCCTGCAACGCTGAGGAGCTTGCCGTAATCGCCTTTGTTTGAAACAGGATCGCGTGGGGCAAAAAATCTTGCGATTTCCGCGTCGTCCGCCGATACTATCAGCTCGTTGCCGACTGATTTGTATGTATTCTCGTCAATGCCGATGTCAACAAGAGAAACTATGCCGCAGCAATCCGCAGCAGGTTTCAGAATATGAACAGGTTTAAAGCAGGTTATAGCAAGCGTATAGTCCGCAGTAAAGTGTTCAGATTTAATCTCACCAGAATCCCCTTCAAGTCCGCTCGGAATATCTATGGCGAATTTTTTTGCTCTTGATTTTGAAATATCATTAAAAAATACCGACAATCCGTTACTTAGGCTGCCGTGGAATCCGATGCCGAAAACGCAGTCAATTATAGCTCCTGCATTAAGGCAGGCGGAAACGCAAGCCTGATAATTTTTGCTAAGCTCAGAAGCGATAACCGGTTTGTTTTCAAGCTTTGCAAACATCAGCTTAGACTCGTATGCAGTCGGCAATCCGTCTGTCATAATTATCCGCACCGTATAGCCCTTATCGCATAAATTTCCGGCTATAACATATCCATCGCCGCCGTTTTTGCCGGAACCGCAGAGAATAACAACAGACTTTGAAGCGGAAATATTTGACGAAAGCACCGAATGTATTTTTTCGGCGCAGCCGTTCCCCGCATTTTCCATCATAGTTACCGATGAAAGTCCGCCTATATCAGCGTTAGCCTCAATAACTTTCATCTGCTCACAGGTGTAAACAAGCATAGCTATAACCGTTCCTTTCTTTTAATAGTCAATCTCTGTTATAAAGATCTCTCGTGTAAACCTTATCCCGTATGTCGTCAAGCTCGGACGAATACCTGTTAGCAATAACGACAGTTGACATTTTTTTGAATTTTTCGAGATTATTTACAACCTCGTAATCCTCAAACTCGGCCGTATCCAAAGTCGGCTCATATATTATAATTTTTGTTTCTTTGCGCCTGAGTCTTTCCATTATGCTGCGTATGCTGCTATGACGGAAATTATCGGAGTTGCTCTTCATCGTAAGGCGATAAATCCCGACAACGATATCGTCATCCTGTTCCGATTTACCACAGCAGGAACCGGCAAGATCAAGAACGCGGTCGGCAACAAAATCTTTACGGGTTCTGTTGCTCTCCACGATAGCGTGTATAAGCCTTTCCGGTATATCCTCATAATTTGCAAGAAGCTGTTTTGTATCTTTCGGCAGGCAATAACCTCCGTATCCGAAGCTCGGATTATTGTAATGTGTGCCGATTCTCGGATCAAGACAAACGCCTTCAATAATTTGCCTTGTGTCAAGTCCTTTCATCTCGGCATATGTGTCAAGCTCGTTAAAATATGAAACGCGAAGAGCAAGATAAGTATTGGCAAACAGCTTGACCGCTTCGGCTTCGGTAAATCCCATAAACAGCGTGTCAATGTCTTCCTTAATTGCGCCCTCTTTGAGAAGCTGTGCAAAAATATGCGCCGCCTCGGTAAGCTCGGCGTCCTGCGTATCCGTACCTACTATGATTCTGCTCGGATAAAGATTATCGTACAAAGCCTTGCTTTCACGCAGAAATTCAGGACTGAAAATAATTTTTTTACTGTGATATTTCTCACGCACGGACGCAGTAAATCCGACCGGTACGGTTGATTTGATTACCATTACCGCATTCGGATTGTACTTGATAACAAGCTCGATTACAGACTCAACCGCAGATGTGTCAAAGAAATTTTTATTACTGTCATAGTTTGTCGGAGCGGCAATTATGACAAAATCAGCATTGCCGTAAGCCGCTTCCGCGTCAAGAGTAGCCGTCAGGTCAAGTTCTTTTTTTGCAAGATATTCCTCTATATAATCGTCTTTTATAGGTGATTTTTTATTATTTATAAGCTCAACCTTTTTTTCAACAACATCTACTGCGGTTACGCTGTTGTGCTGTGCAAGCAAAACCGCGAGAGAAAGTCCTACATAGCCGGTTCCGGCAACAGCAATTTTTTTATTCATGATCTTCCTCCTGTTTTATCAATATTATCTCAGTTATTTAATTTATAAAATTCAGCGTACCACTCGGAAAAATTTCTCAATCCCTCACGGAGAGTTGTAGAGGGTTTATAGCCGAAATCGCGTTCCAAGGCGCTCGTATCCGCATAGGTCACAGG
>JAQXHF010000115.1 GCA_029007095.1 Clostridia bacterium | reverse complement strand
CGCACCGTGATACATAAACAAGCGCTTAATATCCTGCATATAAGAAACAAGCCACATATAAATAATAAAAATGGCAATTCTCATAACGCCCTCAATCGCGGGTTTCCATGAATTTGTTCCTTTACCGAGTATGAGGTCTGCGACCAACGACGGCAGCCACATAAAAAGGACAAACGCAAGTCCGACTCCGAGAACCATTGATATAGCTCCGATAACCGCCATCATCTTAGGTCCGAAATGGTCGGTAAGCCATCTGTCGAGCTTTGACATATCCTCCGGGTTGCCGTCAGAATCAAGCTCTGTTGTCTTTTCGGCAGATTCCATAAGGCATTTATATCCGAAAATCATTTGTTCTACAAAATTTATCGGGCCTCTGATAAACGGAACGCCGCAGATTTTATGTTTATCCCTTAAAAGAGTAACATGCTTTAACTGAGTTTCAATCTTACCGTTCGGCAGTCTGAGCGCCATTGCAACCCCTTTGGGGCCGTTCATCATAACGCCCTCCATAAGGGCCTGACCGCCTACGCTTACACTTTTTGTTTTAGCCATTTGAATTATCCTCCGTTAGCTTCTTTTCGTTTTCAAGCGCGATAGCCGCGTCGATATCCCATGCGTCTTCGATTTCAACATGGTCGATATCAAAACATATCGTAACCGTCGTGCCTTTACCGAGTTCGCTGTCAATATCAAAAGTTCCGTTATGCATCCGTACAATTTCATCAACTACCGCAAGACCTATTCCCGAACCGTGTACGGTCATATTTGTCTTGTAGAATTTTTCTTTGACATGAGGTAAATCTTCGGCAGAAATACCGCAGCCCGTATCGGAAAAGGTTATTTTTATTCTATCGTTCTTAACCTCTGCAACGGTAACGATTTTACCGCCCTGCTTGGTATATTTAAGAGCATTGTCAAGGATATTTACAAACACCTGTTTAATTCTATCAGGATCTCCGTCCATCGGAGCAGGAAGATGAGGAGCATTGTATATAAGCTCTATTCCCTCTCTCATCGACCTATCCTTAAAGGCAAAAACTGTTTCGTCAAGCTCTGCAAGAATATCCATTTTTTCTTTTTTCATATTCATTCTGCCGCTCTGCATACGGGAGAAATCAAGCAGTTCTTCGACAATTCCGTTAAGTCTTGTCGATTCGCTTATAATAACGCCTATGCCCCTTTGTGTAAGAGCGGGATCGGAATCACCGATTTGCTGTATAGTTTCGCCCCATCCCTTTATGGCGGTAAGCGGAGTTCTAAGCTCGTGTGATACGGTTGAAATGAAATCGTTTTTCATTTTATCGGTTGTGCTTATCTTTTCCGCCATTGAGTTAATCGTATCGCAAAGAGTTCCTATTTCATCATTGTAAAGATAATGGTCTATCCTCGCGTCAAAGTTGCCGTCAGCAATCATTTTAGCGGTATCGTTAATTTCGCTGATCGGTTTTTTGATAGAATTGATAAACAGAACGCCTATCAGCACAATAAGAAGTATCAAGAGAACAAAAGCTATGGCAATGACAAGATACCAACTGTTTATCTGCGAATCAATATCTTCAAGCGAAATAATATACCTGACCGCTCCGATTATATCGCCGGTTGTGTTTGTTATAACCTTAGTAAGCGACATAATATGCTCGCCGCTTTCCGACTCTCCCGACCAGCTTGCACCTTCGGATATGTTCGCTTTGGCAGATTCATATTCGGGTATTTTTATAAATTTACTGACCTGAAAACCGGTTGAGGATATAATTACTCCGCCGTATTTGTCTATAACCCACACTTCAACCGAATTCTTATCGCTGAAATCAGCAATGAATTCACGCGCTCCTACTTCAAAATTAAGGTCGCTGTCGGAATATCTGTCAAAATATGTGTCGATTATTCCGTTTCGGTAAGATTCGAGCTTGCGTTCAACGCTTGAATAATAATAGGAACGCACAAAGGAAGCGACAGCTATAACAATAATGAGAAATATGGCGATTATAACGGTAGTGGTTTGAAGAAGCCATCTGCCCATCAGTCCGCCCATAAATTTTTTCTTGTTTTGTGCTTTTTTATTGTTCTTTACTTTTTTCTCGGACTTTTTATTATTCAAGCTGTGCTCACCTCCTCGGCTGTAATTATATGATTATGTATTTAAACTATCAAATCCATCTGTATCCGAGTCCCCATACAGTAAGCAAATGCTTCGGACTTGACGGATCACTTTCGATTTTTTTCCTTATTCTTCTTATGTTTACATCTACGATTTTTTCTTCTCCGAAATATTCGCTGCCCCATACATGATTAAGTATATCCGTTCTGCTTAAAGCTTCGCCCTGATGTCTGAAAAAATATTCAAGTATTTGGAATTCAACCTGTGTAACATCAATATTTTTTCCGTTGCAGGTAAGAGAATGGATCTTACAGTCAAGCTTAAATTCACCCGAAACAATTATATCGGAGTTCTTTTCGTTTTCAATCTTTTCGATTGCAGGCGAAACTCTGCGCGCAAGCGCGTCAACTCTTGCGGTAAACTCTGACGGCGAAAATGGTTTTGTTACATAATCGTCAGCGCCGAGAAGCAAACCGTTTACCTTATCCATCTCCTGAGTTTTGGCCGTAAGCATCATAATTCCTATATTGCTGCTCATATCTCTGAGCTTCTTGCAAAGCTCAAAGCCGTCCATTCCGGGCATCATAACATCAAGAACGGCAATAGAAATACTGTCGCCCTCCTGCTGATATTTTTGGAATGCGTCCAATCCGTCAACAGCTTCCACAACCTCATAACCTGCGCGTTTGAGATTGATAACTATGAATTCTCTGATTGCCGCCTCATCTTCGGCAACTAAAATTTTGATTTTGTTCATTTTTGACCTCCCTATTCACCTGTATATGTAACGAAACCTTTTTTAATAGTTTCGTCTTTGATACCGAAATCTTTTCCCGCCTGAGTCAGATTGTAAACATAAATATTTGAGTCGGCTTCGGCGATTTGCGTATATTCGGAATATTTATTTCTTGATTCGGCGTCGGATTTGCCGTAGCTGTAAATACTGAACAGCAAATCTCCTCTCTGTCCGTAAGTGCTGTTCCAACGGTAGAAATCCAACTGGCCGTCGCTGTCCGCAACAGTTACTCTGCCAACCCAGCTTGACGGAATATTAAGCATATATGAGTATGTATCGTTTATAATTGAGTATTGAACCGGTTTTAATTTACCGTCTCTGAATTTCACCCACTTGGTATAATAGAGATTATTGGGCAATGTCGCATTGACAATATTACTGTCGGCGGAATCCTGTGCAGATGTAACGGATGATCCCTGCATCTCAACGCCTGTCGGGATTTCTAAAAATCCGTCCGAATCAATATCTCGTGAGACAATTTTTTGATTACGCCATGTAGATACCGTAGAGTGCGAATTTGTATCAAACAGAGGTGCTTTAAGCGAATTTGTATCATCGTCCCAGTAAAGTACCTCGGTTATCATTTCACGGTCGCTCTTGTTAGCCTCTACATATATAAGCTGTTTATCCCCAACTATTTCGGTTTTTACCGAGCTATATGAAGTAACGCTGCCGTCTACGGACACTTCGCCTATCTGTAAAGGCTCCGAACTGCCGGGAGTAACTCCGTACACTCTTGCAAATCCGTTAGGTACTGTATTTTCCGCCGTAGGATTATCAACGCTGAGAGCAAAAATATCAGTATAGCTGTCGCCGTTGATATCCATAACATCAATATAAGTATATGGGTAAGAATTGTACGCTTTTATCCCCGCGTCGGTTAATTCGTAAACAGAAAAGACTTTGTTAGTCTTACTGGAAAAAAGATTCCAGCCGATTATTATTTCGCTGACAGAGTTATTATCAAGGTCTGCAAATATCACTCTGTCAACAGAATTACCGAGCCCCTTTGCGGTAGAGAAAAAGGACCATTCGCTTCCATTATTTTTGAAATAGCTGAATTCAACTACCGATGAATTCTTGCGCCTGTAAATAACTATCGCGTCCTCATTGCCGTCGGAATTAAAATCATATGTAATGAATGAAGAACGGTGATCGCCGTTTTCAGGAGTTATAAGCTCACATTCTTCACCGATTGTATTTTCAAATTCTGCCTGCAATCCCTGATATTTTGCCGGAGCTTTCGGAGGCCGCATTAAATCTTCAAGCCTGCCGAAGCGGAACGAACATCCGCCAAACGATAAAAGCAGAGCGGCGACGCAGATAATTGCCGTTATACGCTTAAAAAGTTTCATATATCCGTTCCTTTCTCCTTAATTAAATCAAACAGACATAGTCTGCATTTATAGTCATATTATTATATCATATGTATTATCGGTTGACAACCGAAATTCAATAAATTTTTAGTTTATTCATAACTTATTTATTTTAGCAAATACAAAAATTGACAAACAATATTCAGGTTGATATAATATCTTAAAATTACAGGAGGTTTATTGTTATGGAGCTTATAAAAAGATTGATTTCTATTCTTGTATCAATGGTTATGCTTATTTGTCAGGGCAATATCGGTTCAGCTTTTTCATATTTAAAAATCCTGCCCGATACTGTCAAGGTTGGTATAGATTATATTGACTTTTCGGACAAATCAGAAAAAATACCCGTTAACGATATGAAAAAATACATACAGGACGCACGAGCAAGAATCGAACACCCGTTTATTTTTGCCGACAGCGAGGATTTTGATAAAGTTAAATCAAATTACGACAATCCCAACGGCGATGAATACATAAAGCAGATTTTCGGTTATTCATTAAGCCGTGCCGACGCTCTGCTAAACGAGGATTTTGTTGAATACTATTTTGACGGCGACGACGGAATTCTTGAAGTTTCCCGTAAAATTCTCAGCCGCGTAATTGTTCTTTCGGCAGCATGGAGAGTCACCGAAAACGAAAAATACGCCGAGCGCGCTTATGCCGAAATGGAAAATGCCTGCAATTTTGAAAGTTGGAATCCGGATCACTTTCTTGATGTTGCAGAAATGGCTCTCGCTATGTCCGTAGGTTATGATTGGCTTTATGATTACTTGACCGACAGCCAAAAGGATTTTATTGCCGAGAATGTCTATCAAAAGGCAATCGTGCCGGCAACTAACGGAAAAATTCTTACCCAAAACTGGTGGACATGGTCAAAGGTTAATTGGAATACCGTATGCTATGGCGGAATAGGTATAGCATGTATGACTTTTTCGGAATATTTTGAAAAGGAAGCCGCGAAGCTTCTTTCAAGCGCTTATGAATATATGCCGCTTACTTTTGCTTTATTTAATCCCGACGGCGTTTATGTCGAAGGTACGGGATACTGGGAATACTGCACAACCTATCTTGTGTATTTCCTTTCAACATCAAGAAATTTCTTCGGTACGGATTTCGGACTGTCTGATATAAAGGGCGTTGATAAGGTAGGATATTATCCGATTTATGTAACCGGAGCGCAGGGCGTATTCAATTACGGCGACAATAAATCAGAACCTCTTTACAGTCCCGCTTTAAACTGGTTTGCCGATGAATATGACGCGCCGCTGCTTGCAGAATTTGAAAAGAATGCCGATCCTACACTTAATGAAGACAGAGAAGCAACTCTTGCGGCGCTTTGGTACAATACAAAATTTTCAGCGGAAAATACAGATTTCAGCGACGAGCCTTTATCTGTTCTCTGCAAATCCGACGGATATGTTGACCTTGCCGTTATGAGAAGCGCATATATGGATCCCAATGCAACATTTGCGGCAATTAAATCCGGTTATAACTACACGAATCACGGTGATCTCGATATAGGCACCTTTGTTTTTGACGCGCTCGGAGAACGCTGGGCCGAAGAACTCGGTCCCGGAAATTACAATGCGCCCGAATATTTTGTCGGACTTGTAGGATTCGGCAGATGGCAAAGCTACCGTAAGCGTGCCGAAGGACAAAACACACTTGTAATAAATCCGACTATGACTCCTGAGGATCAGTACGCGCTTGCAAAGGTCAATATCAGCTCATTTGAGGAAAACAACGACGGCGGAAAAGCTATTATTGATATGACAGACGCGTACTGCCTGAATAATGTTAAGAGTGTTGTCAGAGAATTTGAACTGTTTGACAACTATTCAAAACTTAGAATAACCGATGTAGTTTCTTGCCCGTCCGAATCGGAAATGTATTGGTTTATGCACACAAAAGCCGATATTGAAATTTCCGACGCCGGAAAGACGGCTAAGCTTACAATCGGAAACAAAGCAATGAGAGCCACCCTCGTTGATTGCGACGGAACTTTCAGCGTTATGGATACCGTTTCTCTTGTTAATCCTGATTATGAGTATAACAGAGATAATCCCGGAATCCGCAAGCTAACCGTTCATATAGAAGATTTTACAGACGCAAAAATTGATATTGTAATTGAACCTTGGATTGATTAAATATTAACGGAGGTACTGTTTTGAGCATTTGGGAATTATTGATAATCGCTGTGGGACTTTCTATGGACGCCTTTGCAATTTCTATCTGCAAAGGATTGTCGGTTGAAAAGGTCGAAAAAAAGCATATGCTGTCAGCCGGACTATGGTTCGGCGGCGGACAGGCGATTATGCCTCTTATCGGATATTTCCTCGGTGCGTCATTCAGCGGCATTGTCGATAAATTTGACCATTGGATTTCTTTTGCTTTACTTGGAATCATAGGAATAAATATGATACGGGAATCAAGGGAAGAAGTCAAAAAGATGGGTTCCTCTTTTTCCGCAAAAGCAATGCTTCCGCTTGCAATAGCAGACAGCATTGACGCATTAGCTGTTGGAGTCAGCTTCGCTTTTCTGAAAGTTAAAATAGTTCCGGCAGTTATAATAATCGGAATTACTACATTTATCTTTTCGGTAATCGGAATTAAAATCGGCAATAAATTCGGAGCAAAATATAAATCAAAGGCGGAGCTTGCCGGCGGTATAATTCTCATTCTAATTGGCGTATATATCGTGCTTGAACATACCGGTATAATCAATATATAAAATATGCGGGCCTGATTTTTAATCAAAGATTCAGGTCCGCTTAACTGATTAGCATAATTATCACTCGGCACATTTCTTGCAAGGCTCGTACTCTTTTACAGCTAAATTATATTTCACCGCAACGGCATTTTTCCCTGCGCAGGATTTACTTAAATGGTACTTTTTACCCGTAGGCGTTATATAGACTATATCGGTCTGTGTTTTTTCTTCCTGCGAATGAATATTGCTTTGAGTCGCATCTGTCGATGAAATTTCCGAATTCTGCTCTGTTTTATTTTCAGATGAGGTTTTATCCGAAATTTTACCGTCAGTCACGGTAATATGTATTTTGGACGAGCATACGCCGCTTTCTTTTGATTTCAAATAAACATCCGTTTCGCCGGCGCTAACCGGTATGATTTTAAACGCATATGAAACGCCTGAGTCTGTATCGGTATATTCGATTCGCGCTATGTTGTCATTCATACTGACATACTCAATAATGTTTTTGACATCGGCTTTTGTATTATACGGCGTCAGAGTGAATCTGAAAACTGCCGGAATATCTTTCGTCCCTATAGAAAGAGTTTCATCAAAAACCGATATAGCTGAAATTTCATATCCGTTGTTATCGATTTCATCCGATTTGCCGCACCCATACATTGTAACGCAAAAACAAACCGTAACAATCAAACATAAAATTCTAACAAGCGATTTTTTCGTCATTATTTTTAAATTCATTATAATATTCCGCCGACGATCTCTTTCGCAAATTTTGCGAAATCGGTTATAATTCCGTCTACACCGTAAAGCGCCAGATTGCGTATATGCTTCTCCTTGTTGACTGTCCAGGGATTGACCTCTATATCGTTCTCGTGAGCCTTCTCAACATATTTACGGTCAACAAATCCGTAATACGGATGAAGTGCGTCCGCTCCTATGCTCTTAGCATAATCTACCGGTTTTTTCCAAATTTTAAGATCAACCTGCTTGGGACTGTAAAGGAAGCCGGTAAGACAGTTTTCATCATACTCTTTGACTTTAATAAGCACTTCGCTGTCAAAGCTTGATATCAAAAGCTTATCAAAAAGTCCGTGAGCCTTAACCGCATCAACCACTATCGGGACAATAGAATAATCCTTATCAAGAGGACTTTTGATTTCAATATCAAGAATTTTAAAGTCCGCTTTTTTCATCAAATTAAGGAACTCGTCAAGGGTAGGTATCCGCGTTCCTTTATATGTACTGTGAAAATACGAGCCGAAGTCAAGCTCTCTCAATTCGGCAAGAGTCATATCACGAATATTTCCCTCTCCGTTAGAGGTTTTATTTACCGTATAATCGTGACAAATAACGGGAATACCGTCCTTTGTAAGATGCACATCGGTTTCATATCCCTCAGGCTTGTACTGCATTGCAATTTTAAAAGCTTCAAGAGTATTCTGAGGAGCTAATTTGTTTGCACCTCTGTGAGTAATAATATTACAATCCGACATTTCGATTTACTCCTTTAACTGAAATATATATAAATTATACCATAATTTACAAATAAATCAACAGTATAACATTTGACATTATCACTTTAAAGTCTTATAATATTTGAGTTTGTGATTGAAAATATCAAATGCTTTGAAAAGGAGATGTTATTATCAAAGCGAATAAGAAAATTGCGGGACCTCTTATGTTGGTTTTAGCCGCAATGATATGGGGACTGTCATTTGTCGCGCAAAGCGAAGGAATGAAACATGTTGAGGGGTTCACTTTTAACGGAATCAGAATGTTGATGGGTGCGGCTGTTCTTATGCCTATAATCGCTTTTAAAAGGATTAAAAACCCGGTAAAGACCACAAAAGCACAGAAGAAGATTGTTTTCAAGAAATATGCTGCTGCAATTATTCCTGTCGGACTTGCGCTTTTTATCGGCAGTAATTTGCAACAATTTGCTTTCAATTATACAGAAGTCGGAAAAGTAGGATTTCTGACAGCTATATATATGCTTCTTGTTCCTATATTCGGACTGTTTATGAAAAAAAGACCGCCTTTCACCGTCTGGATTGGTGTAATCCTCGGAATGGGCGGACTGTATCTGCTGTGTATGGGTAGTTCAAATACTCTGAACCTCGGCAAAGGAGAAATACTTACTCTGATATGCGCGGTTGCCTTTGCGATACATATAATCTTGATTGATAAATTCGCTTCGGAGATTGATCCGGTTGTTTTATCCTGCGGTCAATTCCTCATAACGGGCGTGTTGTCGGTAATATGTATGTTTATCTTTGAAGAACCGAAAATTTCAGAAATTAACGCGGCGATCGTACCGATACTGTATTCCGGTATTATGAGCAGCGGAGTCGCTTTCACCTTACAGGTAATCGGTCAGAAATATACCGAACCTACCATTGCTTCAATGCTTCTATGCCTTGAATCCGTTTTCTCGGTAATATTTGCATTCCTTATATTAGGTCAGAGTATGGAAACGAGAGAATATATAGGTTGCGCTGTTATGTTCTGTGCCATAATAATTGCACAAATTCCTAAAAAACAAAAGCAAATATAAATGAG
This sequence comes from Clostridia bacterium, assembly GCA_029007095.1. Classification (GTDB taxonomy): domain Bacteria; phylum Bacillota; class Clostridia; order Oscillospirales; family Acutalibacteraceae; genus CAG-488. The sequence continues at coordinate 5,261 of JAQXHF010000115.1, read as the reverse complement.
ATTTATGCCGCTGCGGAAGTTGTTTCAGCGGCGGTTTTTTCAGGGAAATCAAAGCCTTGCGTAAACCCGTCAAGTTCAAGCGACGAAACATCGCCGCCTATTACCATACCATCACGAACAAGTAAAGTAGCTCTGATACAATCGCTGTCATCGCCGTATCCCGGATAATTTTTAACCGCATAAACCCATTTTTTAACCCACTCGCCCTTGTAAGGCGATAAATCCATATCCTGCAACTTCTGTATCTCATTGTATGCAGAATATGTATCGTCAAATTCATTAGGGATAATGATTTCGCTTACTTCAACAGGATCTTCTTTAACTTTCCAACCAAACTGCGAAAGAAATGCAATCCTTTCGCTCTCATCCGAAGCTTTAAGGCTTATTCCGCCGTCGTTTGCCGTCGGTTTATCGTGTCTCGCTATAAGCAATACAGCAGTCACAAGCACAACTACCACAATGCAAAGAATAATAATAAGCTTTGGCTTATTCGCTTTAACAGAAAATACAAACATAACAATTCCTCCGTATTTTAGCTAATCAATAATTATGCCGAAGCACGGAGGAATATTACTTAAATCAACATCTCAGCTTCATCAATGCAGGAAGTATTCCTTTTTCACTTATGTCTATAACCGCATAGCTACCATCTCTTATGCTGCCCGGATTTATAAGCCAAACGCCGTCGTCATATGTAGTGTCAGGAATATGAGTATGACCATATAATGCAATGTGAGCTTTATTATCGGCAGCTGTCTGACGAAGAATTGATTTTGTACTTTTAACATTTTCCCTATATCCGTGAGTACAGTAAAGACGGACTCCCTCTACCTCATCTACTATAAATTCTCGTTCTGTACTGTAAAAATCGCAGTTTCCTCTGACTTTCAGAACGGTCATATCCGGAGCAAGAGAATCAAAATTATCAAGATCGCGCAGACCGTCTCCGAGAAAAATAAGCATTTTAGCCTTAGGCTGTTCCGATACAGCCTGTCTGATTTTAAATTCACCGCCGTGTGAATCGGAAATAACCAAAATCCTCACTCATATACCACCTTTTATAAGAATATAATATATTGTATTACATTGGAGTGTGATTGTAAATGGGAATGAACTCATTTTCCGACTTTTCATCAATGCTTGACAAAATCGGTAAATCGGACGAAAGCGGTAAAAAGCAGGCTGCTCAGGATATGATAAACAGTCTTAACAGCGAACAGACAAAAGAGCTAAATGAAATTATGCAAGATTCAGATAAATTAAGAGCTATCCTTAACTCCCCTGCCGCTAAAAAAATTTTTGAAAAGATAAACGGTAACGGTAATGGAAAATCTCAATGATATTTTATCCTCTCTCACACCCGATGATATTGAGTCACTCAAAGCAACAGCAGAAGCAATTTTCGGTTCATCAGGCTCCCCGACAGCTAAAAATAACACTAGCGGTTCTTCAAAACCAAACGACGCAAACAATTCAGTTTCAGGTTCTTCAAACGCAGGCTTCGACATCGGTAATATGTTAAATCCGGAAATGTTTGCAAAAATCGCAGAAATTATGTCGGTTATGAATTCCGACGGAGGAAAAAGATGCAGACTGCTCGAAGCGCTGAAACCAAATCTTAGCCCTGACAAACAGAAAAAGACCGATGACGCTATTCAGCTTATTAAACTGCTTGAAATTATGCCGATACTCGAAAAATCAGTAAAAAAGGGTGATAAAAATGCAGGCTCAGGACTTCAACCGAATGCAGGACAGAGCAATAAACCTCGCCCGTGATATGCAAAAGCGCGCTATGCCGCCGCCTGAGCAGTCTAAAAACGAATATGAACATAATAAATATCCGTCGGCAAATGAAGTTTTCGGTCATCATAATCCGTGGACGCAAAAAAAGCAAACTCCTTTTTGCGGCGACGCCTGTCCTGTTAAATCAATTTTTTCAGGCAAAGGCGCAGGTTTTGACAACGAAGCTATGCTTATATTTGCATTGATGCTTATTCTGATTTCCGACGGAGGCGATAAGCTGCTTTTGCTTGCGCTCCTGTATATAATGACTTGACAAAGCGTTAACAAAGTTATAGAATATTGTCGTATAAAATGACGGAGGTAATCATTATGAATTATGTTTATAAAACTCAGGGTACCTGTTCAAGTCAGATAACTTTTGAACTTGACGGAAATATTGTTAAGAACATTCAGTTTACAGGCGGCTGTAACGGTAATCTTAAAGGAATTTCATCAATCGTTGACGGTATGACCGTTGAGGAAATTGAAAAGAAGCTCGGAGGTATCACCTGCGGATTCAAGCGTACCTCCTGCCCCGATCAGCTCGCAAAGGCAGTAAGAGCCGCATATAACGAGCAGAACAAATAATAAAATCCTTTATATAAAACAGACTCGTGCGAACATAATCGTACGAGTCTGTTGTTATATATGAGCTTCATAAGCTTATTTTAAAGCTTCATATATTTTATCGCGGCAATTCTTATCATTATTGAAGAAGAAACCGTTATTTTTTTCTGCATATTTACCGAGCGGCTTTCCGTCGTTAGCAATGATTTTTTTGACAGCCTCTATCGCGTCATCAGCCTTTTGCGTAAGCTCACCGAATCCGTCTTCAAGAGGAATATCAAGTTCACGGTAATCGTTCATTCCTGCTTTAAACTCAGAATAATCAGGTATAAAATACACTACCGCTCGCTGCAAATAAACAAAATCAAAAACATAAGAAGAATAATCCGTAATGCATATTTTATAATCCGCTGCGTCTGCGGAATCCTTTATAGAAATACGCGGATTGTCAATCTTATAGCAATCATTATACCTCGCAAAAATAGGATGCGGTTTGTAATCAAGATACCAATTTTTGTCTTCAAGTAAATTGCCAAGCTCTTTACTGTTCAAAAATTCATTTGTTTCTCTGAAATAATCAGAATTTATAAATTTATCCCTGTCGGTTATCCAGTTGCCGTCTGAGCCGAGCGAAATAAGGTATTTGCGCCATGACGGTGCAAAAATAATTCTGTTTTCAGTTGGGTTTATATTGCTGTCGGTAAAGTCATACCTCGGCATTTTACTTTTTATCAGCGCTTCAACCGGGAAGCAGTAATTATTGCAGAAATTTCTCTTTTCATATTCGCTTGATATTACTTCATAGCTTAAATCAAGTCTGTCATAAGAGTATTTCCACGGTAAATGTGCATGAAGGATACCGTGTTGAAGATAAATAACCTCACCTGAAAACAGGTCGATATAATGCGGATATGCGTCGTCAAAGAACGGAAGATAATTGACTTTTTCAATATATGCAGTAATTATCTTTTCAGCCATCAGATACATAAGCTTATGCTTATTTGAGCGAAAAACAAGCAAATGATTTTTCTGTTCGTCTGTAAAATATTGTTCGGCTTCGGTAATACTGCCGTTGACTACATAATATCTTTCAACGCCGTCATTCTTGTCAAAATCGTGTATAAACTGATAATATGCGTTATCCCTACCCACGCCCTTGCAGTCATGATAAAGCCATATTTTCTTCTTTGGCATAAGCAAATTCATCATACGAACTGCAAAGACTTTTTTGTTTTTCTTAATGTAAGAAAGCGCGGATTTAAGCTTATATTTCTTTTCATCGGCGGCGCTCGCTTCTGTAATGCTAATTTTGCCGTCGGTGATTTTATATCTTTTTGTACCGGAAACATATTCATATCGTCCGAGTCCCGAATTAAACGCTACCCATTCTCCGAATTTTAAAGCCGCGTCATAGCTGTTAGAGCATACGGAAATCTTAAAAGAAACAGAAATGTTTTCTCTGTCGCTGAAAGTAATTCTGAATCCCCATGCGGTATTGTTACGCTGCTTAGAGCCGTCATAGCACCATGATGATTCATATAAATCAATTTCAAAAAGCTCAGCGTCATTATTTTTACAGAACAGCATCGGTTTATCGCAGTAATCGAATACAGGCGACTGCAAATATCCGCAAATTTCAATCTTATCTCCCGTATGTTTAATACGCGTAAGGACAAGGTCTACGGTATCGCTTTCATACAAAACATCTCCGCCGTGCATAAGCCGTAAATATTTGCCGCAGTCGGCCATAAGCTCGTCATGGTATTTTAATTTTAAGAGATAAAATCCGTTTGAACATCTAAGCTCCGTTAAAAGGCTGTCGTCCGTTTTTTGTAACAGAGCAGAAATTTTTTCCATACCCTGCTCATAATTATCACCGATTAAATGGTACGGAAAAAGTTTGTCCGTTTTAATTTTCCAAACGATGTCATTAACAAAAATCTTTCTGATTTTTTCATTATCACATTCTCTAAACGAATTTTCCCAACTGCGGCAAAAAAGTTCGTACGGATATTCATCGGTTGGTGAATCGTTGATACTTACGCCGCTGTATTTGTCGGAATATTTTTTGCAAAAGTTCAGAGAGATTGGCTCGCATCGCAAAATAAATTCAAAATCATCATCAATAAAAAATTCTTCAAAGCTTTTAAGATACTTTTCGGTATAGCTTGTGGGAACAAAAAGCTCAATTCTGCTGTTTTTCAAATTATAACACCTCATTCGTATTATACATTATCAGGAAAATTTTTCAAGTGATTATGAATAAACTGTCTTTTTCAAGACAAAAATTTATACGGGGTGATAAAATGAAAATCAGAGAAATCAAATCAAAAAGTAAAAAACTGATTAAAAATAATCTTTCAAAACCCGATATTCTTCTTGCCTTTTCCGTTTTGTCGGTTATTATGTTTACTGTGCTTCCGGGTGCTCTTGACCGACTTGACAAAATCACGCATCTGAGTGAAATTGCAGGCTCGGTAAATAAATATATTTATCCTGTCTGCGCTATTGTAATCTTGTTAATTTTGACTGTATTTTTTATTATGCTTTTAAGTTCGGTTCAGCTCGGTGAAAAAGCATGGTTTTCTGGCAAAAACACCCAAAGGAAAAACTGCGCCAAAAGGCTTTGTTATTGGTTCAAGCCGTCAAGCTCATTTAAAGCAATGAGATTATGTTTAACAATATTTTTATTAAAACTGATATGGACGATAATTTTCCTTTTACCCGCTATACTTATGTTTGCGGCGATACTCTCACTCGCTCTTTCGGGAGGAATTGAGTTGTATCTGTTTATCTCTTTGCTTGGCGGAGGAATAATTCTTGCCGTTGTAGGATTGATTTTCAGATTTTTTGCAGTTCAGCGCTATTTTTTATCGCCGCATCTTTTAGCTTCCAATCCAAAACTCGGAATA
>JAQXHF010000114.1 GCA_029007095.1 Clostridia bacterium | reverse complement strand
GCGGTTGAGGAAGCCTTTGATGAAAAAACTCTTGCGTCTAAAAAGTTTGAAAAGATAAAATCCTGTTACGATTTCTGTAATGAAATAACAGATATATCCGAAACTGTTGCAGACGAATGGCAAACATATATTTTCGGTGACGGTTCCGACGATTATGTAATTCCTTATGATGAAACTATCAAGTATCTGGATTCGGTTGATCAGGATTCCGACGCTAAAAAATGTATAGTAACATACTATAAATTTATGACTGCTTATTATGCGGATGAGAATGCAGATACAACTCTCGGATTTATGAAGCTATCATATGAAGAAGCAGGGGACTACGGCTATATGTTCCTATCAAACTATATGAACGCCGCATGGAATTTCCAGAAATACGATTTGCTCGACGAGCTTACACAGACAGCTTTGAAGAGAAATGCAAAGGATATCACAGCGGAATACTATTCGATTAAATCCGCTATAATGCAGAGCAAATTTGACGAAGCTAATAACTACTGTGAACAGCTTAAAGAAAATGATCCCGACGGATTATCATATTATAGCTTAAAAGCTGAGGTTCTCCGCAGAGAGGGCAAGTATGACGAGACTATAAAGGTTTGCTCGGAGGGCTTGAATGTCGGCTCTGACAATGAAATTATCCGTCAGCAGGCTATTGCATATATGCTCAAAGGCGATAAAGAAGCCGCTTTGGAAGCTGCTGTTGACTGCTACAACGGAGCTCTTACTTCTGCATATTCCGGCAACAGCGTTTCACTTGAATGTTTCTACACCGCAGCGATAATCACAAAGCTTTGCGGAGATAATGAAACCTATAATGAAATAAACGACCTGCTTGTTAACGAGGGAATTTCGTACAGCGACGCTACAAAAGCCTGCCTTGACGGAACGGTAAGCTTTGAGGATGCGTTTATGAAAGGCACGGGTGACATTATATGAATATAGTTTATGTTATTTCAAAGTATATTACGATTATAGGTTCTTTTCTGAAAGGCTTTTGGGAGCAGCTTTTTTGTAAAATTCTTAATGTTCCTGTGCAGGACGCAAGGTATCTTCAAGCTAATGAGCTTTGCGGTCATATTGAGCATGATTTTACCAAATCGAAGCTCACTACCTTCCTTGTTTGCTATCTGCCCGGATTTATGAACAGAATTTTCGGATACGGAATGATAATCGGCGGATATCTCGGATTGTTTTATCTTAAAGTTCCGTATAATACAGTAATCTTTTGGATTTATATTGTTTTCCTTTATATCGGAATTTCGCTTCTGTGCAATAATGCGCCGCTTTATGAGGACGCGTTGAACAATTGGAGCCTGATTTATTCAAAGAAAGAGAAAACCAATATATTTGTTAAAATCATTGCTTTTATTCCGTCTGTTTATATGCTTGCGGCTGCATGGATAGAAAAGTATGCTTTGAGCTTGCTTGTTTGGATTGCTGCGATACTTGTCGGCATTTTCGCCTTATAATAAATAATTTTACAATGAATAAAGCCACCGGGAAATCGGTGGCTTTGAGCTTTTATATAGAGTTGAAAGACATAAAGAAAAAAGCACTTCAAAAGAAGTGCTTTTGGTGGAGATAGTCGGGTTCGAACCGATGACCTCTTGAATGCCATTCAAGCGCTCTCCCAGCTGAGCTATACCCCCGAGAACGCATATATTATATCAAAGTATAATCCTTATGTCAACACCTAAATTACATTATTATATCGGTAAAGCAGAAAAAATTTTAAAAATTCATAGAAAGTGTTGACAGTTTTGATTTTAGGTAGTATAATGCCTATAAACCAATGAGAAGGAGTAAGTAGATCTTAATTCTGTTCCATAGAGAGCCGCTGACGGTGGAAATGCGGCGAATAAGGTTTGATCGAATGGACTTTTGAGGGCGAACGGAAACAAATTTATTTTTGGAGTATGTGAGACGGAGCTGACACTCCGTGAATAAAGGTCAGCGCATTCAAGTGCGTCAGAGTGGGCGTAGATTACGCCAAGCCGGGTGGCACCACAGGATATGTAATTCTCCTGTCCCAGCAATGTTTTGCTGAGACAGGATTTTTGTTTTTTTGGAGGTTTTATTTATGACATTGTTTACCAAGCTTTGGCGCATTCGCGCCGGTGTATTTTTTACTTTTAATTAAAATGTAATAAATTTTCTTTATAATGAAAGGTTGGTATTATTATGAAAAAAATAATTGCTCTTATTCTTAGCACACTGTTCATACTCGGTACGCTTACGGCTTGCGGTACAAAAACGGACGACAACAACAGCTCTGCGACAAAGACCTATAAGGTTGGCATATGCAATTATGTAGATGACGCATCGCTCAATCAGATAGTTGACAATATCAAGTCCCAGCTTGCTGCAATCGGCAAGGAAAAGGGCGTTGAGTTTGATATCAGTTATGATAACTGCAACGCTGATTCCAATGTAATGAATCAGATTATATCTAACTTTATCGCTGATGAAGTTGACCTTATGGTGGGCGTTGCCACCCCTGTTGCTATGGCTATGCAGTCTGCTACGGAAGGTAAAGACATTCCGGTTGTGTTCTCAGCGGTAACCGATCCTGTTTCGGTTAATCTTGTTGATTCTCTTGAAGCTCCCGGAAGCAACATTACCGGTACTTCGGATTATCTTAATACGAATGCGATTATGGATATTATGTTTGAAACCGATAAGGATATCAAAAAGGTCGGTCTTCTGTATGATGTCGGTCAGGATTCGTCAACAGCCGCCATCAATGACGCAAAAGCATATCTTGACAAAAAAGGCGTAGCTTATGTTGAGCGCACCGGAACAACAGCAGATGAAGTAACTCTTGCAGCTCAGGCTCTTGTAACAGACGGCGTTGACGCAGTATTCACTCCTACCGACAATACAATTATGAAATCTGAACTTGCAATATACGAAACATTTGCAAAAGCGGGTATTCCTCACTATGCCGGCGCTGATTCTTTTGCCCTTAACGGAGCTTTCCTCGGCTTCGGCGTTGATTATATCAACCTCGGAAAAGAAACCGCAAATATGGTTGCAGAAATACTTGTTGACGGTAAAGCTCCTGCTGATATGGCTGTTCGCACATTTGATAATGGTACTGCAACTATCAATACCGATATATGCGCTCAGCTCGGATTTAACTATGATGAGATTGCGAAAGCAATAGAACCTCATTGCACAAAGGTAGAAAAGATTAAGACTGCCGAAACATTTGAAGGTCAGAAATAAACCGAAAGGAATTTCAATATGTCGCTGGGATCTGCTTTAACACTTCTTCAAACCGCGTCTGAGTTAGGACTTATAAGCGCGCTTACGGTTCTCGCTCTTTATCTCAGCTATTCGATGTTAAATGTATGCGATCTGTCAACCGACGGCTGCTTCACTTTCGGAGCAACCGTTGGTGCTGTCGTTACTTTGTCCGGACACCCGTTTCTTGCAATCCCTGCCGCTATGGCGGCCGGAGTTGCGTCAGGATTTATAACGGCGTTTTTGCAGACGAAAATGGGCATCAATAGCTTGCTTGCGGGAATCATCGTTAATACGGCTTTGTATTCGATAAACATAGCCGTAATGGGTAACTCGTCTATACTCAATATGAATAAATGCGATACTGTGTTTACAAAAATGCTTGCACTTGTAAAGGATACGCCGTTTAAAGAGCAGTATAAACTGATCGTTGCGGCAATCGCCGTAATCGCAGTCGGCGTTTTACTCGCCCTTTTCCTCAGGACTAAGCTCGGTCTTGCTATTCGAGCAACGGGAAACAATCCTGATATGGTTCGTTCCTCTTCTATAAATCCGGTTTTCACTACTATTGTAGGACTTTGCGTTGCCAATTCTTTTACAGCTCTTTCGGGATGCTTGCTGGCACAGTCTCAGAAATCCGTTAATATTGATATAGGAACGGGAATGGTAACGATAGCTCTTGCTTCGTTGCTTATCGGTAATGTGTTTATGGGCAGGAAAAAAATTCCGCTTCAAATAGTCGGATTGGTTCTCGGCGCATTTGTGTTTAGATTGGTTTATACGATAGCGCTTCGTTTGGATATGCCTGCGTTTATGCTTAAATTTGTATCATCGGTTATTGTAATCGCGGCGATTTCAGTTCCTTATCTTAAAACTCAGTTCCCGCTGTTTAAGCGCAGATTTGCACAGCGCTTTGGAAAGGGGAGTGTATGATGCTTAGATTATCACACATTTCTAAAACTTTCAATCCCGGTACTACCGATTCCAAAAAGGCTCTTGACGATCTTTCTTTGGATGTAAATGACGGCGATTTTATCACTATAATCGGTGCTAACGGAGCCGGAAAGTCAACACTTTTTAATGCGATTGCCGGCAGTTTCATTACCGATAGCGGAAAAATTGAGCTTAACGGTAAGGATATCTCGCTTATGCCGGAGCACAAAAGAGCGCGAAAAATCGGCAGACTTTTTCAGGATCCCATGCGAGGCAGCGCCCCCGGAATGACCGTTGAGGAAAATCTCGCGCTTGCAGCAGGCAGGGGAGGCTGGCTCAGTCATGTTTCAAAGGCTGATAAAAAATCTTTTAGAGAAAGAGTCGCTTTGCTTGATATGGGACTAGAAAATCGTATGAATCAACCCGTAGGATTGCTGTCCGGCGGTCAGCGACAGGCATTAACTCTGATGATGGCAACCTTTGAACCGCCTGAATTGCTTTTACTTGATGAACATACGGCAGCTCTTGATCCTGCAACTGCCGAGAAAGTTCTTTCTCTTACCGAATCAATAGTTGCGGAGAATAAACTGACTTGTATGATGATAACGCACAATATGCAGTCGGCGCTTGAACTCGGCAACCGAACTATTATGATGAACGCCGGAAAGATAATAATGGATATTTCCGGCGAAGAAAGAAAATCAATTACAGTTAATGATTTGCTTCTTAAATTCCGTGAAGCTTCGGGAAAAAATCTTAATAACGACCGTATGCTTCTCATATAACAGAATATAAAAAACAGACTTGTTCGGGATTAACCGAACAGGTCTGTTTTTTTATATTCAGAATCAGAGTAGTTCCATTCCATTTTCTTTACATTTTTCAATCATTGCTTCCGGCCATACAGAAACTTGAACTTCACCGATGTGAGCCTTTTCGAGCAGAAGCATACAAAGACGCGATTGTCCGATTCCTCCGCCGATTGTAAGAGGCATTGTTCCGTCAACTATACCTTTGTGATAGCTGTATTTCAGTCTGTCCTCTGCATTTGCTTCTTTTAATTGAGAAACAAGTGAGTTTGAGTCAACTCTGATGCCCATTGAGGAAATTTCAAATGCTTTTTCCAATACAGGATTCCAGAACATCAGGTCACCGTTTAAGGACCAATCATCATAATCGGGCGCTCTTCCGTCATGCTTTACACCGCTTTTAAGTATTCCGCCGATTTGCATTATAAATGCGGCTCCACATTCTTTTAAGAGTGCGTTTTCGCGTTCTTTCGGACTCAAATCAGGATATTTGTCTTCAAGCTCCTGAGTTGTTATGAAGCACACTTCTGTTTTAAGTTCATTTTTAAGCTGCGGGAAAGATGAATGAAGTATCTTTTGTGTTTCTTCTATTGCTCTGACGATTTTGATAACAATACTTTTCAAGAAGTCAACAGTTCTGTCTTCTTTACAAATCACACGCTCCCAATCCCATTGGTCAACAAAAATTGAATGGATATTGTCACAATCGTCATCTCTGCGTATGGCTTTCATATCGGTATAAATTCCCTCGTTGGGGCTGTAATTATACCTTTTGAGAGCCATTCTTTTCCATTTAGCAAGGGACTGGACAACTTCTGCCGTGCCCTCGATTTCCTTTGTATCGAAATCAACCTTTCTCTCAACTCCGTTAAGGTCGTCGTTGATTCCGCTTTCCTTTGTAACGATGAAAGGAGCGCTTATTTTTTCAAGGTTTAATGCGAGTGAAAGCTCTCTTGAAAAAGTATCTTTAACAAGGTTTATTGCTTTTTGCGTTTCTCTCATTCCGAGAGCGGAGGAATATCCGTCAACTATCTGTAAATCTCTCATAGCGTACTCCTTATCTTATGTTGCCGACTGTGCGCGGATAGAGCTGCACATCTCTTATATTTTCTATGCCGGTCATATACATTATAATTCTTTCAAATCCAAGACCGAAGCCGCCGTGCGGAACTGATCCGAATTTACGAAGGTCGATATAGTCGCTGTATTCCGACAGGCTCATACCTCTTTCTTCCATAGCGCTGAGAAGCTTTCCGAGATCTTCTTCACGCTGACTTCCGCCGATAATTTCACCGACTCCGGGAACAAGTAAATCTGTTGCGGCGACGGTTTTTCCGTCCGGATTCTGTTTCATATAGAAAGATTTGATTTCTTTTGGATAATTGGTAACAAAAACAGGCTTGTTAAATATTTTTTCGGTAATATAGCGCTCGTGTTCCGTTTGCAGATCACAACCCCATTCAACAGGATACTGGAATTTAACATCTGCATTTTGAAGCAACTCAATAGCCTTTGTGTAATCGAGAACCTCAAAATCGTTGTCGATTATATTCTGTAATTTGTTTCTAAGTCCCTTTTGCATAAACTTTTCAAAGAAATCAAGCTCCTGGGGACACTTTTCCATAACATCGGAAATTACATATTTAATCATTGACTGAGCAACCTCGATGACATCATCAAGCTCTGCAAAAGCGATTTCGGGTTCAACATGCCAGAATTCCGCAACATGGCGCTGAGTGTTACTTTTTTCGGCTCTGAAAGACGGACCGAAGGTATAAATTTTACCGAGTCCCATAGCTGCTACTTCGCCTTCAAGCTGACCTGAAACCGAAAGTCCCGCCTTTTTGCCGAAGAAATCATCGGCATAGTATTCTTCCTCGCTCTTGTACTTGTCGGAATAACCGATGGTTGTTACTTTAAAGACTTCGCCTGCACCCTCACAGTCGCTTGCCGTGAGCAGAGGAGTGTTGATATATACGAAGTTGTTGCTCTGGAAATATCTGTGAATAGCGGCGGCAGCGACCGAACGAACTCTAAGAACAGCGTTGAAAGTATTGGTTCTTACTCTGAGATGCGGAATGGTTCTGAGAAATTCAAGCGAGCATCTTTTTTTCTGAAGAGGATAGTCGCCGGGGCAAGCGCCGAGAACGCTTATCTCTTTTGCGTTAACTTCGACAGCGTTGTTTACCGCACCCTCAACAACTGTTCCGATTACTTTAAGCGCTGTGCCGCCCGGCATATAGTCTGAAATATCGGAAAAATTTGATTTGTCAATGACTATTTGCAAATGCTTTAAAGATGTGCCGTCATTAAGCTCGATAAAAGCCATATTCTTTGAGTCACGAGAGGTTCTTATCCAACCGCAAACGGTTACATCGGTTCCTATAAGAGAGGGGTTAAGCAAAATTTCCTTAACATCGGTGTGTTTCATAATTTTATCTCCTGTCATTATATGTTTTGAACGAACAAAAAAGGCTATTCGTCCTTAAAACATAGGACGAATAGCCTTGTATCCGCGGTACCACCTAAATTACTCTTATCGAGTCCCTCACGGTTCAAATAAACCTTGCACCGTAACGCTGTGCCTGCGCCGCACCTACTAAGCGTCTGCCTTTCAGATTGAAGCTCCGAAGTGTTATTCATACGAATTCAATTACGGCGTTTCCACTTTCCGCCGCTCACTGTGAACGATTAGACGCATTACTTGTCTTCATCAACGCCTTTTCATATGTCACAATGATAACATTTCATACTTAATTTGTCAATAGTTACATCAATTTTTTCTTTTTAAAAATATATAAACAAATACATACGGCGGCAATACATACAACGATTACCGAAATATATCCGTATTTCCAGTTAAGCTCCGGCATATTTTTAAAATTCATACCGTACCAACCGGCAATGAATGAAAGGGGAGAGAAAATTGTCGTTATAACGGTAAAAAGCTTCATAGTGTTATTTAGTCTAAGATCAAGATTTGCCTGATAAACCTCTCTAAGTTGAACAATACTTTCTCTTAGCAGGCACACATTGGAGCAGAGCCTTTCCGTCTTTTCGGTAAAAACTTTAAAATATCTCAGATTATCGACGCTGAAAATTTTGTTTTCGTTTTCAAAAAGTTCATGACCTATTTCAATAAGCTGTTCGTAATAATTTCTAAGAATCAAAAGCTTCTTTTTATATATCATAAGCTGTTCGTTGAAATTTTTGCAGTCATAATCGCGTACAACTTTATCTTCAAGCATACTGATATCATATTCGATTTTTTCAAGAGCTTTACCGTCTCCCGAAATAATATTTTCGAGAAAAGCTGAGATGAATTTTTCGAGCGTTACGGGTTTTTGATTAAATCT
>JAQXHF010000113.1 GCA_029007095.1 Clostridia bacterium | reverse complement strand
ATTTTTAATTTTTTTCAAAAGAAATCAGTCCTCTCAAAATCAGAAAACTTTACCTAAAATATCAGAAACAAAATCCACTACAATATTAAAAACAACTTTTACAACATAAACAACAGTCTTGAACACTCTGAAAAGGAAACTGTCGGACTCCGCCGGTTCGTCGGGAGTTTCGGTATCGCTTACTGTAACGGTTATCCAATCCGCAACAAGCGGAGACTCTACGCCCAAGCCTACATCTGCGCTGCCTGCACAGTAAAGCTGATATGTACCCGCTTCATCAAAAGTTACAACCGCATTACCCTCGGCGTCTGTTGTACCGACTTTAACGCTGCCTGAATCTGAATATGCATATATATCAATATCGGGACACTTAACGGTATTCATTTCGATTACTTCCTCGGTCATACTGCCGCACCAGGAGCTGAAAGCTGTAACGCTGAATGTAACAGCTTCGCCTACATTAACTTCGGTATTGTCGGCTGAAAGGTCTGCTATTGCGTCTGACCAGTAATCGGTATCCTGATAGTAATAATATGAGATGTAATCGTTGTCTTTGATTTCGGCGGTATCACAGGCATAGCTTGTGTATGAGCCGTAAAGCTCATTGTAAATGCCGTCATTAGGCGTTCTGCCGTTTACAATAAAGCCTGACGAAGACGCGGATTTGCCGAATGCCTTTGTAATAAATCCGCTCGTCATAACGAGATAATCACTTGCGGTTTCTTTTGTAAAGGCGTCGCCGTACATAGCCTTATGAGCAGCTACAAGCGCGTCAAATACTGTCGGTTCATCAATGGTAACGCCGTTATGGTCGCTTGCCGAAACGGTGAATCCGTATTCCTCGGCTATTCCGTCGGTAACGGTAAGCTCCTGCTTGGGAGAAATCACGCTGCCGTCATAAACGCTTAAATCAACTGTGACCGAGTCAGAGTCGAGTGCGAATGACGCGCACGAGAGAGCGAGCATAAGTATTGCGGCGCTCAGAACCAACGCAAGAATTCTTTTTGCTTTTTTCATAACAAATCATCCTTTCTGAAGCTCACATCGGAAAGAAAAAAGCTCCCGTTCCTCAATGGAGCGAGAGCATAAAAACAAAGACCGAATTCGCATTGCGAAAACAGAGAGTGCTTAACTTTCTTGCCCAAAGTGATACTTCTCTGTGAAACAGGTTATCCGACTTATGACCTTAGTCAATCACGGTAATGGCTGTTGCGACGGAATTTCACCGAACTTCCCTCTGTTTTCACATTTTAATATTAAATTTTATTTACAGCGCGAAGCGTATTCAGCAACCGTCCGCACTATATGGTATTATTATATCACACGATATATTTTTGTCAACACAGGAGCTTATTTATTGACAGAATTCAGATTAAGTACGCTGATAGCGTCTGTAATCGTTTTCTCGATGGCTTCCTTACCGTATTCGTCAACCTCTGCCTTATTCTTTTCACCGTGTGTAAGACAGCCTGCGCCGCCGATACAGCCACCCATACACGCCATACCCTCGATAAAGTTGGCGTTGAGAACATTTTTGGAAGCTTTCAAAAGTGCCATTCTGCAAGCTTCTATGCCGTCGCAGGGAACCGGTTTGAATTCAAAATCGGTAACATTCTGCTCTTTAAGAGCCTCTGTAACAGCATCGGTAAGTCCGCAGCTTCTTGCAAAAATTCTGCCGTAATAGGAGGCGTTTTCAAGCACATCCTCTTCAAGCTGTGTAATATCAATATCACGGCTGTCGAACAGAGCTTGAAGCTCCTCAAAGGTAAGCACTACATCCATATAAGGAGCGACTTCCTCTTTCTGAGCCTCCGCCTTTTTAGCAATGCAAGGTCCTATGAAAACAACCTTTGCGTCCGGATCCTGTTCCTTGATATACTTTGAAATAGTTGCCGCAGGAGAAAGATTAGATGAAATGTTTTCTTTAAGCTGTGGGAACTGCTTTTCAACAAAAGATACGAATGCGGGACAGCAGGAGCTTGTAAGGAATCCCTTTTCGGTAAGCTCCTTGGCTTCCGAATAGGCAACCATATCCGCACCGAGAGCAGCCTCAACAACAGAGAAAAATCCGAGCTTCTTGATACCCGTAATAACCTGTCCGAGCTTCGCATAGGTGAACTGACTGGAAATCGACGGAGCTACAACCGCATAAACCTTGTAGTTCTTGTTGTTATTGCTCTTTATGATTAAGTCTATTGCGTTCAAGATGAATGATTTATCCATAATCGCGCCGAAAGGACATTGATAAACGCAGGATCCGCAGGAGATACACTTGCTGTTGTCAATCGAAGCCGCCTTAGTTTCGCTCATTTTGATAGCCTTAACCTTACAGGAACGCTCGCAGGGACGCTTGAAATTGGCGATTGCGCTGTACGGGCAAACCTTAGCGCACTGACCGCACTCCACGCACTTAGTTTTGTCAATATGCGCGACATGGTCACGGTCAAAAGTTATCGCTCCCCTCTTGCAAACATCCTCGCAGCGGTGAGCAAGACAGCCGCGGCAAGCCTGGGTAACTTCATATCCGCCCATGGGACACTCGTCGCAAGCTATATCGAGAACCTCAACAACATTGGGATTCGTCTTATCTCCGCCCATTGCAAGCTTAACTCGCTCTGCAAGAATTGCTCTTTCTTTATAAATACAGCATCGCATAGTAGGCGTATTTCCGCTGACAATAATTTTCGGAATATTTATTGCATTTTCCAAAAGAGTATTGTTCCACGCCTGTCTTGCAACCTCACGCAAGACCTTGTATTTAAGATGCTGAACCTTGGTATCAAATTTCCTCAAATTTTTCACTCCTCAAAATTGATTAAAAATAACTGACCTTAATTCTTTTACCCATTTGTTTTAAACATTCTGACAGCTCCTTTACGAGCTGCATTTTGATATTGAAATTTATAGGCAAATCCGGATTCTGATGCGCCGGATTTATCGCTCTGCCTACAAAGAAGTTTATATCGGTTGCCTCCTCAAACAGCATACGGGATATGAGCGAAGCTCCGTCCTTCTGATATCCCCAAACCGAATACAACTCATTGTCGGCAAGATAATCCTTAGCGTATGTCAGAACTTTATCCATTGTAATAACGCCCTCTGTTACAAGGTCAACGCCGTCGATATGAGCAATCGGCGGAACCGATTTATCTATAAAATCAAGCGACGGTATAACAGGCTTTCCGAGGTATTTGGCGGCAACCGATGAAGTCGTACCGCCGCAGATGATATGCTTGCCCTCTTTTGAGAAAAACAGCGACATCATCTTATCACCATCATCACGATTAAACGGAGGACCGAAAAGTATATTCATCGGCTCGCGTTTCCTGATTCTTATAACACAGGCGGTCGCGTCGTCACCCGGCTTATTGTCATAAAGACGATTGCACTCGTCAACGAGAATCGTTGCAAGAGTTTTTGCCGTAAATCCAACGCTGTAAAAGGTTTCCATATAGTCGATGATATCCTCACGCTTCCAGCCGAAATTGTACGCTCTGCCGATTCCCGCGTGTGGGCATCCGTCACTCATCGCGATAAAAATATCATTCTCTTGAAGCGGAATTCTCGAAACATAAATCTTTTTGTCCTGTACGATCTTTAAATCACGCTCGTACTCATAATTTTTACCGTCTCTCAGCAAAATCATCATCGGATTGTCATACTGGAAAACTCTTGCGTACGCGTTATCGACAATCTGTATTATTGTAAAGGTGGAATACGCTACTCCCCTTACGGAACAGACAGGCAGCGTCGCCGCAATAGTTTCAACGCAATCCTCAATCGACAGGCCCTGAGATATCATTGTTGAAATAATTTTTGATGTAAGCGT
>JAQXHF010000112.1 GCA_029007095.1 Clostridia bacterium | reverse complement strand
AGAAATCTGTCAGAATTTTTCTTATGCTTTCTTTACCGGAAAGCGAAAAAATAACCGCAAAAAACGGGAGGAAAAAAAGAAAAATAATTTCGCTGTTTTTGCTTATCAAAAATATAAATATTTCAAATAAAAATTCGGATATAATTACCGCCGCCGTTGCAAAATTTTTACTGCGAAAAAGTTTGTAAATCAAACAGGCTGCAATTACGGCAACGGGTAGAGAAATGATAGAAAAACGGACGAGAACTTCTTTTTGCGTGTTCAAAAATCCGAATGAAAGACGAAGAAAATCAAAGCGGTCGGAGCTGAATCCGTAATTGCCCAAAAGCGAAAGCGTTGCGGTAACAGAAGCGGAGACAACAAGATTCAGTACGGCAGTAAGCTTCTTTTTGAGCATAAACAGAACCGCAACGAGAGCGGGCAGCATTATAACAGATTCGCAAGGATCGAATATTACTGCCGCAAGCATAAAAATTATGCTGAGCCAATGCAATTTTTCTGTCATTGCAAAAGAAAAACCGAGAATTGCAAACGCCGCGCCGGCGATTAAATATAAATCTTCGGACTGAGGAATAAGATTGATTGACGCGGCAGAAACAATGAAAATTCCGAGAGGAAACGCCATTGATTTTTCGTTGACTTTTTTGATAAAAAACGATGAAAAAACCGCGGCGGAAATCGCAAATAAAATCTTTATAAAAATCGGTTTGATATCATCAAAATCGCTATATAAAACGGACAGGAAAGAGAGCAAAAGAAAAATACAAATCGGCATTTCTTTATCCGATAAAAATTTTTTTATTTTCATTTAACTTTCGCTCCTTTCTTGTTTTGTTTTTATAATATTTTATTTTAAATTATCCCAACAACTTTGCAAATGAAACAAAGAAAATAAAATATGTTATAAAAATCGCAGGATGATTTTTGAAAAATGCCGTGTATTTTTTTAGTGAAGTTTCAACCGCTTCGTTGCGCCGATATATCATAAATAAGGCGAGGGCGACTTGTGAAAAAATTATTCCGCAGGTCCATCTGTTCCAGTTGGTTGCGGTGATATAAGCAGGCAGAGCCGACAACGGCTGAATAAGGCAAAGCATAATTACAATCTTCTCTTTAATATTGCCGCAGCTTTTCAACGCGTTCTTCCACATCAAGGCAAAAAAGATTATTATAGGCGAAAAAATTACCGTAAGACCTAACAAATCCGTTACCGTATTCGATGAAGCAATATCGGTCATTACCGACGAAAGATTTTTGAAATATTCATATTGAAGCTGTTGCGCGAGCCATTCGGGTTCCATCGGCAGATCGGTTTTACTCAGACAGTATTCTGCCATCTCGGCAGGGGACGAAAAGCTGATATTTTTTCTGCCGAACAAAACAAAAATTCCCGACGCTATTAGCAGTAAATAATCCGCCGCGCAGAGTATCGCTCTTGAAAGCGGCTTTTTGCTTTTTAAGCAGTCATATAAAAGCGCAATACAAAGCGGAGTCATATATGTGAAAAAATATACCTGATGGATAAAACAGCAGGCAATGCTGAGAGGTATTATCAGCCAACGCGTATATTTATTCTCGTTAAAAATAAAGCAAACGAGAGTTAAAATCACAAGCCAGATATCGGTAAGACCGAGCCAACTCGAAAACAGAGGCAGAAAAATGGGAGAGGCAAGACCGAAAGCAAGAATTACTTTTGCCGCGGTCAAAAGCGAGCTGTCTGCGCTTCGCAGGACTTTTCCCGAAACGACGGCAAGCAGAAAGCACAGCAGAACGCAGGCGGAAACACTGAGCGTATAAAGCATATCGAGCGAAACGAAGTCGGTGAAGCGGTGAATTATGTCGCCTATCAACAGACGGGTTGTAAAGCCGTGAGAGTAGTCGCCGAGATATGTCATAAAGCACCACATATCAAGATCGTCTTTGCCCGGCAAAAAAATCAAAATATCGGCAAGCGAAAAAATGAAAATACAAAGCTCATATTTAATTTTATTAAAAAATTTTTTAAGCATTGCTTTCACTCCGAATAAATATCTTTTTCACCGTTTTCAAGCTCTATTCCGATATCATACGCCACTATAAGTTTCGTACTTTTTTTGTAATAAAAAGAGTGAAAAACTCCCTTGTCTATTGCAAAAAAATCTCCGTCGGAAAATGTTCGGGTTTCGCTTTTGTCTCCGCGCGTTACGGTTACATCAAACTCACCCTCGATAACATAAAATATCTCTTTGTTCAGTTTATGATAATGTCCTCCGCGCACAACTCCGGCGGATGATTCAACATAATTTATCTGTTTGCAGTCGCCGTGAGTCAGTTGAATAAGCTTGCCGCGGTTGTCCTCAAAGCTGAAATCAGGTTTTAAAATTTCAATCATAATTTCACCTTAAAAATTAGCATAGGATTTGTTTTTGATAATTGAATAAGTCTTGATAAGTTCTTCTATGCCGTCATCAAGATTATACACGGGCTTCCAACCTGTTTTTTCAAGACGCTCGTTTGAAACGATATAGTTGCGCTTATCGGGATCGGAGTCAATTTCGGAAAGAACATATGTGAAATTCGGTATGTGTTCCTTAATTTTTTCACAAAGCTCTATCTTGGAAAGATTAGCGTCGGACAATCCGCAGTTATATGCTTTGCCGCGCATAGAATCGAAGTTTTTTATCGCATGAATATAAGCGCCGACTACATCTCTTATATGTATAAAATTGCGCTTGAATCCGCCCTCAAAAATTACCATGGATTTATCGTTTACCGCTCTGTAAACAAAGTCGTTTACGAGTAAATCAAGTCTCATCCTCGGTGAAGAACCGAAAACGGTAGCAAATCTGAAAGTAAGCGAATTGCCCGAATCAAGAACGGCTTTTTCGGCTTCAACCTTGGTTTTGCCGTAGAGTGAAATGGGATTTATCGGCGTGTCTTCGGTGCAATATATGCTTCCGTCGGTTGAACCGTATCCGCTGTTAGTGCAGGGGTATATTATTTTTTGTTCGGGGCTTCTTAATTTTAAAATCAATTTTATCGCGTCGAGATTTGTTGTTGTCGCCGCTGTTTTATCGTAGTTGCAAAGCGGAAATCCTACAAGAGCGGCGAGCGGAATAATAAAATCCGCACCGTCTATAAATCTGCGTACAGCGTCCTCGTCCCTTGCGTCCGCTCTTGTGATACTGAAACGCTTGTTGCAGCAACAGTCAAGCAATGACGCCTGACCGAAATAGAAATTATCAAGTACGCTCACTTCATAACCCTCGTTCAAAAGAGAGGGGACGAGAACTGAACCTATATATCCGGCTCCTCCGGTAATTGCGATTTTCATAGGCGATTTCCTTTCAGTATTATTCGTCCGAACCGTAGATAAGCTTTGTTCCTTCAAATTCAAATTTAAAAGGAATTATCCTCGACGGCTCAAAGAGTTTTTTTATTTTTTCGCGGCTGTCCTCCTCGGCATAAACAAGCAGAAATCCTCCGCTTCCCGCGCCGAGAATTTTACCTCCGAGCGCGCCTGCGTTGATTACCGAGGAATAAATGCTGTTAATTCTTTCGTTGCTTATCTTATCAGAAAGAGTTTGTTTAAGCCGCCATGTCCTGTCAAGCAGCTTTCCGAATTCATTTAAATTTCCGCAACCGGTCAGTATATCTTCGCCTTGCTTAACGAGCGCTTTCATCTCGTTTAACTGCGAAATGCTTTGCGGAATGTTCTCCTGCTGGGTTACGGCTACCTCGCCCGAAAAATGGGAAAATCCCGTGAAAATCAGCATAAGATTACTGTTGAATTCTTTGAGGCGCTCTTCCGAAATTTTCAGAGGATGTATTTCGTATCCGTCAGAGTTAAAGTCGATTCTGTTAAGACCTCCGAAGGCAACGGCAACCTGATCCTGGATACCGCCGGCTTCCCTGCATAGAGTTCTTTCAAGATAGATAGCTTCGTCGGCAAGCTGAGCTTTCGTCAGCTTTTCTCCCTTAAAAAGATGAAGTTCATTTAACAATCCGACCGCAAAAGAGGAGCTTGAACCGATCCCCGACCGAGCGGGTAGGTCGGCGTCATAGCTTATCTGGATTCCGTTAACATTCAGGAATTTAAGCGCTTCTCTGACGAGAGGATGTTCGACTTCGTCGGGAGAATTAAAACGAACAATTTTTGAATATGTAAACTGATTTTTATATTCAAACAGGCTGGGAAAGGCTCTGACGGTAACATAGGAATACTTGTTAAAGGTTGCGGAAAGCACACTTCCGCCGTATTCTTTATAATATTCTGGGAAATCCGTGCCTCCGCCGAAAAAAGACATTCTGAAAGGCGTTCTTGTTGTGAACATTATGGAATCTCATCCTTTACAAAATACAGAAGATTTTTTTTGCCGCTTACTATAAAACTTCGTTTGCAGCCTGCCGAATTACCGGCAGCCGCGTCGGTTTCCTTGTCGCCTATCATATAGGATTGCGATAAGTCTATGTTAAGCTCGTCTGCCGCCTGTATTAACATACCGCTTTTGGGCTTGCGGCAGTTGCAGTCGATTTTAAGCTCGGTAACTTCACCGTCAAATCCCTTGTCGGGGTGATGGGGGCAGAAATAAATTGCGTCAAGATATGCGCCGTTTTTGCTGAGTTGTATTTCAAGCTCCGAATGGATTTTTTCAAGTCCGTCAAAAGACAGCTCGCCCCGTGCAATCTGCGGCTGATTAGTGACAAGCACGGCGAGCATACCGCTTTCGTTTATAAGTCTTACGGCTTCTCCCACGCCGGGAAGCAGCTTGATTTCGTCGGGAGAGAGTATGTACCCGTTTTCTTTGTTCAGCGTTCCGTCACGGTCAAGGAAAACGGCTCTTTGTTTTTTGTCGCTTCGCTTTGAGGAAACGACAGAGCCTTTGACATCGCGACATACCTCTTTGTATCTTTTCTCGGTACCCATATCCTTTATATATTCTGCGGTACGGTATGCGAAGACACGCTCGGTTTTTATCAGTTCAAGTACGATGTCTTTTCTTAAATCAATCTCATCTTTATCCGTATCAATATAATTGAAAATCTCGCTCGATATAATATGAATTCCCGCATTGACAAGATTACGGTGACGCTTACCGTCGTTTTTTATCCAGTCCGTAACCGTATCGTTTCGGCAAATGACAAGCTCGCTGTCGCCGGGATGCGAATTGGGGTGAACGGCAAGAGTGACGAGCGCGTTGTGAGATTTGTGAAATTCGATGAATTTGCTGAAATCAATATCAAAAATCAAATCGCCGTTTATAAGGAGGAAATCTTCTCTCAGCATATCTTTAAGCTTGAAAACTGCTCCGCCCGTTCCGAGAGGTTTGTCTTCGTTAAAATATGATATGCTTACTCCGAATTTACTTCCGTCTCCGAAATAACCGATAATTTTTTCACTCATATGGTGAACGGTTATAATTATATCTGTTATTCCGAATTCTTTTAAATTGTTTATCTGATATTCAAGTACGGGAGTTGAACAAACGGGAATCATAGGCTTGGGGATATCCGGGAAAATATCGGATATCCTTCTGCCGAAGCCGCCTGCCATTATGACTGCTTTCATATAGCCACCGTTAAACTTTCATTTTTATTTCTTTAAGGTTAAGGAAATCTTTTAGCTTGGAATTATCCATAACAGCCGATGAAGCCCGCCGTTCAAAAAATATCTTTTGAATTTCGGCTTCGCTTACCTTGACTATGTTTTCCGCGGGCAGAGAATACTGCTTTTGTATCATTTCACCGACATCGTATTTGCTGAGCTTGTCGTCACCGCAGACATTCAGGATTTTCGGAACATTTACCGTTCGGCTGAGAGTTACAAGGATATCGGCAACCGAGTCATAGTCGAGTGCGGAACGGTACAAACCGTCGGCAAGTGTGAAATTTTCACCGTTTGAAGCTTTGTCAATAATATTGTCAAGAAAATGCTTCTTGTATTTTAAAAGTGACTTGCCTGTCATAAACGGCAGTCTGACTACATTGAAGCCGCGCGACAAAACAAGCTCTTCCGCGCGCGCTTTTTGTCTGCCGTATTCGTTGACGGGGAGCAAGTCGTCGCTTTCTTTGAACAGAGGACGCTCATCGGTGTTTTCACCGTAAACGCAGTCTGTTGAAGAAAAATAAAAACATTTTGCTTCTTTGAATTTTTCGAGGAAATTGTCGAGTGCGGTTATGTTCACCTTTTCGGCTGCTTTCGGCTCTCTTTTTACAAAGTCGAGATTGTGAGCGGCGGCAAAATAAAAAATTTTACATTCGCAAATGTTGCCTGCCGTGAGTTTGAGATTGTTTATATCCTCATCGGAAGTTACATCACAGCGAACCCATATTATCTTAACGCTCTCGTCAAAAGGTTTCTCACCGTGATAAGTAGCGATGATTTTTTCGCCGCTGCTTTCGATTAACTTTTTAAGCACATAGGAGCCAAGAAATCCGTTTGCTCCGACAACAATATACATAATATCACCACCGTATATACATTAAATATTAACACAATACGGTGTGATTATCAACCGAAAAAGCGTATAAAATTTATTTAAAGAGAATTTAACGGCTCGGTTTTGCAATGTTAACAAAGAATTCACAATTAAACTATTGACAAAAGAAGTTATTAGGGTATAATAATAAATGTAATTAGCACTCAGGTATAAAGAGTGCTAAGGCTGCTAAGGGTGGTGAAAAACATGGAATTGAGTCAGAGAAAGCAGAAGATATTAGCCGCGATAGTTGAGCAGTATATAAAGACAGGCGAGCCTGTCGGTTCAAAAACTCTTTTGAATTCGCTTGATTTTTCCGTGTCGTCTGCTACTATACGCAACGAGATGGCTGAGTTAGCTTCTATGGGCTTGCTCGACCAGCCTCACACTTCGGCAGGCAGAGTTCCGACTAATCTCGGTTACAGATATTATGTAGATAACCTGATGGATGTCCGCGGACTTGATGAAGCGTTGAAACGCAGAATAGAAGCCGGAGTTTCTCTGAGAAATGCCAGTCCCGAAGCTATACTTGAAAGGGCAAACGATTTCCTTGCGGATATGACGGACTGCGCGGCGGTTTCAACTACTCCGTCCGAAGAAAACGCGGTAATCAAACGCATTGAGTTTGTACCCATCGGCACGAGAACGGGTATGATTGCTATGCTGACATCTACCGGACTTATCAAGAGCAAGGTTTGCCGAAGCGACTGCGACCTCAACGCGTCAATGATTGAAAAGTTCTACAAGGTAAGCGAAGCTTCTTTTGTCGGTATGCCGCTTGACGAAATAGATCCTGCTACGGTGCAGACTTTGGCGGCTTCTATGGGCGCGGATATGCTTACAATGATTCCGTTTATATCTGCGGTTTCCGAGCTTGCCGGCGAGGCGGCTCACACCGATGTTATGCTCGGCGGTCAGTCCAATCTGCTCCATTACGGCGGCG
The DNA here is from genome assembly GCA_029007095.1 of Clostridia bacterium. Lineage (GTDB taxonomy): Bacteria > Bacillota > Clostridia > Oscillospirales > Acutalibacteraceae > CAG-488. The sequence continues at coordinate 6,367 of JAQXHF010000112.1, read as the reverse complement.
ATTATGCAAACACAGCATATGAGCTTATGGAGTTTCTGAGAAGGCGAGAACCTTTGAGCAGACTGCTTTCGTCAGATAAGGACGGCGTTCAGGTTCGCATAGGAAGCGAAAATCAGTATAAACAGCTTGAAAATTCAAGCGTTATTATGGCAAGCTATAAAATCGACGGCGACAAAAAAGGTTCGATAGGAATTATAGGCCCGACAAGAATGGACTATGCGGGACTTATACCGAGCGTTAAATATCTTACCGATATCGTCGGTAAAATGATAGAGCAAACGCTTAATGAAGATTAAAATCGGTTAATTGAAAGGAATGAATTTATTTGGCAAAAGAAAAGAAAAAATCCGAAGCTCCCGAAGAGGAAAAAAAGACCGAAAACGCTGAAACTGTTAAGGAGACAGACGCTTCTGCCGAAAAAGCCGAGGAAAAGACTCCGTCTAAGGAGGAGCAACTTCAAAAGGAGCTTGACGATAAAAACGATCAGCTTCTGAGAATGGCTGCCGAGTATGACAATTTCCGTAAGCGTTCACAGCGTGAGAAAGACGCTCTGTATGCCGAATGTAAGAATACTGTTATAAGCGAGCTTCTGCCCGTTATTGATAATTTCGACAGAGTTTTTGCAAATCCCGACGCTTCGGCTGAGGATTACAAAAAGGGCGTTGAGATGACATACAAACAGTTCAACGATATTATCAAAAAGCTCGGCGTTGAATCATTCGGAGAAGTCGGTGACGCATTTGATCCGAATATACACAATGCGGTTATGCATACCGAGGACGAAAATCAACCCGAAAACACCGTAACGGTAGTTATGCAAAAGGGTTATAAATTAGGCGAAAAAATCATTCGGCACGCAATGGTAGGCGTAGCGAACTGATATAAATTAAATCAAACATAAACACTTAGGAGGAATATATTATGGCAAAGACAATAGGTATTGACTTAGGTACAACAAATTCATGCGTTGCAGTTATCGAGGGCGGAGAGCCGGTAGTTATCGCTAACGCAGAGGGCGCAAGAACAACTCCGTCTGTTGTCGGCTTCGGCAAGAACGGCGAGAGAATGGTTGGTCAGGTTGCAAAAAGACAAGCTATCACAAACCCCGACAGGACAGTTTCTTCTATCAAGCGTCATATGGGCAGCGACTACAAGGTTGCTATCGACGACAAAAAGTACACTCCGCAGGAAATTTCGGCTATGATTCTTCAAAAGCTGAAAACAGACGCCGAGGCTTATCTCGGAGATAAGGTAACCGAGGCTGTTATAACCGTTCCCGCATACTTCACCGACGCTCAGCGTCAGGCGACTAAGGACGCAGGCAGAATTGCAGGACTTGAAGTTAAGAGAATTATCAACGAGCCTACTGCTGCCGCTCTTGCATACGGTATTGATAAAGAGGACGATCAGAAAGTTATGGTTTATGACCTCGGCGGCGGTACTTTCGATGTTTCCATCATCGAGATGGGCGACGGTATCCAGGAGGTTCTCGCTACTGCCGGTAACAACCGTCTCGGCGGCGATGACTTTGACCAGAGAATTATCAACTGGATGATTGACGAATACAAGAAATCAAACGGCATCGACCTGAGCAGCGACAAGATGGCTATGCAGAGACTTAAAGAGGCCGCAGAAAAAGCAAAGATAGAGCTCTCGGGCGTTACAACTTCCGATATAAATCTTCCGTATATTACCGTTGACGCAACAGGTCCTAAGCACCTTGAAATGACTCTTACAAGAGCTAAGTTCAATGAGCTTACAGCAGACCTTGTCGAGGCTACAATGGGACCGGTTCGTCAGGCTATGAACGATTCCGGACTTTCAACTTCTGATATTGATAAGGTTCTCATGGTCGGCGGTTCTTCAAGAATTCCAGCAGTTCAGGAAGCTATCAAAAACTTTATCGGTAAGGAGCCGTTCAAGGGTATAAATCCCGATGAGTGTGTTGCTATCGGTGCTTCGCTTCAAGCAGGTGTTCTCGGCGGCGAGGTTAAGGGACTTCTTCTTCTTGATGTTACTCCGCTTTCACTCGGTATCGAGACAATGGGCGGTATCAATACAAAGATTATCGACAGAAAAACAACTATCCCTGTAAAGAAGAGCCAGATATTCTCCACAGCCGTTGATAATCAGCCGTCGGTTGAGGTTCACGTTCTTCAAGGTGAGAGAGAGTTCGCAAAGGATAACAAGACTCTCGGCGTATTCCACCTTGACGGAATTATGCCGGCTCGCAGAGGCGTTCCGCAGATCGAAGTAACTTTCGATATCGACGCAAACGGTATTGTTCATGTTTCCGCAAAGGACCTCGGCACAAACAAGGAGCAGTCGATTTCCATTACTTCTTCAAGCAATATGTCCAAGGAGGATATCGAAAAGGCTGTAAACGAGGCTGAGAAATTCGCTCAGGAGGATAAGCAGCGCCGTGAGGAAGTTGACCTCAGAAATAATGCGGATCAGATGGTTTATCAGTGCGAGAAGCTTCTTTCGGAGGAGGGAGACAAGTTCTCTCAGGAGGATAAGGACGCTCTCAACTCAAAGATAGAAGCTCTCAAAGAAGCTCTCAAAGGCAGCGACACAAATCTCATTAAGTCAAAGCAGGAGGAGCTTCAAACGAAATTCTATGAGGTTTCCGAGAAGATTTACAAGGCTGCACAGGAAGCTGCCGGACAGCAGGCAGGAGGTCCGAACCCCGATATGGGCGGCGCAGGCGCACCTAATTCGGACGGATACTATGAGACTGATTACACCGATGTTCCCGACGACAACAACTAAAAATGCATAAACATTCAATGTCAAGGCTGCCCTAAGCGGCAGTCTTGACAACTGATTTATGTTGTAATAAAATATTTGTCAGCAATGACGAAAAGAGGCTGACGGATAATTGCCGCGATTGGAGCTATATTATGGCAGATAAAAGAGATTATTACGAGGTGCTCGGCATTGATAAAAGCGCGAGCGCCGATGAGATAAAAAAAGCATACAGAAAAAAAGCAAAGCAGTATCATCCCGACCTTAATCCGGGCGATAAGGACGCCGAATCTAAGTTTAAAGAGGTAAACGAAGCTTACGAGGTTCTGAGCGACGATCAGAAAAAGGCCCGTTACGACCAATTCGGCCATGCCGGAGTTGATCCGAACTACGGTGCCGGCGGAGCAGGCGGCTTCGGTGACGATTTCGACCTCGGAGATATTTTTTCAAGCTTTTTCGGCGGCGGATTCGGCGGAAGCGGTAAACGCTCAAATCCGAATGCACCGCGGCGTGGCGAAGATTTGCAGACCACCGTTACTATTTCGTTTGAGGAGGCTGCAAAGGGTTGTAAGCGTAGGCTTGACATAAACCGTATTGAGGTTTGTCCCGAATGTTCGGGAAGCGGCGCAGCCAAAGGTACATCACCCGTAACCTGTCCGGAGTGTAACGGAACAGGTCAGGTCACTACTCAGCAGAGAACTCCTTTCGGGGTGATTCAGTCGCAGAGAGCTTGTTCAAGATGCGGAGGTAAGGGCAAAATTATCGAAACTCCGTGCAGCAAGTGCCGCGGCAGAGGCAGGGTAAGCGTTCCCGGCAAGATAGAGGTAGACATACCTGCCGGCATAGATGACCGTCAGATGTTCACCGTAAGAGGAGCAGGAAACAAGGGCATTAACGGCGGACCTGCCGGAGATTTGAAAGTCAATGTCAATGTTCGTCCGCATCCGTTCTTCGAGCGTGACGGATTTAATGTTTGGTACGATGTTCATATCAGCTTCGCACAGGCAGCTCTCGGAGATACGCTTGTAGTTCCGACTCTTGACGGAAATGTAAAATATGATGTTCCCGCGGGAACTCAACCGGGTACTATTTTTAAACTGCGCGACAAAGGAATTCAGAACATCAGAACGAGAACAAAGGGCGATCAGCTTGTCAGGGTTATAGTTGATGTTCCGAAAAAGTTGAATGAGGAACAAAAAAATCTCTTACTCAAATTCAATGAGTCCATGGGCGCGCCTAAGCCGGATGACGAGAAAAAAGGCGGATTTTTCGGTAAAAAGCGCAGATAACAGCTTTTCGGGTGTCATATAATGAAGTATAAAACTTATATTTTTGATTTGGACGGAACCCTGCTTGATACATTGCAGGATTTGGCGAATTCCGTTAACTTTGCAATGAGGAATCAGAGCTATCCGCAGAGGACGATTGACGAGGTTCGCGCATTTATCGGTAACGGTATAGCAAAGCTTATAGAGAGAGCCGTACCCGACGGTACCGACGAAAAGGATTGTGCCGAAACTCTGGCGATATTCAAGGCGCATTATCTTGAACATCTTGCCGACAATACAAAAGCTTTTGACGGAATAACAGAAGTTATTGATTATCTGAAAGCTGACGGATGTAAAGTCGCTGTGGTTTCCAACAAAGCTAATGACGCGGCGCAGGCTGTTGTCAGGGATTACTTCGGTGAAAGATTTGATATGGTTGTCGGAAAGATGGATTGTTTCCCAACGAAGCCGTCGCCCGAATCGGTTTTTTATGTTATCAAAACTCTCGGCAGTGATTTTGAAGACTGCATATATATCGGTGATTCCGATGTCGATGTAGAAACGGCGCATAATGCCGGACTACCGTGTATAGGTGTTACCTGGGGCAACAGAAGCAAAGATGTGCTTGAAAAAAGCGGAGCTGATTTTATTGCCGAAAAACCTGATGAGATTATCAGCTTAACAAAATGAATAACAAAAATGAGTTTGTACGATTTTGGTAGTACAAACTCATTTTTGCTTTTGTTAGCGTTCGATTTTACTTAAACTTTTTCGATGTTTTTGAGAGACTTTTTAAATTGAACTGCGAAAAGAACTGCGGTGAAGGTGACTGCAAAAAAGTCCGCAATAGGTTCAGCCATATACACAGCTATCGCACGGTTATCAGGAATGAGCAAGGGCATTACATATATCAGAGGTATGAGAAGCACAAACTTCCGCATAACGGCGACAACGATTGACTCTGTTGCTTTGCCGAGAGCGTTGAATGTCATTTGACAGGACATCTGAATTCCGAAAAGGAACATAGACGCCGAATATATACGAAGCGCAGTTTTAGTGTATTCCATAAGCTGAGCGTCGGAGGTGAACATTGCCGCAAATCCTCTCGGAAACAGCATTACCAATGCCCAGAGAAAAACCGAATAACACAGACTGACTTTAAGAAGCAGTTTAAATGCCGACCGTACTCTGTCGGAGTCTTTTGCTCCGTAACAGTAGCTTATAATAGGCTGTGCGCCCTGACCGAGTCCTTGAAGCGGAAGCATAGCAAACTGCATAACGCTTGTCAGTATCGTCATAGCGCCTACGGCAATGTCGCCGCCGTAATTCTGCAATGAACTGTTAAAGCATACCGAAATTATACTTTCGCTTGCCTGCATTATAAAGGTGGCAACTCCGAGAGCAAGGCAGGGGAGAATGATTTTAGGAGTAAGTCCGAGGTTTTTAGGCTTTATACGGAGAAATGTCCTTTTACTGCAAAGGAAACTGATAACCCATATGCATGACAGCGATTGTGAAATGAGTGTTGCAAGAGCTGCTCCGCGAACACCGAGATTGAAACCGAATATAAATAACGGATCAAGTATAATATTTGCGACCGCGCCGATAAGCACGGAAAGCATACCTGTTTTTGCAAAGCCCTGAGCTGTGATAAAGACATTCATACCGAGCGTAAGCTCAACAAAAATCGTGCCGAGAGCATAGATATTCATATAGCTTACGGCGTATTCGATTGTGTTTTCGCTTGCGCCGAATGCCATAAGAAAATCCTTGTTCCAAATAAGCAGTACGGCGGTCAATACAACCGAAATGATAATTTGCAGTAAGAAACAGTTGCCGAGCGTCTTTTCGGCGGAGTCCTTGTCGTGCTTGCCCATAAAAATCGAGGCTCGCGGTGCGCCGCCGTATCCGACAAGGGCGGCAAACGCAGAAACTATCATTATCAGCGGCATACACACGCCGACTCCGGTCAAAGCTGCGGCTCCGACATCGGGAATATGACCGATATAGATTCTGTCGATGATGTTGTAAAGCATATTTATAAGCTGAGCGGCAACGGTCGGCACGGCTAATTTTACAAGCAGTTTGCCGAGCGGTTCGGTTCGCAGAAATTCCTTATCCTCGTTTTGCTCAACGGATTTGTTTTGTTTACTCATTTTTTATATTGTTCCTTTCTTCAATGGCAGTTTTAGTATTTTCAAATAATTTACTGCAAAAATTTATATGCGCTTCAATTTCTTCCTTTGTTAATCCGTACAAAATAGTATTCAAAAACTGCTCTCTGACGCAGTTTATGCTTTCGGTTATAGGTTCTGCCTTAGGCATTATTTTTAAATGTATTTTTCGACGGT
>JAQXHF010000111.1 GCA_029007095.1 Clostridia bacterium | reverse complement strand
CTTGCAGACCTCGCAGGGAACATAAACGTCAGACAGAAAGTGCATTTCAATCTTGATTATTCCGTCACCCTGACAAGCCTCGCACCTGCCGCCCTTTACGTTAAAGGAAAAACGGCTCTGATTAAAGCCACGCATTTTAGCGTCCTGCGTTGAGGCAAACAGTGCTCTTATTTCGGTAAACAAGCCCGTATACGTTGCAGGATTTGAACGTGGCGTTCTGCCAATCGGACTCTGGTCGATTGCGATTACCTTATCGAGATTTTCAAGTCCTTTTATCTCCTTGTACTTGCCCGAAATTGTCTTTGCACCGTTTAATTCACGTGCAAGAGTTTTGTAGAGAATTTCATTAATCAGGGAGCTTTTCCCCGAACCCGATACGCCTGTCACGCATACAAGCTCACCGAGAGGAATTTTTACATTGATATTTTTCAGATTATTTTCGGCTGCGCCGACAACTTCAAGGAAGCTTCCGTTTCCGCTCCGTCTTTTTTCGGGAACGGGAATCTTCTTTCTTCCGCTGAGGTACTGTCCCGTAACCGACCTTTCGCAAGCCATAACTTCGTCAACAGTGCCGCTGCAAACTATCTCTCCGCCATGTACTCCCACTCCCGGACCGACATCGACTATATAATCGGCTTCGCGCATAGTATCCTCGTCGTGTTCAACTACAATCAGCGTATTTCCCATATCGCGCAGCTCTTTGAGCGTATTGAGCAATTTGGAATTGTCCCTTTGGTGCAGTCCAATACTCGGTTCGTCAAGTATATAAAGTACGCCTGTAAGCGACGAGCCTATTTGCGTAGCAAGTCTTATACGCTGACTTTCGCCGCCGGAAAGAGTACCCGACGAGCGCGAAAGCGTAAGATAATCAAGACCTACGCTTGACAAAAAGCTAAGTCTGCTTCGTATTTCTTTTATAATCAAGTCGGCAATCATCATATCGCGCTCTGAAAGCACTATGCCGTCTATAAATTCAAGCGCTTCTTTGACGGAAAACTTGCAGAAATCGTATATATTTATTCCGCCGACGGTAACGAAAAGGCTCTCTTTTTTCAATCTCGCGCCGTTACACTCAGGACATTCAACCGTTGTCATAAGCTGCTCGATTTCACCGCGTGAATATTCGCTCGTGGTTTCTTTGTATCTGCGCTCTATATTATTGATAATTCCCTCAAAATCGGTCAGATAGGTTCCCTCGCCGTAAACATTTTTACGGTGTACCTTGATTTTTTTGCCGCCTGTTCCGTACATCAGCACCTTTTTAGCTTCTTTCGGCAAATCCTTATACGGAACATCAACAGAAAATCCGTATTCGTCGGCAAGAGCTTCATAGTACATCTGCGCGATTGTTCCGCCGTCCGACGAAGACCAACCGCTCGCCTTAACAGCGCCCGCACGAAGGGAAAGTTTCTTATCGGGAACGACTAAATCCTCGCTTACTTTCATAAATACGCCCAGTCCGGAACACTTCGGGCAAGCTCCGAAAGGATTGTTAAAGCTGAACATTCTCGGAGAAAGCTCCTCAACGCTTACGCCGTGTTCGGGGCAGGCATAATTCTGCGAAAAAAGCATCTCCTCACCGCCGACAACATCAACGCAAAGCAATCCGTTTGACAGATTGACGGCAGTTTCGACGGAATCGCTGAGACGGCTTCTGATTTCCGGCTTCATAACAAGTCTGTCAACGACAACTTCAATATTGTGCTTCTTGTTTTTTTCCAGTTTGATTTCTTCTGACAAATCATAAATAATTCCGTCGATTCTGACGCGCACGAAGCCGCTTTTACGGATATTTTCAAGCTCTTTGACATACTCGCCTTTTCTGCCGCTTACGATAGGAGCAAGAAGCTGAATTTTAGTTCCGTCTGCAAGCTCCATTATCTTATCTACTATTGTATCCACGCTCTGACGGCTTATCTCTCTGCCGCAGACAGGACAATGCGGTATGCCCACCCTTGCAAAAAGCAGACGGAGATAATCGTAGATTTCCGTTACCGTTCCGACAGTAGAACGCGGATTCTTAGAAGTGGTTTTCTGATCTATCGAAATAGCGGGCGAAAGTCCCTCTATGCAGTCAACATTGGGTTTTTCCATTTGTCCCATAAACATACGGGCATACGAGGACAGTGATTCGACATATCTGCGCTGTCCCTCGGCGTAAATAGTATCAAACGCCAGGGAGGATTTACCCGAACCTGACAATCCGGTAAACACAACAAGACTGTCTCTCGGAACAGTCACATCTACATTTTTCAGATTATGCTCTTTTGCGCCCTTGACGACAATATTTTTCGGTTGCACTTATTTACCTCCGCGTAATTTATTTATCTTATCTCTGAGGAATGCCGCGTGTTCAAATTCAAGTATTTTGGCTGCGGCTTTCATCTCGGCAGTTAACTGTTTTATCATAGCTTCACGCTGTTCTCTCGTCATATTCTTCGTCGGCTTTTCGTCGCTTGCAGACGATATTTCAAGAATTTCCCTGACATCCTTTTTAATGGTTTTCGGAACAATTCCGTTCGCCTTGTTGTAAGCCTCCTGTTTCTCGCGCCTGCGCTGAGTTTCGGTTATGGCTCTCTCCATAGACGGAGTCACGCTGTCGGCATACATTATAACCTTGCCGTCGGCGTTTCTCGCCGCTCTGCCTATGGTCTGAATCAGCGAAGTCTCGCTTCTGAGGAAGCCTTCCTTATCGGCATCAAGTATTGCGACAAGCGACACCTCCGGTATATCCAAGCCCTCTCTCAAAAGATTTATTCCGACAAGGACATCAAATTCGCCCAAACGGAGATCCCGTATGATTTTCATACGCTCGATAGTGTCGATATCATAGTGCATATACCTTACCTTGATACCGACATTTTCGATATACTCGGTCAGGTCCTCTGCCATTTTCTTAGTCAGCGTAGTAACAAGTACGCGTTCGCCCTTATCTATCCTTATATTTATTTCGGAAATAAGGTCATCAATCTGTCCGAGCGTAGGTCTTACGCTGATTTCGGGATCAAGCAGACCTGTGGGACGGATAACCTGTTCGGCTATCTGAGTGCTCTTGCTCCTTTCAAGCTCGCCGGGTGTTGCGCTGACAAAAATTTTCTGTCCTATCTTAGCATAAAACTCGTCAAAGGTAAGCGGACGGTTATCATAGGCAGACGGGAGACGGAAGCCGTAATTTACCAAGCTTTCTTTTCTCGAACGGTCTCCGCCGTACATACCGCGCACCTGAGGCAATGTTACATGGGACTCGTCAACAAAAAGCAGAAAATCATCGGAGAAATAATCAAGCAGAGTAAACGGCGGTTCGCCGGGTTTTCTGCCGGACATAATCGCAGAATAGTTTTCGATTCCTTTGCAAAATCCGGTTTCTCTCAGCATTTCTATATCATATTCAGTTCTCTGCTTTATTCTCTGCGCTTCAAGCAGCTTGCCCTCGGATTGAAAATAAGCAACCTGCTTCTGCATTTCATCATAAATCTGAGAGATAGCGTTTTCCATTTTATCGGGAGGAACAACATAATGCGAAGCGGGGTAAATCGCAACATGAGATAAAACATTTTTAACCTGTCCCGTCAGAGCGTTTATCTCGCTTATTCTGTCTATCTCATCACCAAAAAACTCTATTCTGAATGCATTTTCATTAGAGTAAACCGGGAATATCTCAACGACATCGCCCTTAACTCTGAATTTATTTCGGGTAAAGCTGATATCGTTGCGCTCATACTGAATTTCAATCAGCTTTTTTATAAGCTCATCGCGGTTCTTTTCCATTCCCGTTCTGAGAGAGATAACCATATTGCGGTAGTCGATAGGATCGCCAAGGCTGTATATGCACGAAACGCTGGCAACTATAATAACATCTCTGCGCTCGGAAAGAGCCGAGGTAGCGGAGTGCCTGAGCTTATCTATCTCATCGTTTACAGCCGAATCTGTCTCTATATCAGTATCGGTGGTGGCAATATATGCCTCCGGCTGATAATAGTCGTAATAACTTACGAAGTATTCGACGGCATTTTCGGGAAAGAACTCCTTAAACTCGGAACAAAGCTGAGCCGCAAGCGTTTTATTGTGGGCAAGCACAAGCGTAGGACGGTTGAGCCTCGCTATAACATTCGCCATTGTAAAGGTCTTGCCCGATCCCGTAACGCCGAGCAAGGTCTGCTCCTTGTAGCCTTTTTCTACGCCGCTTACAAGCTCGTCGATAGCCTGCGGCTGATCGCCGGTCGGCTGATATTTGCTGTGCAGCTTAAATTTATCCATTTTCGCCATCCCCCTTTACCGATTATCATAACGGTAAATTTTCAGATTCACCGTATAATTTATAACTTCCACTCCGTCGTTTTCGAGTCTCTTTTTCTGCTCCTCTATCCCTCCGAAAGCATAGCTGCGCGACAGCTCTCCCCTGCTGTTGAGAACCTTGTAGCAAGGGTATTTGTCACCGCAGGGATTTCTGTGCAAGGCATTGCCTACCGCTCTCGCAAGCTTAGGATTGCCCAAATGCTCCGCGATTTGTCCATAGGTAACTACCTTTCCTTTCGGAATTTCGGTGAGATATTCATAAACGGATTCGTCGAAAGTCATAATTATTCCTCGCACAAATGTTCGATAATTTTCATTATACAACATCTGCTTTGAAATTACAATAGCAAAATCTGCAAATACGCCAAATTTTTGACAACGGTAAACGGGACTGACGCTTGAAGCGACAGCCCCGTAAATCATTTCTTTTTTGCCCTGAGCTTTTTAAAAAAACGCGTAAGTTCCTCGGCGCACTCCTCCTGCATAAATCCTCCCTGAACATCGGGTTTATGATTATACGGCAGGTCAAAAAGATTGACAACGCTTCCGCAGGAACCTGCTTTCATATCGCTTGCACCGTAAACAAGCCGTTTTATCCTGCTGTTTATAATCGCGCCCGTACACATCAGGCAAGGTTCAAGAGTAACATACATATCGCATTTCCAAAGCCGCCAACCGCCGAGATTGCGACACGCTTCATCTATCGCTTCAAGCTCGGCGTGAGCAAGCGCATTTTTACCGTTTTCTCTGCGATTTCTGCCTCTGCCGACTATCTCGCCCTCGCATACAACTACCGCTCCTACGGGAACCTCTCCATCTTCCGACGCTTCGCGAGCAAGTCGCAGGGCTTCGGTCATATATTCGGAGTCTGTCAATGAATACACCTCAATCCGCTTTAATTTACAGTGCCTACGCCCGCCGCAAGTATTCCTATAATAATGAAAATATCAGACGCAACAATTATTACTTTTGAAAGGGTATATACAGAATTATATTTAATTCTTGAATCGCGTGCAATCCGCTTTATCATTCGCATAAGCAAAGCCGAAATAAGCACTACGACCGCAATCAAAGACAGCGTTCCAAATCCGCTCGTCAATTCAGACTGAGATACCGATGACGAAATTGCGATAAAGATACAAGCAACAACAGTCGGAACGGTAAGAAATACATCATACGCCGTCCGCGAGGTAAGCTCCATACGGCGCGCCGCCGGCTTTTTCCTGTCCCCGATTATCCAGAGAACGGCAGCCGCGATTCCCACGATTACAATTACTGAGGTACATATAAAATAAGGTATGTTTGTAGCGTTCGGATTCAACTCGTAATAGACAGAGAATATAACCGAAATCAAATTGTTAAGGAAATGAATCGTAACCGAAGTCCAGATACTTCCTGTCGAAATCATAAAATATCCGAGCGCAAGTCCTGCAATAAAGGCAAACGGAATCTGTATCATATTTCCGTGCATTATCGCAAAAAGAATCGCAGACGAAACTATTGCGAATTTATTGCCGTATTTTCTCAGCGAAGTGAGAATTACTCCTCTGAACGCAAACTCCTCCACGAGCGCCGGCATAACCGCACAGCCTAACACAAAGACGATTACGCCGGGAACATTTGTAGGAATCGACATATCGCTGTTGTAGAAATCCGTTCCGAACATTTCAAACAGAGCCGTAACATAAGTCGAAACAAGATCTCCGACAAGGCAAATCATCAGTCCCGCAAGGGCTCCCAAAATATAAAGAGTCGTTTTTTTCGGCTTTTCGTACATTTCGATAATTTGTGATTTTTCTTCTCCGAGAGTTAAAAAAAGAACAGCAAACGGCAAAACTATATATATAATCTGAAAAATCGAGCTTACGCCCCAATTCAAAACCGAATCGTTAAACACAGCGTCTCCCCAGCCCGTAAGCGCCAGAACGAAAGACAGAACATATTGCAGCGCAGTAAAGCACAGCAGAGTCGCGCCGATTTTCATACCGAGCTTTCTCAGGTCTGACGACTGCTTTTCAACTATCGGATTATATCCGCCGAAAACATTATACATATTCTGATAATAACCGTATTGATTATTGTTTTCACCGTTATAGTAGCTGTTATTCATAAAAACACTCCGTTTCGATAAAACAATTATATCCTATAAATTGTATATAATCAAGGCTGTTATTTGTTAACTTTTTGAGAACAAATCAATTACCGTATAAATGCTCTTGTTTTTTCCTGAGAAATAAGCTATAATTACAAAAGATGCAAATGATGCGTTTAAAATTTTAAGGAGTTGAGTCAATGGACACAATTAAGGTTGATTTTTCCGGTGACAGATTCGGAAAAGATAACAACAAGGGGAAAGGCGTTGTTATACCCCCTGAGAAAAAATGGCTTAAAATTATATTAAACATTATATTCACGGCAATTTTCGGAGCGGTTCTCTATTATTTTATGCTCCCGGTTTTTAATTTCAAGTCAATGTCAATGTATGTTTTCCTGCTTCTGCTGCTTGTTTTTTACTGCGTAATGAATTACATTACCAGCGGCGCTTTGAGAAGTCCCGATTTCATACCGTATTCGAGGAAATCCTCTCTTGCGCCTAAAATAATTGCAGGCGTACTCGTTGTTGTTATCCTCATCGGATTAGTTTGCTCGTCGGTTGTATTCAGAGCGAAGAAATACTCGCAAATCATTGATGTTAAAACTGCCGACTTTTCCACCGATGTCGAGGTTGCGGATTTTTCCACAGTTCCCACGATAGATAATGCTACAAGTGCGGTTATGGCTGACCGTGCGCTTTCAGACCTGTCTAAACTCGGTCTTGTTTCGCAGTTCACAATTCAGCCTAACTACTATCAGATTAACTACAAGGACACTCCCGTCCGCGTCGCTTCGCTTCAATATTCCAATATCATCAAATGGATAACAAACTGCAAAAACGGACTTCCCGCTTATGTTTTAATTGATACAATTACTCAGAAAGCAACTCTCGTTGAGGTTGAGGGCGGAATCAAATATTCGACAGCCGACCATTTTTCACGCTATGTCAAGCGTCATGTTCGCTTCCAGCACCCGACCTATCTCCTTGCAGAGCCTACCTTTGAGATAGACGAGGAGGGCAACCCCTATTGGATTTTTGCCCGTCTTGACAAAACTATCGGCCTTTTCGGAGGTACCGATGTTATCGGAGCTATCATCGTAAACGGTGTAACCGGCGAGAGCAACGAATATTCGATAGAGGATATACGCACTAAGCCGGAGCTTTCCTGGATAGACAGAGTTTATCCCGCCGACTTGCTTGTAGAGCAGTACAATTACTTCGGCAAATATCAGGGCGGTTTCTGGAACTCAATTCTCGGTCAGAAAAACACTTACTGCACCACCGAGGATTATTCCTACCTTGCCATGAACGACGATATATATATGTACACAGGCGTAACCTCTCTTACCAACGACGAATCTCTTACAGGCTTCGTTCTGATAAATCAGAGAACAAAAGACGCTAAGTATTATGTTGTTTCCGGTGCAAAGGAAGCTTCCGCTCAAGCTTCGGCAGAGGGACTTGTTCAGCAATATGAATACAAAGCTTCTTTCCCGCTTCTTCTCAACATTGACGGAGTTCCGACATACTTTATGTCGCTCAAAGATGCAAATGATCTCGTTAAGGGATATGCGCTTATCAATGTCGGCCAGTATTCGATAGGTACTACCGGCAGCACACTCACCGAATGTATCGACAATTATGTCAAGGAGCTTGCAAAAAACAGCATCAAGGTCAATGTTGACACGGAAGATATCCCCGACGCTGAAAACAACGCCAATTCAGGCGAGCCGACCGAAACCGACAAAACCGTAACAGGTACTATAACCGATATCAGAACTGCGGTTATTTCAGGCGAGAGCTGGTACTATATCAAGCTCGATTCCTCGGACAAATACTATTCGGTCAAAGCGGCTGACGCTGAAAAAATCATACTTGTCAATAAGGGCGACAAAATCACATTCACAATAAATACCGCCCTTGAAGACGAAGTAACTCCCGTCAAGTCCGTAGGTTAAAATCAATCGCACACAGCCTGTCGCGTTCAGCGCAGAGCAAAAATAAAAATCCGAACCGTTTTTCTAATACGAAAAGGGTTCGGATTTATTGTTTATTAAATAAATTTTCTCACGCCCGAAGCGTATTTCACAAATCCCGCAAGGGATTTATTTCGTTGAAAAAAGCACGCCGAAGCGTGCTTTTTTCTGGTGGAAAGGAACTCTTTATATCCGAACATGTAAGTATTTCTACGGGGACGGTTTCAGTCCCGTCCCTGTAGTTGAAAAGGATTTGCAGTTCATTCTCATAAACTACAATCGAATTTATAAATATGTCTATAAGGCATTTTCGTGCCGAAAGGCTTTCTATATTAAGCTTTCGAAGCTCACAGAACCAAGCGACAATATCCTCTTTAGATAGGAATGGCTTTTTTATTTCTTCCTTTGCTATAAGAAGCTCTGTTTCGTCACGACTTTTTTCAAGTTCCTGTAATCTTTCTTTTGTTGAAGAGGTGTAAATACCGTCTTCAATTGCTTTTATAATATTATCAATGCTTTTATTGATTTCTTTAAGGTTAGAGCGAAGTGCCGGTATGGCTATATTTTCCTTGCTCTGCTGTTCAACAGCAATGTCAGAGAGCTTATCGATAAGTTCATCATCCATAATAATTTCCATAATTTTCTTGAGCACTAAATCCTCAAGAAATTCTTTTTTTATACCTTTTTTCTTGTTGCAACCTTTTCGTCGCTTGGCATTGATACACTTGTAATATCTGTGTTTTGCACCGTTTCTGCTTGTGCCGATTTCACCAACCCACAAGGAACCACAGTTGCCACACACGAGTTTAGAGGTAAGAAGATAATCCTCGGTAGCCTTATGCTTTGCAGGGGCGCGTCTGTTTTTTGCTATGGCTCTCTGAACATCATCAAAAAGCTTGTCAGGAACTATCTGCGGTATTTCTCCTTTGTTTACAATATCACCGTACCTGTATTCGCCTAAATATCTGCGATTTTTCAGAACGTTTGTCATAGTGGTGATTGTCATTTCTGTTCCCCATGTGTTACGCATACCCTTTTCGTTCATAACCTTTACGAGCTGTTTAATTGACATATCCTAATATGATACAATTACTCTGCAGATATTTGATTTTTAAATTACATAAAGCGAGGTAGTATATGGAAATTGCTGATAAAATAAATTTGTTTAAAACGTTGAATAGTTATAATACTTTAAGAGCAGATGATTTATACGACGTATTAAAAAAATGCGATTCATTAAAAATAAATTATTATGATTACATGACAACAACTCCTATAAGTTGCGATGAAGAATTATGTCGTTTGCCAACTGCCGATTATGATTTGTGTTGTGCTTTGCTTACCATGTTATTGAGAGAGGATCATTTCAGTAATGGAAGCTTTGACAGACGTCTACATTGCGGGCAGATTAAGCCTGTTATTGAACGAATAATTTACCTTCTTTCTGAAACACACAATGAAAAATAGCGAAAAATAGTGAAATATTAGTGGAATTTTTTAATGCGTTGTGGTATAATAAATGCAGTAAAATATCAAAGGAATGATAATATGATTAAGGTTACACTGACAAATGACATACTTAAGAAAATCTCCGTAATAGATGAAAACAGATTTACTGTCCGTTCTGCTAAATTACCTGTAATCACAAAAAACAGGTTGAGGAAAAATTCTAAGAAAAAAAGCTCGTATGCTTCAAATAAAATTGAAGGCAATCCTCTTACGGAAGCACAGGCAAATGAAGCTATGGAAAGAGATGCCCATAAGCATTTTCTTAAGCCTGAGCAAGAGGTTCGAAACTATTTTCTTGCATTGGGCTTACTTGAAGAAAAGCTAAAGAAGAATGTGCCTTTTTCAAAGGAACTTATACTTGAAGTTCAGGCAATGGTTGAAAAGGGTGCGTCAAAGGAGAAAATAGGTTTCCGAGGTGAAATGCCTCCCGGTGTACTGTTTGCTGTTTATGACAGCGAAACAGGTGCTCCGGAGTATATACCGCCCGAGTATAGTGACATTCCTGCACTTCTTGATGAGCTTGTCAATTATGTTAATACAACAGACGATCATCCTCTTATTGTTGCTGCGGTGGTACACTATCAACTTGTTACCATTCATCCTTTTGAAGACGGTAACGGCAGAACAGCAAGACTGATGTCAGGCTATATTCTTGATTTGAACGGTTACGGCTTTAACGGTATCGGTTCATTGGAAGAGTATTTTGCCTATGACCCTGATGAGTATTACGCTTCACTTCAGATGGGGTTGCCTGCTCTTTATTATTCAGGCAGAGAAAATCCGCCTCACCCTGAGATATGGATAAACTATTTTCTCAGAATGATGGAGCTGTATTCAAATAAAGTTTGTGAGATTTCACAGTCAGGAATAGAGGGTGAATTGGATTCTGCCTTATCGCACCTGAACACAAAAGAAAAAGAGTTTTTGATTTTCTTGCTCACCAAGCGAATGTTTGAGTTTGCTCCTATTGATATCAGCAAAATGTTGAATGTTACGAATAAAACTGTTATCAACCGTTGTGCCAAGCTTACAAATAACGGATTTTTAACTCCGAATATTGTCAAAGAACGAATCCGTTCATATTCATTAAGTAATTTTGCCAAAGAAAACAGCAAGGATATTATTTCAAAAATAACCGGATAATTATTATACTGCTCTCACTTATCTGAGGGCAGTTTCTTTTTGTCCAACTGTCGCTCAATGAAAAATAGTGAACAAATAGTGTAATTTTAGTGAAATGTTGTTTCTTTAAAAAAATTTGTATTTTTTCAACAGCGCCATTTTCAACTAATTTTTCTCGGTTCAGACCGTTGAAAATCAGCTTTTTTCGAATGGAAATACTCATAATGAAGTTGACATCATTCAAGCAAATTTTATTCGATGTTTTACGAGCCGAAGAAGAAATGTGCCGTATTCATCAGCCGCCGAATCGCCATATATACTTAAAGTTACTACTAACTAAATTAAAGAAAATTTTCTCTTCTCGGTTGGTATATAACTCAGTCTTACTCTGCTCAGTCTTATTACTTGCTACTTTTACGGTGACCTTATGCGTGTTTTCGGTATAGGTAAAATATACAGCTTTGCAGGCTTTCCTTTGCCCTGATATTTACGGCGGAGCAGATTATATTTTTCAAGCTCACGCTGCAGCCTTGTTGCTTTGTCGTGTCCGCAAGGGATTTTAGTATATTCATATTGAAATATAAAAGAGGTGTTGTTTCAAAACTTCTAAATGGTACTTTAGCTTTTAACAACTGCTCTGATATGGTGCTGAAAAAGAGACATTATTGGGACAGTTTTTAAGATAAACAGATTGATAACGGCTGATAATAGCAATTAAGGACTGCCGCAATGACAGCCCTTAATTCTATGTTCTATTTGATTTTTGTATCGGTAACAGTTACATCAATGCATAATGTTTCACCATCAATTGAGTGTTGCTTTTTGGTAAGAATAATATTAAAATTCTCGGTCAAAACTTCCCAAAACTCAGCCGAAAATTCATTTGGAACTTCAATTTTATATTTTACTATCATACATATATCAGCTCCTCACATATCATTTCCCTAACTCTTGCCTCAATATTCTGCATACGGCATAACCACTCTACCTGATTATCTTCCTTCATTTGCTCAGTTATGCCCTCAGCAGTTTTTATCTGCTTAACAACTGTATCAAACATATTTTGAGCCTGTTTTTCCACCTCAGCACAGTGCTGATAAAGCTTACCTTGGGTGAGGAGTGTTGTGAATAATATTTTTTTGTTTTTCAGTAGATAATCTTTGTGTAACATTCCCCATTTACCGAGTTTGGTACTTGCTTCTTCGGGTGACAATACAAGGTTAGGAATTAAATAATCACCAACACAGAGATATTGAATTTTGTTTGACATAATAACACTTTCCTTATTTTTCACTTTTATCAATAATTTTCAATAACAGCTCGTCAACATCCTCTGTGGGCAAATCCTCCGCCAAGAGCATATTGCGAAACTCATTCATACCGTTGATAAGTAAGTTGCACTCAAAATCTGTAAACTTAATTTTAGTCTTTCTTTCCATAACAAAGCCT
>JAQXHF010000110.1 GCA_029007095.1 Clostridia bacterium | reverse complement strand
TTCTGTGACTTGATGAATTCAATTACCGCGCGTGCGCCGAGATAGGAGCCTCCGATTCCGACTACTACAAGCACTTCGGAAGTCTTTTTGATTTCCTCCGCCGCTTTTTTTATCTCGTTGAATTCATTTTTATCATAATCCTTAGGCAATGTAAGCCAACCGAGAAAATCGTTGCCCTTGCCTGTTCCGTTTTTCAAATCGTTGTGTGCTTTTTCAACCTCATTTTTTACGCTTTCAAGAGCATTATCGGCCAAAAAGCTCTCAACATACTTTGTGTTTAATCTAACCGACATAAATTTGCGTGAGCCTCCTGTGTGATTCCATTGGTATTATTAGTAGTATTTTAACCTAAAAAGCAATATTTTTCAAGTATTATTTGATAAAATTCACGCAATATGCATAATTTTGCCTAACTATTTGCACAGTAACGATAACATTCTGCGAAAAACCGTGCCAAAAGTCAGTTTATCGACATAATGCGGAGCTGTCAGCTTGTATTCGCCTATTTTTTTACCGTCAAGCTTCAGCGTTACCGTTCCGAGAGTCTGATTGGATTCTACGGGAGCTTCAACTTCGGTTGCAAGGGAGATTTCCTGAATTATATCGCCCTCTCTGCCCTTTGGTACAAGTACGCTTGATATGCCTGCCGTCTGAGGAGTAAGGACGGATTCTTCTCCCGAAATAACCTTAACCGGAGTTATAAGCGAAGATTTCGGTTCGGGTGTAACTGTCGAATAGTTTGCAAATCCCCAATTCAACAGAGCCTTTGCTCCGTCAAATCTGTCCTTACTGTTGTCCGAGCCTAACACAACCGCTATAAGCGAAGTTCCGTCTCTCGTTGCGGTGGCGCTTATACAACACCCCGCCTTACTTGTCGTACCTGTTTTCAGCCCTGTCGCACCGTTATAGAACCGCACAAGCTTATTTGTATTAACAAGCTCGGTCTTGCCGTCTCTTAGCGAATCCATCCATATAGTTGTATAGTTTTTAATAAGCTCGTGTTTCATAAGCTCACGCGACATCAGCGCAATATCATACGCCGTAGTAAGATGATTCTGCGTATCATCGTCAAGTCCGGTACAGTTCTCGAACACGGTATTCTCCATTCCAAGCTCCTTTGCTTTCAAATTCATCATCGTAATAAACCCCTCCTCGCTTCCGGCTATGAATTCAGCAAGCGCGGTACAGGCGTCATTTGCGCTGTAAACGGCGGCGGCTTTAAGCAACTCGTCAACAGTCATGGTTTCGCCCTCTTTCAGCCAGATTTGCGAACCTCCCTTTGACGCTGCATTGGCGCTCGCAGTCACAGTATCAGTCAGCTTGAACTGATTTTCGTCAAGTCCCTCCATAACGAGGAGCAATGTCATAATCTTAGTAACCGAAGCAGGATAAAGTCTCTCGTTTTCATTTTTTGCCGCAAGAACTTTTCCGGTTGTCTGATCCATAAGCAACGCAGCCTTTGCGTTGACCTCGACAGGCATATTATTTCCCGCCGATGCGCCAAAAGCCGTTGCAGAACAAATTATAAATACGCAGAGAAAAACAGAAATAATTTTTTTCATAAAAATTCCTCCAATCATAAAAAATATATGAAAAAACATATTCAAATAATACTACAACCGCCTCGCATAAAATTCTCCTTGAACTATGACGAAATTTATATTATAATTCAATTATTCGGAGGAATATGTATGAAGATAGCTTTTTACACTCTCGGCTGCAAGGTCAATCAATATGAATCCCAAGCCGCCGCGGAGCTTATGTCAATTAACGGTTTTGAAATTGCAGAGCCGGGTGAGGACGCTGATGTTTATGTTATCAATTCCTGCACCGTAACCGCGGAAAGCGACCGTAAAACAAGACAGGCGGTCAGGAAATTCAAGAGAACTCACCCAAACAGCATTGTTGTCCTGACGGGTTGTATGCCTCAGGCTTTCCCAAAAGATGCAGAACAGCTCGAACAGGCGGATATAGTAATCGGAAACAAAAACAATCATCTCTTACCCGAACTCATAAAACAATATTTTAACTGCGGCCAGAGGATTGTGGATATCCGTGAACACCGCAAAGGCGATAAATTCGGTACGGACAAAATCAGCGGATTTTCGGGCAGAACAAGAGCGATTGTCAAAATTGAAGACGGCTGCAACCGTTTTTGTTCTTATTGCATTATCCCGTATTCAAGGGGCAGAGTCCGTTCCAAACCCCTCGACGAGCTTGACGACGAGCTTGAATCGCTTAGCAAAGCCGGATATTCCGAGGTTGTACTCGTCGGAATAAACCTTTCCGCATACGGAAGCGATATGGATATTAACATCTGTGACGCGGTGGAGCTTGCGGCGAAAAAGGATTTCAAAAGAATTCGTTTAGGCTCTCTTGAACCCGACCACCTGACCGATGAAGTAATTGAAAGACTTTCAAAGGTCGATAAGTTGTGTCCTCAGTTTCATATCTCACTTCAAAGCGGTTGTGACCGCACATTAAAGGCAATGAACAGACACTACACGGCAGACGAATATTTCAAGCTGTGCCGGAAGCTCAGAAGTGAATTCGACGACGCAACAATCACCACGGATATTATGGTAGGATTCCCTACCGAGAGCGAGGAGGACTTCTCGGAATCGGTAGAGTTCGCAAAAAAAATAGGATTTGAAAAAGTCCATGTTTTCCCGTATTCACCGCGAGAGGGAACAAAAGCGGCGGAAATGGAGCAATTAACAAAAGCCGTAAAAGAAGAACGAAGCTGTATAATGATAGAAGAAACCGAAGCGGTCAGGCAGAAATTTTTACAATCCCGGATAGGACAAACCGTAAGCGTACTCTTTGAAACAAGGCAGGATAACGGATTCACCGAAGGCTACACGGAAAACTACACTCCCGTAAAGGCAAAAGGCTCTGTTAAATGCGGTGATATCCAAAAAGTAAAAATCACCGAAGTGGACGGCGATTTTTGCGTAGGAGAAATTATCTGAATTTAGGCAATGCAAAAAGTAAGAATCCCGACTACACTCTGTGCGCCGGGATTTTCGTTTTGTACGGATTTCATATCAAGAGGTTTTGCACCATTCTTGTTGTGCTGTCTTTATTGCATTTTGTATGTGTTAAAATGATGTGAACCAAAAAAGAAGAGAAGTAACTTCAAAATATGGTATAATGAGATAACCACAAAACATTAACCAAGAAAGAAGATACTTCTCATGAACATTGTAAC
>JAQXHF010000109.1 GCA_029007095.1 Clostridia bacterium | reverse complement strand
GAACCTACGACCAATCGGGTATGAACCGAGTACTCTAGCCAACTGAGCTATGCCGCCATATTTTGTAAGTCGCTTACGCGTTACTTGCATATTATATATGAACATAAGCCAAATGTCAAGTGATTTTTAAAAAATATTTTAATTTTATTTTTAATTCTCTTTGTAACATAAAATTACATTTTATTACAATATTATTTTGGGTATTGAATTCATAAGAATTAAGTGATATAATCTTGCAACGGAGATGATAATATGAATAAAAAGGCAGTTAAGAGAACAATTTGTCTTATTTTGTGTGCAGTAATTCTGTTCTGTCTTTCGAATTGCATAGGCAAGGACAAAAGCGGCAATAAAAACGATGATAAAACATCCGCAGTTGCAGAGCAGACAACAACTACCACTACGACAACAACTACTACAACTCAAAGTCAGATAAAGTCGACGGATAAGCTTATAGCTTTAACCTTTGACGACGGCCCGTATTCACCGGTAACAAACAAAATTCTTGACACACTTGAAGAATACGGTGCAAGAGCAACCTTCTTCGTTGTAGGTAACAGAGTTTCACAGTATGCCGACGCCGTTAAACGAGCGAGCGACCTCGGCTGTGAAATCGGAAGCCACTCGTACAGCCATCAAAACTTGACCAAAGTGTCAACCGCCGGTATGAAAGAGGAGCTTGACAAAGCGGCAGCAGAGATTGAAAAGGTAACCGGAAGCAAGCCCAAGGTTTTAAGACCGCCAGAGGGCGCGACTAACGAGAGCGTCAGAAGCTGTGTAGGCTATCCTATGGCGTTGTGGAGCGTTGACTCTCTTGATTGGAAAAACAGAGACGCTCAGATGGACTACAATGTCGTAACCGAAAATGTGTTTGACGGTTGCATAGTTCTTATGCACGATCTTTATCCTGCAACCGCCGAAGCCGTAGCAAAATTCGTACCGGAGCTTACGGCAAAAGGTTATAAGTTTGTAACTTTCAGCGAGCTTATGGAGGCGAGGGGCGTCGAGACAGAACCCGGAGTGAGATATTTCAGCGCAAAGCCTAAGACGGAACCGACCTCCGCCGAATCAACTTCCGCTCAGTCCTCAGCATCTTAAATTGAACAAAAACAAAAGTCAACAAGTACGGAATTTTAAATTTTTATTTATGATTCCGTACTTTATTTATGCTTAATTCGGATATTTATATATTGACCTTGGGTGACAAAATGGTTATAATAAATATATTGTGTTGATTTTCCGCCATCGTTTCGATTGAACAGCGCGGATTTTAAATCTTAAATTTGAGGGATTTGCCTGTTGGGTGGTGAAAACAATCAAAAAGAAAAAACACGCAAACGGCGGTTCTGTCAGACTTCTTAGAATAGGCTCGCTGGTATGCTTTCTGATTTCGATTGTTTTTACCATACTTATTGTGCTGTCTAAAAACGAGCAGGTGCAGTTGTGGTACAAGACATATCAGGACTATCTTATCAGCGCGGAGATATCGGTTAAAAATCTTGACGACAAATTTTCCGTATTCCTCATTATTATGTTTTTGTATGCATTCAAAGCGGTCTTTCCGATTTATCTATATCCGCTTCCGTTGCTGTGCGCTGTTACGAGCGCCGTTTTCCCGGCGTATCTGTCGATACCGATTAACATTTTAGGTCTTGTATGCCTTTATTCCATTAAATATTTTTGGGGAAGAAAGACAGGCTCGGCGGGCGTCCAGAGCCTTCTGAATAAAAACAATACTATCCATTCTCTCGTTGAGAAGGACGGGCGAGGTAATCCGTGGCTTCTTGTGCTTTTCAGGATTATACCGGGTATGCCGATAAACCTCGTAAGCAAGCTTTACGGCGCGATGGGATTCAGATACCGCAAATTCATTTTGCTGTCGGTATTAGGTTATATGCCTCTGTTGGTTTCATATACCTTTATAGGCTACAACCTTTTCAATCCGTTGTCGGTTCCGTTCCTGCTGCCGTTTGTAATCGTTTCGCTGTTCGGTACAGTTTCAATGCTGTCTGTCAGTATAGTATTAAAAGCTCAGAATAAAAGGAGAACTTCAAATGCATAACTCAGTTGAATTAAAAAAGATGCTTGCCGACGGTGAGTTTGATAAAAGACTTATCGAGGTTTATCTGACCGAGTCGGAAGTTGAATTCCAAAAACAGAGATGTAGTAAAATTATCGACTCGTTTGTTTCTATATATGGCGACAGCGAGGATATACGCCTTTTCAGCGCACCCGGCAGAACGGAGGTCGGAGGCAACCACACCGACCATAACCACGGTAAGGTTCTCGCGGCAAGCGTTAATCTCGATACCGTTGCGGCGGCTTCAAAGCGTGATGACAATATTGCGTCTGAAACAACCGAGGGATATTCTCAGCTTACGGTTGATTTATCTGATCTTGATGTGCATACCGAGGAGTACGGCAAGCCGTCGGCTCTCATCAGAGGTATGTGTGCAGGATTTGCCAAAAGAGGATACAATATCGGCGGATTCAACGCCGCGAGCGCAAGCAGAGTTTTGGCAGGTTCAGGACTTTCTTCTTCTGCGGCGTATGAGGTGCTTATAGGAACTATACTCAATCATCTCTATAATGACGGTAAAGTTTCTGCTGTTGAGATTGCAAAAATTGCACAGTTTGCCGAGAATGAATACTTCGGCAAACCGAGCGGACTTATGGATCAGATGGCAAGCTCCGTCGGCAGTTTCATAACTATTGATTTTAAAGATGTTAACGATCCCGTGATTAAAAAGGTCGATTTTGATTTCGCGTCCTGCGGATATGCTCTTTGCATAATCGACACGGGCGGAAGCCATGCAAACCTTACGGATGACTATGCGGCTGTAAGGGGAGAAATGGAAAGCGCGGCTTCGGTTTTCGGAAAATCGGTTCTGCGTGAGGTTGATGAAGCTGAATTTATGTCAAATATACCTCTTGTAAGAGAGAAGTCGGGCGACAGAGCCGTACTTCGCGCTATGCATTTCTACAATGAAAACAAGCGTGTTGATGCTGAGGTTGAGGCTCTTACCAAAGGTGATTTTGATACCTTTAAGAGCTTGGTAATCGAGAGCGGCTATTCGTCATATATGTATAATCAAAATGTTTACACCGTTAAGGCTCCGGCGGAGCAGGGCGTTTCTGTCGCGTTGGCTTTGTGCGAGAAGCTGCTGAAAGGTAAGGGCGCATGGAGAGTTCACGGAGGCGGATTTGCAGGAACGGTTCAGGCGTTTGTTCCGCAGGATATGCTGGACGGCTTCAAGAGTGAAGTAGAAAGCGTATTTTCCGAGGGTTCGTGCCATATCCTGAGCATAAGACCTTTCGGCGGAATAGAACTGTAAATGCAAAATACATAATAATCTGTCAAAATTTAATATTGCAAAATTAGCTGTGTAAACAGCGGACTTTTTCGTTTGAATTTGTCCGCTGTTTATTTTTTTGTTTTTTATTTGCGAAAAATTTTACGAAATTAGCGATTTTGCCTTGACAATTTTTCTTATCATAGTATAATTGAGTTGCAACTATGTGGAGAAATGTTGAGAATTTCTTAAAAATGTTGAACTTGTAATTTTAATTTAGAAATAAAGGAGGCGTAACCATGTTTTTTTCAGGTGAATATGAGCGTACATTGGATGCAAAAAACAGGGTTGCTTTGCCTCCGAAATTAAAGGACTGCCTGACCGACGGTACTGTTATGCTTTTCAGCAGACCAAAGGAGCCTTTTATCAGAGCCTATCGTGTTGACGAGTGGGAAGAAATGATAAACGGTCACTATTTTAAGGACGACGGAATAGACAGAAGCGTTCTGCAAAGACAGATTGGTAAGAACAGCGAGCGCAGCGAAATTGACGGTCAGGGCAGATTTACTATAAGTCCTAAATTCTGTGAGCGAATCGAGATAAAAAAGGACATCATTATGATAGGCGTCGGCAAGAGATTTGAAATCTGGTCTAAGGAAGTTTATCTTGCCGATAACGATGATGACAGCTCTATCCTTGATGAGCTTGTATTCCCGTACTGATGTCTGAGTTCAGTCATAAACCCGTACTTTTTCACGAAACCATTGAAGCGCTCAGAATTAAGCCGGACGGAATCTATGTTGACTGTACTGCCGGCGGCGGAGGTCATTCATCGGCGGTGCTTGAAAAGCTGTCGCCCGACGGCAGACTCATAGCCATAGATCAGGATCCGGAAGCGATAGCAGTTTTAAAAGAAAAATTTTCAGGCGACAGCAGGGTAGAGGTTGTCCGCAAAAACTTTTCGGAGATTAAAGATATACTGTCAGAGCTTAATATACAGGCAGTTGACGGAATATTAGCCGATCTGGGAGTAAGCTCGCATCAGCTTGATACCGACGAGAGAGGCTTCTCTTTCCACAGGGACGCACCTCTTGATATGAGAATGAGTATGGAAGGCCCCAGCGCGGCCGATATAGTCAACACCGCGTCAAAGCAGGAGCTTCAAAGGATTATCTACACCTACGGCGAGGAGAAATATGCTCCGTCCATAGCCGCCAATATAGTTAAATATCGCAGCCAAAAGCCGATTGAAACTACATTTGAATTAGTTGACATTATTAAGAATTCAATGCCGATGAAAGCAAAACGCGATTCTCACCCGGCAAGAAGAACTTTTCAGGCGCTTCGCATAGAGGTAAACGGTGAACTTGACAAACTTGACGCTTCGCTCGACCGTATGTTTGACGCTCTGAAACCGGGCGGAATACTTGCGATAATCACATTTCATTCGTTGGAGGACAAGCTCGTTAAGAGAAGGTTCAATTCCTACTGTGAGGGTTGTACCTGTCCTGCCGATTTTCCGGTGTGCGTATGCGGAAAGAAGCCGAGAGGTAAGCTCCCGTTCAAGTCAAAAGCTCCGTCGCAGGACGAGCTTAACGACAATTACAGAGCGCACAGCGCGCGGTTAAGAGCGATAGAAAAGCTTTAAAAGCTGATTAAAAATAAATTTTGTTAAATGGAAAGGAGCCGATTGTAATGGCAGAAAAAAATGCAAGCCTTGCGCTTGATCTTGATTTGTTTGACAATGCTAAAAGCGGATATGTTCCTCAGCCGAGAGAAAAGAAAATAACACAGATGCCGAAGCTCCTTGAAACCAAAACAAAGAGCAAGGTTCAGGTGGCCGTTGAAGCTCGTGAGAGCGCTGTTGCGGCAGTAAAAACAGCGGTAGCCGCCGTAGTTATTCTGTTTATTTTAGGCTCGTTTATGTGTATGAGGTCACAGCTTTTTAACCTGAAATCCGATTTGAATAAAGCTAACGCCGCATATTCCGAAACGCAGAGTGAAAGCGTCCAGCTTCAAATGGAATTCAACTCCATTATGTCAAAGGACAAGGTGGAGGATTATGCAAAATCGAAGTTAGGAATGGTAAAGGGAGAGGATTATCAGGTCAGATATTACGATATATCCGGCTCTGACGGAGCGCAGCTTACAAAATAATTTAATAATAACAAGGACATAAACATAATATTATAAAAAAGGACTTAAATAAGCGAATAAATATAACGGAATAGGCTCGTGCGAAATACAATCACATAAGCCTATTTCAGTCAATTATAAATATAATTAAAAAGTAAGGGACCAAAAGAGAAAATATTTGAGAAAGGAGCTTATTCATGCCGCCGAAAACCCGTAGAAAGTTTAAACCCAAAAGAATAATAATGAAAGACCTGCAAAAAAAGACAGCGCTTGTTTTGGCGATAATTCTCATAGCAGGCTTTGGTTTTAGCATATTCGGACTTGCGAAAGCACAACTTGTTCAAGGCGAATTCTTCAAGAATAAGGCTCAGCGCCAACAGCTCAGCGATACGACGATAACCGCCGAGAGAGGAGTAATCTACGACCGGAATATGACCGTGCTTGCAAAGAGCGCGTCGGCATGGAAAGTCTCGCTTAATGCAAAGGCTTTTTCTCAGATACCGGAAGCCGAACAGGAAAAAATATTTGACGGACTTGAAGAAATACTCGGACTTTCAAGGGAAACTCTTGAAAACAAAGCGTCCTATACCCAATACAACAGCGTAAATTTAAAATATAAGGTTGAAAAAGACGAAAAGGATAAGCTTGCCGAATTTGTAAAGACTACATTTGAAAATGACAAGGGTGAAGATGTTTCGTATAATTCTGTAATAATGATTGATGAAGATGTGAAGCGTTATTATCCGTATTCATCTCTTGCCTCTCAGGTTTTAGGCTTTACGGGAGTTGACAATACAGGACTTTACGGCTTGGAGGCTTATTATAACTCAACGCTTACGGGAGTTGACGGCAGAATAATATCCGCTAAGAGTAATTCAAACAAAGCGCAGGATATAGAGTATCAGTCGGTTTATGAAGCCGAACCCGGTTCGAGCCTTGTGCTTACCGTTGATGAGACTATACAGCGATATCTTGACGATTCGCTTCAAGAGTGTTATGAAACGAGCGGCTGTGAGAGCTGTTACGGAATTGTTATGGATGTAGCTACGGGCGGCATACTTGCAATGTCAACAAAATCCGATTTTGACTTAAATGATCCTTACACGGTAACGAGCGAAAAAACTCTCTCCGAATTAAGCGAGATTACCGACTCTGACGAATATTCCGAAAAGTATAAGGAAGAAATGTATTCGCAATGGAATAATAAAGCAATAAGCGATACATATGAACCCGGTTCGGTATTCAAAGTAATTACAATGGCGGCAGGACTTGAAGAGAATGTTGTAAAATATGATGAGAAATTTTACTGTTCGGGATATATAGATATTCTTGATACTCATTATTTCTGTCATAAACATTCGGGACACGGCTCTCAGACCTTGACGGAAGGACTTATGAATTCCTGCAATCCGTTCTTTATAACCATAGGTCAGAGACTTGGCGTTGAAACCTTTAACAAATATTTTGAAGCGTTTGGATTTACCGAGAAAACAGGAATTGATCTTCCCAACGAGGCAACGCCGGTAAAAGGCGTTACCTATCACGATAAGGATAAGATGACCAAAGTTAATCTTGCGAGCTGCTCTTTCGGTCAGTCCTTTGAGGTTTCAGCTATTCAGATGTTGACGGCCATAAACGCTAT
>JAQXHF010000108.1 GCA_029007095.1 Clostridia bacterium | reverse complement strand
AAAAATTCTGACAGATTTCTCTGAAAAATGCTGAAAAAATATTCTGCTTTATCTGCTGATAATCGCATACTCGCTTGCCATACCGATTACGGCAAAAATTTTCCCTGACGGAAATCCTTTGTTTGACGCGATAACATATATAATTTACCGCCAGCTTTAATATCTAACAAAAAATGAGTTTGTACGATAATTAAAATCGCACAAACTCATTTGTTTTAATCCGGGATTTTTTAACGGAAAACAAACTCGCTTCCGTTGTACTCGCAGATGTATTTTGTTCCGGCGGTAATTTCACCGTCGAGCATTTTCTCGCTGAGCTTATCCTCTATCTGCGACTGGATTGCACGGCGCAGAGGTCTTGCTCCGTAAACAGGATCAAATCCAGCGTCCGCTATATGCTCGATTGCGCTATCGTCGAAGCTAAGCTCAATATTCATATCGGCAACTCTGTTTTGAAGCACTTTGAGCATACGGGAAGCAATCTCTTTGATGTCGTCCTTTTTGAGCTGTTCAAACACGATTATATCGTCAACTCTGTTAAGAAATTCGGGGCGGAAATTCTTTTTAAGTTCGCCCATAACAGCGTCTTTGATTTGTTCGTGAGTCATACCCGTTTTATTCTCGTCGCCGGCAAAGCCAAGCGTACTCGGTCCGCTCCTGCTGATAAGGCTTGCACCTATATTGGAAGTCATTATTATAATGCAGTTTTTGAAATCCACTTTTCTGCCCTGTGAATCCGTCAGAACGCCGTCATCAAGAATTTGCAAAAGCATATTGAATACATCGGGATGCGCTTTTTCAACCTCGTCAAAGAGGACTACGCTGTACGGCTTGCGGCGCACCTTTTCTGTAAGCTGACCGCCCTCGTCATATCCGACATAGCCCGGAGGCGAACCTACCAGTCGTGAAACCGTGTGCTTTTCCATATATTCGGACATATCGAGCCTTATCATTGCGCTCTCGTCACCGAACATAGTCTGAGCAAGAGTTTTGCACAGCTCGGTCTTGCCGACGCCGGTAGGTCCGAGGAAAATGAACGAGCCTATCGGTCTGTTAGGATCTTTAAGTCCGACTCTGCCGCGGCGAATAGCCTTAGCAACCGCGCTTACCGCTTCGTCCTGGCCTACAATTCTGCGATGCAGTTCCTCCTCCATATGAAGGAGTCTCTGACTTTCTTCCTGAGTAAGCTGCACAACGGGAATATGCGTCCACTCGGAAACAATTTGTGCAATTTCTTCCGGAGTAACTTCGCCGTTTGTTTCGGTATTTTTCTGTTTCCAGTTTTGTTTAGCTTCGGCAAGCTTATCCGATATTTCCTTTTCCTCATCACGCAGGGACGCCGCGCGCTCAAAATTCTGACTTTTAACAGCCGCCGCTTTTTCCGCGTTCACTCTTTTGGCTCTCTCTTCAAGCTCTCTGATTTCATCGGTCGGAGTGTAGGCGCGCAATCTGACTTTTGAAGCCGCCTCGTCAATCAGGTCAATAGCCTTATCCGGCAGGAAGCGGTCGCCTATATATCTTGTTGACATATTTACAGCCGCTTCAATAGCTTCGTCCGTAATTTTTACTTTATGATGAGCTTCGTATTTATCACGCAAGCCTTTAAGAATTTCAATAGCCTCCGACTTGCTCGGCTCGCCCACCGTAACCGGCTGGAATCTTCTTTCGAGAGCGGAATCCTTTTCAATGTTTTTGCGGTACTCCTCAATGGTAGTAGCGCCGATTACCTGCATTTCACCTCTCGCAAGAGCCGGTTTGAGAATGTTAGCGGCGTCAACCGCGCCCTCAGCCGAGCCTGCGCCGATGAGCGTGTGAACCTCATCAATAAACAGGATAATGTTTCCTGCCTTTGTAACCTCTTCGATAGCAGTTTTTATACGCTCCTCAAAGTCGCCTCTGTACTTTGTACCGGCAACCATTCCCGTCAGGTCAAGAGCAACGATTCGCTTATCTCTCAAAAGCTCCGGAACCTCGCCGGATGCTATTTTCAAAGCAAGTCCCTCCGCTATTGCCGTTTTACCGACGCCGGGTTCACCGATAAGACAAGGATTATTTTTCGTTCTCCTTGAAAGTATCTGAATAACTCTGTCAATTTCTTTTTGTCTGCCTATAACCGGATCTATTTTTCCCTGTTTTGCAATCTCGGTTAAATCTCTGCCGAATTGGTCAAGCGTCGGAGTTTCGGCATTTGACTTTTTGGAAGCAGAACCCTTTGATGAATATTCCGGCTGTGAGTCGGAAAGAGTATTGCTTATATCCTGAGCCACGGTCTGCGCGTGAACTCCAAGCTGCTCTATTATATTCATCGCATAGCAACTGCTGTCGTTAATAAGAGCGATAAGTATATGCTCCGTTCCGACATAAGACTGTCCCATACCTCTTGCCGCCGAGATAGATTTCTCTATAATATTTTTACTTCTCGGAGTGAAATCATTTGGCGACAACACGGTAGGCGTACCTACGCCGACGCTTTCGCGTATGATGTCCTCTACCTTTTGAGCGGTCACTCCTGCCGAGCTTAGGGCAGTGTAGGCAACGCTGTCCTCGGTTGTCAGCAGTCCGAGCAAAAGATGCTCGCTGCCGATGTAGGTGTGTCCGAGATTTTCCGCATATCTTATGGCGGAATTAAGCGATACATTCGCTTTTTGAGTAAAACCTGTAAACTTATACATACAATACACCTTCCCTTACGAATTCCGTCTGTCGGCGGAAATAAATTATATTTTTATAATTGTCATATGCCGCAGTTATATTCCGCAATATGAGTTATAATGCGAGAGTTAAAAATGATTTCTACGCAAAAATCAACCTTGATTTTAAGGATTGTCGAGTTTTGATATAGAAAGCGTTTTCTTTGTCCCGACGCTGTATGCGATACTGTGAGGGCAAAAAAACGGTTTATGTGCAAAAATCGACAATCCTTGTTTTGTTATCAGGTAAGAGCCTCCCTTACCCATTGCGCGCGAATAATATCTCTCTGCTGAGCCGTCATGCTCTTTCCTTCGCTGGCATTTATTGTTGCCGGCTGAACTCTGATTGTTAAATCGTTGAGCTTGGCTATATCAAAATCAATCATTTTGCCTGATGAAATACCCATTCTGACGAGGGAAGCGAGCTCCATATATTCATCGCTTCCGAGAACACGCGCATTTTGAAGTATTCCCCATGCACGGTAGATTTTATCCTGTTCGGCCGGATTTTCAAGCAATTTTTCAGCGGCGGCGCGCTCCTGCGCAATAAGTTGAAGCGTGATTGACTGCAAGTTATCAAGAGCCGCCTCTTCTGAAATGCCGAGTGTAATCTGATTGCTGAGTTGATATATGTTTCCTTTGGGACTGCTGCCCTCGCCGTATGCGCCGCGCAGTACAAGTCCGAGCTTTGAGACCGTTGAAGCAAGTCTGCCTATCTGACCGCACCTTGTAAGCGCGGGTAGATGAACCATAACGGAAGCGCGCATAGCTGTACCGAGATTTGTCGGGCATTGCGTCAGATAACCTACCCTGTCATCGTAAGCATAGTTGAGCTTAGACGAAATAGTGTTATCAACCTTATCGGCAACGCTGTATGCCTCTTTGAGCGCAAGGCCGGACATCATAACCTGAATTCTGATGTGATCCTCTTCGCAGAGCATAATGCTGATAGCTTCATCATCGGTCAGGAGAACCCCTCTGCCGGCTCTGTCGGAAGCGAAATCGGGACTTATCAGATGGCGTTCCGCAAGTGAAACCGCCTGTGATTCGGTAAAATCCTTCATCTTGGTGTAGTTGAATCCCCACGAATCGGAGGAAAGAACGGCATTTTTAATTTCCTCGCATACAGCCTCCTTACCCTTTACGGTAAGTCGCCACGGGAACGGATAATCTTCAAGATTTCTCGCAAGTCTTATTCGGGTGCTTATAACTATATCGCCCTGATCTCCGCTGTCAATATACCACTTATTCATTTTCTTTCGCCTCCAATTCTTTTATCCTGTCGCGAAGTACAGCCGCCTGTTCAAAGTTCTGCTCTTCGATTGCTTTCTGCATATCTTCTTTGAGCTTTTCAACGGGATTGATTTTTCTCTCCTCGGTTTTCGGAACGGATAGAGCGGCTTTTTTGCCCGTATGCTTTATCTTACCGTGAATTCTTTGCAACGACGGCAAAAGTCTGTCATAGAATTTTCTGTAACAGTCTGCACAGCCGAGCTTACCGCTTCTGACTATATCGTTAAAAGTGCATCCGCATTTCGGACATTTTTCCTCGTATCCCGAAGCAAGCTGCAACTTTTCATCACCGAGAAGTCCTCCGAAGAATTCGTCTAAATTAAAACCGAAACCTGAGAACATATCGCCGTAGCCGAGATGCTGAGCGCAGGCGTAGCAGAGATGCATTTCTGTCATATCTCCGTTAACAATTCGTTTTATATGTGTGGTTGCTTCATTTTTCCCGCAATTCTGACACAACATAATAATCATCCTTTCTTAAAATCGCATAACTTAAATTGCATTTAAAAGCATTTGCTTAAATATCGACGATCTGACCGTATCTCTGTAATTTAGCGGAACATCGCGCAAGCATTTGTCACTCGTCGCCGCAAGTATAAGCTTAGCGGTGGAAGCGCTTATTATATCCTGATATTTTAAATTATAGACATTAGCTCTGACCGCCGATTCGTCAATGCTGTCGCCTACCGTGTTTACCATATGCATTATCATCGCATTTTTATCATATTTGGCTCGTGTGATACGAATATATCCGCCGCCGCCTCTGCGGCTCTCGACCGTATATCCCTGTTCGGGAGTGAACCGCGATGATATAACATAATTTATCTGGCTCGGCACACAGCCGATTTCCTGAGCAAGTTCATTGCGCTGTATTTCTGTTTCCCCGTCCTCTTTAAGCATATCGAGGATCATATTAGCTATGATATTGCTCATATTCATACCATCATCTCCTGTCTGTATTTGACTTTGACTTTCTTTGACCTTTCTGTCGTATATTATAGACCTTACCCGTTAAACAGTCAAAGGTCAAAAAAGGTCAAATTCATTCTTCGCCTTTGATTTGTAAGTAATAATCTCCGATTATCTTTTATTTTCTTTAATTTTTATTTATTTTCTCACTTTTTATTGTTTTCATAATCAAATTTGCACCCCAAAGTCAAATTAAAGGTCAAATTTATAAATTGACTTCAAATCTATAAATCCAACCGCTGACATACCGCAATCAAACAGCATAATATGTAGTATGGGAAGTTAAAGTCAAAAATGCACATTTTTTCGTAAAAATTCACTTATTGTTAATATATATAATCATAAAAAGATTGAAACCGGAGGAATTTTGATGTATAATAAAATAATTGATAATGGTTTATTATCGTTTGGAGGTAAAGAATATGGAAGCTTATCTGGATAACAGCGCAACTACTCCGCTTTGCAGTGAAGCGATAAACAAAATGAATTACGCTATGAGAACCTGTTGGGGCAATCCCTCCTCCCTGCACGCCAACGGAATAGCGGCGTCGGAGCTGCTCGAAGAGTCCCGCAGAATTATCGCGAATAAATTATCCTGTGAAAGCGACGAAATATTTTTCACCTCCGGAGGAACCGAGAGCAACAATATTGCTGTTTTGGGCGCCGCCAATGCTATGAAGCGCAGAGGTAGCCGAGTTATAACTACATCGGTTGAACATTCCAGCGTCGAAGACTGCTTCCAACAGCTCGAAAATCAGGGATTCGATGTCATCAGGCTCAGAGTTAACGGCAACGGAATGATAGACGAGCGTCAGCTTTACGCCGCAACTAATCCGTCTGTTATTCTTATAAGTATGATGTATGTCAACAATGAAGTCGGAACAATACAACCTGTGGAATTCGCAAAAAGAGCGGCAATTCAGTCCGGCGCAAATGCAATTATCCATTGCGACGCTGTTCAGGCTTTCGGTAAAGTTCCGCTCAACCCATATAATATAGGCGTTGATCTTATGTCTATAAGCTCTCATAAGATTCACGGGCCGAAAGGTGCAGGCGCACTTTTTGTCAAAAAAGGTACAAAGCTCAATCCAAGAACCTTCGGCGGACTTCAAGAGCAGAAAATACGCCCCGGCACAGAGCCTATGCCCGCAATAGCAGGATTTGCGGCGGCGGCTAAGGCAATGCCGGAAATCAAAGATTCGCTTGCTCACGCAACGGCTCTCAGAGATTACTTCATCAGCCGCGTTTCCGCTATGGAAAATGTTACGGTTAATTCACCGGCTAACGCATTGCCATATGTTACAAACATTTCCGTTCTGGGCATACCGTCAGAAGTTATGATAAACTATCTTTCAAATATGGGCATTTATGTTTCCGGCGGTTCGGCCTGCTCTAAGGGACGCAAAAGCCGAGTGCTGAAAGCTATGGGACTCAGCGACGACAGAATTAACAGCGCAATCAGGATAAGCATATCTCGCTTTACCACCAAGCAGGAGCTTGATTATCTGCTTACAGGATTGGCAAGCGCACAGAAAAATATGAAAAAAATGAAATAAAATCGGAGTTTAAGATAAAATGAAGGAAATAATATTGCTGAAAAACGGTGAACTTGCCTTAAAAGGTCTTAACCGTCACACATTTGAAAATCAGCTCATAAAAAATATGAAATTCAGGCTTCACGACCTCGGTAAAATCCGCTACACCTCGTCACAGTCAACAATAATTCTTGAACCGCTTGACGAAAATGTAGACCTTAATGAGGCTTTCCGCAGATTGAAGCTGATTTTCGGCATCGCCGGCATATCGCGATGCGCGGCCGTTGAAAAGGATATGAGCGTCATACTTCCCGCCGCCTGCGAATATCTTAAAGATGAACTGATGATTGCAAAGACCTTCAAGGTTGAGGCGAAGCGCTCGGACAAGAAATTCCCGCTAAAATCTCCGGAAATTTGCAGAGAGGTCGGCGGAGAAATTCTATCGAAATTTCATCACTTAAAGGTTGATGTTCATAATCCCGACCTGACGGTGACAGTAGAAATTCGAGACAACTATGCGTATATACACGGCAATCAGGTCAAGGGCGCGGGAGGTATGCCTGTCGGTACGGCAGGAAATGCCGCTCTGCTCGTTTCGGGAGGAATCGACAGTCCCGTTGCAGGCTGGATGATGTCTAAGCGCGGACTTCAACTTTGCGCTATTCACTTCGCTTCACCGCCCTATACAAGTCAGCGCGCCGAAATGAAGGTTCACTCGCTTCTCAGGCAAGTTTCAAAATACAGCGGAGATATTCTGCTTCTTGTAGTTCCTTTCACTCATATTCAGGAGGAAATTAAGGACAAGTGTCCTGAGGAACTTTTCACTATAATTATGCGTAGATTTATGATGCGTTGCAGCGAAGCAATCGCAAAAGAAAGAAACTGCGGCGCGCTTATAACCGGTGAAAGCGTAGGTCAGGTTGCCAGTCAGACAATGCAGGCAATCGGTTGTACCGAAGCTGTCGTCGAATCGCTCCCCGTTTTCCGTCCGCTCATCGGAATGGACAAGGACGAGGTAATCGAAATTTCAAGAAAAATCGGCACTTTTGACATTTCTATCCTGCCCTATGAGGACTGCTGCACGGTATTCACTCCGAAGCATCCGAGGACAAGGCCCAAGCTTCACGATGTAGAAGCCGCCGAAAATGTATTGGATATTGACTCTCTCGTAAAAGAAGCTCTTGACGGCACAAAAAAGATTTCTATAACAACAGGTGATTAAATTGGCAACTTGCGAGCTTATCAGCGTCGGCACGGAATTGCTGCTCGGCGATATTCTTAATACAGACGCGCAGTTTCTTTCAAAGGAACTTGCTAAAATGGGTATATCGGTTATGCATCAATGCACAGTCGGAGATAACCGCGACAGACTTCTCTCTCTTCTCAAAGAAGCCGCTGAACGCAGCGACATAATAATTCTTTCGGGTGGATTGGGACCTACTCCCGACGACCTTACTAAAGAAGTCAGCTGTGAATTTTTCGGCAAAGAGATGAAGCTGCACGAACCGAGCCTTGACAAAATAAAAGAATATTTTGCCGCTAAGGGCAGCGTTATGGCTGAAATCAACGCAAAGCAGGCTATGCTGCCGGAAGACTGCGTTATTTTCCCAAACAACAACGGAACAGCTCCGGGACTTGCTATGGAAAAGGACGGCACTCATATACTCCTTCTCCCCGGTCCGCCGAGAGAGCTGAAACCGATGTTTCTTGAATGTGCGGTACCGTATCTTAAACAATTTTCTGATAAAACAATCATCTCGCATAATGTCCGCACCTTTGGTATAGGCGAATCCGCAATGAGCGAGCTTGTCACGGATCTTCTCGACAGTCAGAATCCGACAGTAGCTCCATACGCCAAGGACGGCGAGGCTCTGCTCAGAGTTACTGCAATGGCCGAAACCGAGGAAGAAGCCGAAAATCTCTGCAAACCGATGCTCGATGAAATCGGCAAAAGACTCGGAGACTATATTTACGGCATAGATTACAACTGCATTGAGGAAGCTGTTGTTGAGCTTCTTAAAGAAAACAATATGAAAATTGTAACGGCAGAGTCCTGCACGGCCGGAATGATATCCAAAAGAATAACCGATATTCCCGGCGCTTCTTCTGTTTTTGAATGTGGGTTTGTGACCTATGCAAATTCAATTAAGCACAAAATTCTCGGCGTAAGCGAGGCTGATTTAAAAGAATACGGTGCGGTGAGCAAACCCGTTGCGGAGCAAATGGCTAAGGGCGCGCTGAAATTAAGCGGAGCGGATATTGCCGTCGCGGTAACGGGAATAGCAGGCCCCGACAGCGACTCCACCGAAAAGCCTGTCGGACTCAGCTACATTGCTCTTGCCGACAAAGACCGCGTATGGGTTAAGGAGCTTCGCACAAATCGCCGCGACAGAGATTATAACCGCTATGTTAACGCTTCAAATGCGCTGAATATGGCGAGAATGTATATAAATAAAACTATTCAGGGGTGAAACAATGGCTGACGGTAACAACAAAAATGAATATACTCCGGGGTATTCCGACGATCCGTTTGGTGATTTTCCTGATTTTGACAGTTTCGACAGCTTTGACAGCATCGAAAGCGCACCGTTAAGCGACGATTCAAATATTTCGGATACTGCCGAAGCGGAAAGCGTTTACGATAAATATAAAGATGACGAGGAAAGCGCCGAGGTCGATATACAGGAGGAAAGCGCTGCAAACGAAACAGAAAGCGGTTCAAAAAGCGCAAAAAAGAAAAACCCCCTTTTCGTCGCCTTATGTGCGGTAATGATAATTGCGATTGCCGCCTGCGGTACTCTTTCGGGATTCTGCGTCGGTAAATATAAAAAATCCGTTTACACTTCTTCGTCTTCGACAGCTGATAACGGCGAATCCGACATCTACAACGAATTTGCCGCGCTTAACGCAAATTACGGTAGTATTGAATATCCGGGCAACATACTTTCCGAACTTAACAAAGTTTACGCCGCTAACAATGATGTAGTAGGCTGGCTTTATGTTCCTGATACTAACATAAATACGCCTGTTGTTCAGTCTAAGGATAACAACCGATATTTAAGGTACAATTTCTACGGAATATACACAAAATACGGAACTACATATGCAGACTACCGCTGTAAGAAAAATGAGTTGAGCCGAAATACGGTTATTTACGGTCATAATATGCCGTCGGGAACGCATTTCTACGATGTCAACCGTTACGAAGATATCGAATGGTACAGACTTCACCCGGTAATCAAATATTCAACCCTGTACGGTGAATATACCTTCCTTGTTTACACCGCATTTTACTCGACGGTAAAAGCCAAGGACGACGGCGGATATATTTTCAACTACATTGAGCCGAATATGAGCCAATCAAATTTCAAAGGCTATATTGAGCAGCTTAATCAGCGCGCACTTTACACAACTGCCGTTGATTTGAAAGAAACCGATAAAATAATCACACTCTCCACCTGTAATCATACCTACGACCACCAGTGCGGTAAGGATGTCGATTCCCGTCTTGTTGTTATAGGCAGACTTCTTCGCGACGGAGAAAGTGAAAATGTCGATGTTTCAGTCGCAAAAAACAATGCAAATTACCGTCGTCCTCAGGTTTGGTACGATGTTAAGGGAAAAACAAATCCATACGCCAACTCGCGTTCATGGAAGGCTTCAACCAAATAAACAAAAATCAACTTCGCTATGAAAGGTGGAAGAATTATGTCGGACAATATGAATAAAAAAGAACAGTTAGACTCTGACGAGCTTTTGAACCAAATGATGGCGGAAGAGATTATGAAAAATGATGATATTGATAAATACACCGAGGGAGAGAGTCTTTCGGCGCTTAAATCTAAGTATGAGGCGCTTGACTCGGACGAAGACATTCTCGCCGAAGATTTGCGCCCAAGGCAGAAAAAAGGACTTTTTCACAAACAGCGCCCGATAGAATACAGCGGATATTTTTATGAGCCTGCCGCGGCAAATAATCCTAACGAGCTGAAAACCCCGGAGGTTTCTCAGGATTTTTCTTCTCAGTTTGATACGGCGCAGAGTGAGTTTGACCGCGACAGCGTATCTTTCAGGGATATTTCTCTTGATTCTGTCAAGGAAACCGGTGACGAAGAAACAGACGACTCTCACGAAAGCAACGAAAGCGAAATCGAAGAAGCTCCCGTTACACCAAACACGGATAATACCGAATCCGAAACAGAGAGCGATTCTGACTTTACCCGTTCTTATATTTCGGACTATCGCTTTGACAGCTTTGAATTTGACAATTCAAGCGAAGAAAGACCTCAGTCCGACGGATTTTCAAGCTCCGTCAACCGAGGATATAACACAAATACAAAAGTTGTTTTCTCCGATGAAAATTCCGAAAAAGCACCGGACGGAAATCCCGACGGAGAAATAAGCTCTCTGTTTTCTTCGGAGCCCAATGCCGCTCAGCACAGCCGCAGGTTTAACCCTTTTAAATCATTCCGCCGCAAAAAAATAAAGGAGCCTTGCCAAAATGGTAAATAAAAAAGAAATCAAAAAATCTGCCGCCGTTCTCGCAAGAAGAATTATTTTAGGACTTTCGATAATAGCCGTCATTGTTTGCGCGATTTTTCTGATAAAATCATATATAATAGAACCGTACAACAACAGGAACAACAATGGCGCCGGCGATATTGACGAAAGCAACTCCGAAACTTCACAGTACGATGGCAGCGAGGACGCCGTACAGTCTAAATATATCGCTCTGTTGAATGTTAATCCGGACTTCGTGGGCAAGCTCTATATCGACGCTATCGACGAAGGCGGTCTTAATATAGTTCAGACTACCGACAACAGTAAATACCTGACAACAGGCTTCAAGGGAGAAAACACGCGTTACGGTACACTATTTGTTGACTACCGAAACGATATCAAGGATTTCGACGACAACACGATAATTTACGGTCACAATATGCGCGACGGATCACAGCTCGGCTCGCTCAGTCTTTACAGCGACATAGAAAATTACAAGCTGTTCCCGACCATAAGGTTCAATACGATTTACAAAAATTATACTTGGAAAGTATTTGCCGCTTTTATCATCAACAGCCAACCCGAAGACGATAACGGATACGCCTTCCCCTACCTTACGACAAATTTTCCGAGTGACGCAAGCTTTAACGATTTTATATCAGATGTCAAAACCCGTTCTTATTTTATCAACGAAGCGGTTGATATAAATCCCGATGATAAAATTCTCACTCTTTCTACCTGCGACACAGCTTTTGATGACGCACGGTTTGTTCTTATGGCAAGGCTTGTTCGCGACGGAGAAAGTGAAACAGTTGATGTATCAAAGGCTAAGGTCAACGAGAATCAGAAATTCCCGCAGGCATGGTACGACGAAAAAGGTGAAACAAACCCCTTTAAAAATGCGGAACAATATCATGTTAAATGAGAGGTAATAATAATGGAAATTAAGTTATTTTCACTGTGCGACAGTGAATCTGCCTCTGCACAGGCAGGAAAAAAATGTATTTATAACTGTGTCCGCAGTTTCTTCCGCTCTTGCAGTGATTTTATTGATTTTTCATCGCAAAAGAGAATGTTGGTTGCAATATCACAAAGTCTGAATGCCGCCGACATAGTTATCGTTGCCGTTCAGAGCAATATGTATAACGCAACAAAGCGTATGCTTCTGAGCGCCCTCGGAGCTGAAACCGAACAGAATGAAAAAGTTGTCAAAGCTCTTACCGGCAGAAAGATGAAAGAGGCAAACTTTACTGCAAACACTTCTTTCCCCGTTTCGTCCGAATTACTGCCCACTTCAAGCTATGTTCACTGCGGTTTCGCTATAACCTCAGGCGGTCAGCATATAATTTATCTGCCTATTGACGCTCCTAAGGCTCACGAGGTAGTTTTCGGCTCACTTTTCGACTATCTTGCCAATATCGCAGACTCGGAAAAGGTCGCAGTTGCTATGGATTACCGTCATAAGGCTATCCTCGCAAGAACGGTTAAAAAGCTCATCCACGATTCAACTAAAATCGCATTTGCAAACACAAGACCTGCGGAGTACATAAAATCAAATATCGTCAACAAAGAGAAATTTGATTCCTGTATTGTAATTGACGACTCTGTTTCGTCCGAAAGTTCAAACGGCACTCCCGACTCAATAGCGCGTCATATTATGGAAAAGCAAAAGGCTGATCTCGGTATTATGTTTTCTGATGTTTGTACCGACGATAACGACGAACGCTTTGTTTGCATAGCGATTGCTAATTCTGCCGGAACTAAGCTTATAAAAGTTTATGCCGAGGAGGGCGAAACAAACGATGAATTCATCGCCGTATGCGCGGACAAGCTTCTGATGACTTTATATAATTATGATGTCAATACAGGCTCTCAGCAGGCTCAGCTCTTAAAATCGCCTAAAACCAAAGCTAAGCAAAAAAAGCTCGCGCTTACAATTTCAATTCCTGTTGCTGTTTCGGCATTTGCCGCAGCCGTTATAGCTCTGATTCTTAAATAAATCAAACATTAAATAAAAAATCCCTGCTTATTACGCTATAAGATAAAATCCACCCGAAGAAGAACGAAAATTCTTTTTCGGGTGGTTTGTTTTGCTTTTATAATGAAGTGTTTACTTTTGCAAATATGAAGTAAAGATTACCCTGATTTTCATATTACGGTATTTTATTCTTCAACTTCTACTCTGACTTCATCTTTTGAAGCCTTTGCGTTATCATACTTCTCAGCATTAAACTTGTAGTTGTTGCCGGGAAGAATGGCGTTGAGCAATATGCCTGCAATCGCTGCAACTGCAAGAGCTGTGAAAGTCAATGTAACCTTGCCGATAGTAAACTTTATGCCGTCGCTGCCGATACCGAGAGCGCAAACAAGGATTACTGCGGCAACTATAAGGTTACGGCTCTTTGTAAAGTCAACCTTGTTTTCAACAACATTTCTGACGCCGATACCTGAAATCATACCGTAAAGTATGAACGAGATACCACCGATAATCGCTGTGGGAATTGAGCTGATTACGGCAGAAACAATCGGGAAGAATGAAATGCCTACCGCAAAGCAAGCAGCTATTCTGATAACTCTGGGATCGTAAACCTTTGAAAGTGCAAGAACACCGGTGTTTTCACCATAGGTTGTGTTTGCAGGTCCTCCGAAAAGTGAAGCAATAGTTGTTGCAACACCGTCACCGACGAGAGTTCTGTGAAGTCCGGGATCAGCAATATAATTCTTGCCGCAGGTTGCACCGATAGCTGAAATATCACCGATATGCTCCATCATTGTAGCAAGAGCAATAGGAACGATAGCAATTATCGAGCTTACGATAAGAGATTTGTTTGAGAAATCAACGCCAAGTACGGTGGAATTCTTAACGATAGGAATAAAGAACAATCCGTCCTCTCCGTAAATATGGCCGTTTGCGATATTGTGAAGTATTGCCTTAACATTTGAGAAATCAACAGCCATCGGCTCGTAACCAAATCCGTTACCGGCGATTACAGCAATTACATAAGCGCCGACAACACCGAGGAGAATAGGAATAATCTTAGACATTCCCTTACCCCAAATATTGAAGATGATAACTATTGCAAGCGCGATGAGAGCGAGCGGCCAGCAGGCTTTGCAATTACTTACCGCAGAACCGGCAAGGCTGAGTCCGATTGAAATAATGATAGGGCCTGTAACAACCGGAGGGAAGAACTTCATTACCTTCTCAATTCCGACAAGCTTTATAAGCAAGGCAAAAATCAGATAAACCAAGCCCGCACAGGCAACGCCTAAACAAGCATACGGCAGCAATTCCTTATTTGCTATTGTTGCATCTCCGGAAGCGTCTGCAAGCTTCGGAGCTACTGCGGCATATCCGCCGAGGAAAGCGAAAGACGAACCGAGGAAAGCGGGAACCTTACCCTTTGTAACGAGGTGGAAGAAAAGAGTACCAAGACCTGCCATAAGCAAAGTCGTAGCAACATCCAATCCTGTAAGAAGCGGAACAAGCACCGTTGCTCCGAACATTGCGAAGGTGTGCTGAACTCCCAAAACGAGCATTCTCGGCACGCCAAGGGCTCTTGCGTCGTAAATGCCTTCGTCACCAACGACAACCTTTGGCTTTTTTGATTTTTTTGCCATTTGAAATCATCCCTTCAAATTTTTACTTTTATATCAGCGCATTGCGCTCATATGCTTATCCTATAAGTTCGACTCCTGTTTCACCGTCGAATTCAGCTACCTTGACGGAAATAGTTTCTTTCCTTGAAGTCGGTATGCTTTTACCTACATAATCCGCTCTTAAAGGCAGTTCTCTGTGTCCCCGGTCAATCAGAATCGCAAGCTGAATTTTTGCAGGTCTTCCCATTGAAAAAACAGCCTCTATCGCAGCTCTTACCGTTCTTCCGGTGTAAAGCACATCATCAACGATTATAATATTTTTACCTGTAACATCTATTTTTTCAGAAGGATCATAAATCGGCATATCCGTCTGCCTTGATAAATCGTCACGGTAAAAATGTATATCCAGACTTTCGCAAGGAAGCTCGGTCTTCTCGATTTTACAGATGTTGTCCCGAATCATTTTGGCAAGGGTTACTCCCCTGCGTTTTACTCCTACAAGTACAATATTATCAATATCCTTGTTTTTTTCGACAATTTCGTGGGAAATTCTCATAACCGTTCTTTTCAAGGTTATTTCATCCATAATTTGTTTATTCATTATGAAAAGCACCTCAGGCTGTCTTTGTGACCTCGCGCCGAAAATTCACGGCGCCAACAAAAAAGTCTTGCCGGCACAAGCTGACAAGACATAAAAACTCTGTATAATTTACCGTATTTCGGCAGTTTTTAATCTTGTCGGCATCTCTGTACCGCTCTTAAAGATCGTTTGACTAATTTTACACCCATTATATTTGTTTGTCAATATTTGACGAAGAAAAATACAATTTCTATAATCATTTCAAACATTCGAGCCAGCCGTCTCTCGGCCAAAGGACACTCTCAGAAGGATCATAGTAAGCTTTATTTTCTATCGCGTCGGTAAATATTTCTATACTAAATCCTCCGCTGCCAAACTTTTCCTCAAATGTTTGCGATGTTGAATTTTTTATGTTTTCATTCGCTATAACATAATCGTCAAATTTTTTAAATGTACTCACACATTGTAATGATGAAAATATTATAAAGAAACACATTGCGGTTACTGTTATTGCCCGTTTAGACATCTTTACATCTGAAACAATATTATCGTTTGACATAATTTCGCTGATTAAAAACATTGCAAGAATTAACAACAGATA
This sequence comes from Clostridia bacterium, assembly GCA_029007095.1. GTDB lineage: Bacteria > Bacillota > Clostridia > Oscillospirales > Acutalibacteraceae > CAG-488. The sequence continues at coordinate 4,066 of JAQXHF010000108.1, read as the reverse complement.
ATATGTAATATAAAAAGTTCTATGGAACAATATATTGATAACAACCATTTCTGCGGCTGACAATACCGCAAGAATAACCAACGATATCGAGCCATAACGAATCCTCTTGTCTGAAATTTTAAAAATCAAATATGATGCTGCAAATAAATAAATAACAGTAAACATCAAAGTTATAAATCTACTGTATGCAAGAACTTCAAAATCAGAAAACAAAAGCGAATAAACAATATACAAGAACATTACAGAAATGCAAGTCCAATCAAGTGAATTTAATTTTCTGCTCTTAATTGTAATGTAACTTATACAAAAAGAAATTATAAAAAATATCAAAACGAAATCATTTATTATATCTGTCGATAACATTGTATTGCCAAATATATCCGATATTGAAAATGTTACAGCATGATATGATGATAGCTTTTCTGATGTACCGGTACACACAGGTATCAGTATCATTACCATACTGCCTATCAGGGACGATACAAAAAAGAATACTTTTTCAACACTTATTTTTTTATTCTGTATCCAACCGAGAATCAAAATTGACAATGATAATAACACAACAATTACAGTAGTGTTTTCACTAAACAAGCATGACAAAATTGTACTGATAGAGATTATCAGTATATTGAATACTTTTCTTCCGGTAGATTTATAGTTTTTTATTGCAAGTAAAGCCGCGGAAATAAACGCCGCCGGAACAACATAATTAGTAAATGACGGAAAATCCAAAATCAAAGAATTATACATTGATTCGGCAGGAAAAATAACTAAAAATGTTATCGGAATTATAAGAGACGGCTTATCTTTAAAAAACAACTTATAAACACATATAGATATTACCGTAACAGTCAAACTCACAAAGATGAATTTATATTGATAGAGGAACGAAAAGAAAATACATATCAAATTACCGATCAATCTTCCATTGCCGTAGTTCAGCGCGTATGACATAATCGACGCAAAATCGAAATTCATACTAACGCTAAAAATATGCTCGTCCGCCTTTGGAAAAATGCTGCATGTTGCAACTAATATGCAAACAAATACAAATGCAAATAAAAAAACTTCAATCCATTGCTTTTTCAGTCCTTGTTTTTTCAAGAAAGCACCACCTAATTTTATGTGAAATAATATTAAAAATCATAATATTATCTGCTTAATAATATCAATAATTTCTTCGTTTTTCGTAATTACGAGCGCAGCCAAAGCCGCTATTGCTACGACCAACACCGTAACAATAACCGGGACTTTTGCGCCTTTGCTGTTTTTAGCTCCGCAAACGCTGCATCTGCCGGCTTTGACGGGAACAGGATTGCCACAGCTTTCACAGGCTTTAAGATCATTTTTTCTGCCGCAATGAGGACAAAGACTCAGGCCGAGCGGCATCTCTTTACCGCAGCCCTTGCAAAAAATCATTTTATATTCCATCGGAGACACCGCCTTTAAGTTAATCAAGTAAATTATATCATAATATCAAAAAAATGCAATACGCAGAAAATACAGTTGACTTAAAAGTTTATGTGTGTTATTATTAGCTAAAATTATCAAAAAGGTCGTATAACTATGAAAGAAAAAATTAATGTTGCCGTTATCGGTCTTGGCTGCCGCGGTTCGAGTATGCTGTCGTGCAATATCTGCAAGATGGAAGATGTCAATATCATCGGTATTTGTGATGTTTATGAGGACAGAGTTAAAAAATCTGCCGAAGATGTTGTAAACAGCGGCAGAGAAAAGCCTTTCTGCACTCTTGATTATAAAGAAATTTTATCTATGCCAGAGCTTGACAGCGTATATATTGCAACAAGCTGGGAAACTCACATAGAAATCGCCATTGAAGCAATGGAAAAAGGAGTTATCCCCGCAATAGAGGTTGGCGGCGCAGCAAGCATTGATATTTGCCGTAAATTGGTTGATACATATGAAAAAACCGGAGTACCCCTTATGTTTATGGAGAACTGTTGTTACGGTGAAAACGAAATGGTTGTTCACAATATGGTACGAAAAGGTCTTTTCGGCAAGGTTGTGTTCTGCTCAGGCTGTTACTCTCACGATCTTAGAGACGAAGTCGCATACGGAACTAAAAACCGCCATTACAGATTAAAGCATTATCTCAATGAAAACAAAGAAAACTATCCGACTCACGAGCTTGGCCCTATCGCAAAGATTCTCGATATAAACAGAGGTAACCGCTTCGTTTCACTCTACTCTCTCTGCTCTGAGTCTCACGGAATGGCTGACTATGTTGACCGTCACGAGGACCTTCATGAAGAATTGCTCGGCAAGAGCTTCGCTCAGGCTGATATTGTAAAAACTTTCCTCAAAACAGAGCGCGGTGAACTTGTCGAACTTACTCTTGATACAACGCTTCCGCAAAGCTATACGAGAGGCTTCACAGTCAGAGGTACACGCGGAATGTATGAAGAAGAAAGAGATATGCTCGTTGTAGACGGCGAAAAGCCGGACAACAGCGACCATACGCATATCGACAAGCTGATTGCAGAGAAAAAATACGACGACGAATATTTGCCGGAAATATGGAAAAACACAACCGAGGAAATGTTGTCGGCAGGACACGGCGGAATGGACTGGTTTGTTCTCAGAGCATGGATAGACTGTGTTAAGAGCGGCACTCTGCCTCCGATAGATGTTTATGACGCTGTGACATGGATGGTCGTTTCTGCATTGAGTGAGGAATCGCTCAGAAGCGGAAAGTCTGTTGATTTCCCCGACTTCACCAACGGTAAATACAAAAATCGCACCGATCACGCCGAAGGCGCTTACGAAATAAAATAAATATACAACGCAAAATGGCTTGTAAAGGTAATTTAAACCGTTACAAGCCATTATTTTGTCTGAAAATTTTGATTAGCAAATCAATGTATGAGCGCCGATATCACGCCAAAGAACGCACTTCCTGCCATAAGCACCGCAAGCACAACAGAAATAGCCCTTACTGTTTTAGTTCCCATTACTCTTTTTCTCCTTACTCTTTTTGGAAAATGCGGTTATGAACATTCCGATAAGCGAACCCGAAGCACCGACAATCAAATCCGTCATCGTGTCAATAAGTCCCGCTTCGGTATTAAAATACGATCTCTGCAAATCGAGTCCGTACAATCTGTCCATAGTGAACTCATAGAATTCCCAGCCTGTCAGAAGCATTACACCGAAAGCGAGAGAAAACATAGCCGCAAGCGCGGGACTGAGCTTTTTATATTTAGTCTGCTTACCCTGAATTATAACCGCAAGCTCATAACTGCCGGCAGTCGCAATGTATCCGGAAAGAAAATGCTCCGGTATATCAATATGCTCAAAAGATGTAAATTTATTTACCGTAGTTCCCACAACTACGCCGAAACAAAGCAAGACATTCAGCATCGTCTGAACCCTGTACGGCAACCTTGTTATAAATGTTTTTCCTCCGAGAAGCTGAAACAAATCCCAGAGATGCGTAAAAATAATTGCAAATATTGCTTCAAGGAACTCGGTTGTGTATCCGGAGAACAGCATAACCGCTCCCCAAACAAAAAGCGCTCCGCGGCAAAACCACCATAAATACTGATGGGATTTAGGCAGCGGCGGTATAGGATTTAATTTTTTCTTTTTCATAAAGCACCCGTCACTTAATATGATATAAATAGTAGTTTAATATATTTTCGTCTTAAAATCAATAGCTAATTTTAAATATAATAAGACATCAAAAAATATTATAAATTTATGTTGCAAAGAGTAATAATTTGTCATATAATTACTTTATTGAATACTTTTGTAAAAATTCATAACATAAACGGAGGTCAATATAATGGCAAAAGAAGTATTGGTAGAAACATCTGCCCGTCATATTCATGTAACCACAGAAGCTCTTGAAACTCTTTTCGGAGCAGGATATGAGCTTACTAAAAAGAAGGATCTTTCACAGCCGGGACAGTATGCCTGTGAGGAGAGAGTTCAGGTAATCGGACCGAAAGGAAGCTTCCCCGCAGTTTCGATTCTCGGACCTGTACGCGGCAAAACTCAGGTTGAGCTTTCCGCTTCCGACGCTCGTTCAATCGGTGTTGCAGCT
>JAQXHF010000107.1 GCA_029007095.1 Clostridia bacterium | reverse complement strand
TGAGGTTGTAAGTGCAGCAGCAGATCTTGCAGATTACACAGAGCTTGACAATTCAATCACAGCATATGAGGAGCTTGAATCAGGCAAGGCTCTTTACACAGCAGATTCATGGTCAGCATATGAGGACGCATACAATGCAGCAAAATCATTGGCACGCGACCTCTCGGCTGATGAGCAGGCAACAGTTGACTCAGCAAACGCAGCTCTTGTAGACGCAAAGGCAGCACTTGCAGAGAACAGCGTAGTAAGCGCAACAGTAGCAAACCGCGGCGACACAAGCGTAACCGTAAATGTAGAAGTAACAGGTACACCTACAGCTCTTCGTCTTGCAAACAGCGAATCTTCTCTTACCTACAACCGTACAGACGCAACAATAACAACTGCTGAAAACGGCAACGAGAATTGGGAGATTGAAGTAGCAGCATCAGGCGCAGCAAACTCATACACAGTATCTGCACTTTACGGAACAGCAGTTGCAAATCAGACAGCAACATTCTCATATGACGCACTTAAAGATCCTAACTTCATATCACTCGACATACCGGGAGCATACTCGGAAGAGGGATATAAGGACAGAGTATATAAGGGCAAAAATGAGATGAAGGTAGTCACAACGCAGGATGTATGGAAGATTCAGTTCGTACAGGACGGCGGCACATACACCTATGCAACAGACTACACACCTTATGTAGATAATGAGGACGGAACGAGAACATGGACAATAAATCATGTATTCGGACCGGTAGGCGATGTTCATCTTGATATAAGAATTCGACTTCGCAACACATCATTCTACAATGTCAATGAATCCATTGATGTAGAGGTAGTATATTGATGCTTTTAAAAAGCAGCTTATAAACTATTCTGAATAATTTTCAGGGACTTGTACTTTTGTGCAAGTCCCTGATTTTTTTGCTTAAATGTATTGACAAATTTATTTGCTGATGTTACAATATTTCCAATAGTTAGCGTGGGAGTGGGTTATGGTTTTAGGACTTGATTGCCTTATTTACCCTGCTTCCTATGTTAATTTTAATAAGAGGTGAAAAAAATGAAGTACATAAGACCTGAAATGGACATTGAGAAATTCGACATTATTGAGGAAATCACAGCAGGCGCAGCTTCTGCCGGCGCAGGCAGCGATTCGGATAAGGTTACAACTACAACCTCAGCTATTGTTGCGTCTGGTAATGTTGGCGAAGATCTCATTGTTGGCTAAACAAAATATAATCTGATTTCGGCAGGCAATCTTATGCGGTTGCCTGCCGAATTTAGGTTAAAAGCAAATTTGATTTATATGTGGTGATTTAATGCCGGTTTACAGAATTGCCGGGCTCAATGTGTTATACGAGCCGAAATACGAGGTTTTAAAACAGCGAAGCGAAAAGTACATTGTTGACGCTGAGCCTGATTTTAAAATCGGCGTAAAAGACAGCGTGATTGAGGAGCAATATGAATTTTATAAGGGAAAAGTGAGCAAAGCTTCACTTGAATACCTTTGGGTAGGCTCGGCATTTCATTCAAAATTACTTGAATATAATGGATTTTATCTTCACTCATCAACAGTTGTAGTCGACGGTATGGCATATTCGTTTACCGCTCCGTGCGGAACCGGAAAATCAACTCATACTTCTTTATGGTTAAAATTACCGCTTGACGCCTTTATTATCAATGATGACAAAACCGTATTCAGAAAAATTGACGGCAAATATATTGCTTTTGGCACACCTTTCAGCGGCAAAAATGATATAAATGTCAACACTTCCGCTCAGTTAAAAGGAATTTGTATAATTGAGCAGAGTGCCGATAATTCAATCGAGCGAATGGATATTGATGCCGCCGTGCCATTGCTCATATCTCAAACTGTTCGTCCGACAAGCGCCGAAAGAACGGTTATGATGTGTGATTTTTTAGATGAATTACTCGGAGAAATACCGATATATAAATTAAAATGCAATACGAAAATTGAAGCTGCCGAGCTGTCATACAAAACAATGAGCAGATAAAAGGACGGATCCTCTTGAAGCTGAAAAGCCTTAGAGAAAAAAAGAATAATTTAAAGGATATGGACGCTGTAAAATGGATAATCAGAGTTTCCAAGGGAAGCTGGCTGTCCGTAATAATTTATGCTGTCTTATGCGCCGGACTTGCATATTTCGGCGTTCTTACGACATACGGTTCAAAGGATGTAGTTAACGGCGCGGCGAATCAGGATTTGCACTTGCTCAAAAGGGGAGCGTTAATACTTCTTTTCCTCGTGATTTTGCAGATTGTTCTGAAAATAGCGGGAAATAATTTGTATGAACGCGCAAGGGCAAAGATTGAAATTAAAATTCGCACCCGCATTTTTAACAGTATAATGCACAAGGATTACTCTCGCTTATCTATGCATCACAGTGGAGATTTGTTGAACCGTCTGACAAACGATGTGCAAACAATTTGTAACGGTGTTACGGGACTTATTCCGAGTTTGGTAACGCTTTTTACAAAACTTTTGTCTTCTGTAGTAATACTTATAACAATGGATCCGCTTTTTGCCGTAATATTTTTGGTCGGCGGAATTTTAATTGCCGGAGTTGCAAAATTTTTCCGTAATTATTTTAAGGATATTCATAAGCAAGCGCAGGACGCGGACGGAAAGGTTCGCTCTTTTTTCCAGGAATGTATATCAAATGTGCTTGTTGTCAAGGTCTTTAATGCATACAAGCAGGTTGCCCAAAAAGCTCAGGACCTTCAAGAGAATAATTATAAAATCAGAATTAAACGGGCAACTATCAGTATATTCGCAAACAGCGGTATGCAGATGGCTTACAGCCTCGGATATCTTTTTGCGATGATTTTGGGCGGTTACCGCGTTTATCAGGGCGCTCTTGATATAGGTGAAATGACGGCGATTTTACAGCTTGTTTCACAAATTCAGTCTCCGCTTGCATCGCTTGCCGGTGTGCTTCCGCAGTTTTACGGAATAATAGCTTCGGCAGAACGAATTATGGAAATAGAAAATTACGGCGATGAACTTGATATTCATAACGATATCGGCGATGTTGATGAATACTATTCTAAGCTGAAAAGTATAGATTTTAATAATGTAACTTTTAAATATAACCGCGACTTTGTTTTTGATAATGCCGATGTCCGCATAAATAAGGGCGATTTTGCGGCGGTAACGGGAATTTCGGGTATTGGAAAAAGCACTATGCTCAAACTTATACTCGGAGTTATTTATCCGACAGAGGGAACTGTCGAAATCGTCACCGAAGACGGTGTGAGGATTGCGGATAAGGATACAAGAAATTTATTTTCATATGTTCCGCAGGGTAATATGCTGCTTTCCGGTACATTGAGAGAGAATATTACCTTTATGTGTTCGGACAAGACGGACGACGAGATACACGAGGCTCTCAGACTTAGCTGTGCGGAGGAGTTCGTATCACAGCTTCCCGAGGGACTTGAAACAAAGGTCGGTGAAAGGGGACTCGGTCTTTCCGAGGGACAAATACAGAGAATTGCGATAGCGCGTGCGCTTTTGTACGGTGCGCCGATACTTTTGCTTGATGAAGCGACATCTGCGCTCGATGAACAAACTGAGCATGATTTGCTTAAAAATCTGCGCGAGCTTAAAAATCGAACCTGCATAATCGTTACTCATAAGCCGGCTGCATTAAAGGTCTGCAACCGTGAAATTCGTATAGACAGCGGAAAAATTAGAATTACCGATACCGTTGCAGCAGCCAAGTAAGCTGACTTTAATTACTGCGAAAGGATTTGTTAAAAATGAAAATAAAAGAAGGATACCGTCTTAGAAAGGTCGGAAGCAACAGTATAGTTGTTGCAATGGGCGGAATAAATTTTACAGGACTTATAACCGTTAACGAGACCGGAACTTATATCTGGAATATGCTCGAAAAAGGAGCGGAAGCTGATGAGATTATATCGGCTCTTGCGGCGGAATGTAGCGTTTCTGAGGAAGAAATTTCAGATGATGTCAATGAATTTATCGAAAAATTAAAGGGAGCAGATTTACTTGAATAAGCGGGTAAGCCTTGACGATATCGCGCCCATTATACGCGAAACTCTGGAAAATGACGGAGAAGTGTCGTTCATTTCATCAGGAACGAGTATGCTGCCGACTTTACGCGACCGCAGAGATACGGTAACTCTCATTAAACCTCCCGAAAAGCTGAAAAAAGGCGATGTGCCATTTTATCAGCGCGATGACGGTAGGTATGTTTTGCATAGAGTTATTTATACCAACGATAGCGATGGCACTTATGTAATGCGCGGCGATAATCAATGGACTAATGAATACAATATCAGACACGACCAGATAATAGGCGTACTTTCTGAAATTACGCGAAATGGCAGAAAATACAGCGTAGACAGCAGGAAATATCGATTATATGTATCGTTGCTGCCTGTAATAAGATTTTTGAGAAAATCCTATTATTGGTTCAAATCAAAGGTTTACGCCTTTATAATGCAATTTAAAAAGCGATAAAACAAAGGAGATTTTAATTTTGATTAGCACTGTAAATGTCAGTCTGCAATACGGCGGCAGAGAGCTTTTTAAGGGAGCGGACCTTAAATTCACAAACGGAAATTGTTACGGACTTATCGGAGCAAACGGAGCAGGAAAGTCAACTTTTCTTAAAATTCTCTCAGGAGAGATAGAGCCTAATAAGGGCGAAGTAATAATAACTACGGGCGAGCGTCTTTCCGTATTAAGGCAGGATCACTTTGCTTTTGATGAATTCACGGTTATGAGAACCGTACTTATGGGCAACCCCCGTCTTTGCGAAGTGATGGACGAGAAAGAGGCTCTTTATATGAAAGAGGACTTTTCAGAGGAGGACGGAATTAAGGTCAGTGAGCTTGAGGAAGAGTTTGCCGAAATGGGCGGATGGAGCGCAGAAAGCGACGCCGAAATCCTGCTTAACGGTTTGGGCGTTACAAATGAATTCCATTATTCTCAGATGAGCGAGCTTGACAATGATATTAAGGTTAAGGTCTTGCTTGCACAGGCATTGTTCGGCAACCCCGACATACTTCTTATGGACGAACCGACAAACCACCTTGATGTTGAGGCTATAAATTGGCTTGAAGAATTCCTCATAAATCTCGACAGTACCGTTATAGTTGTTTCACATGACAGACATTTCTTGAATCAGGTTTGTACGCATATCGTTGATATAGATTACGGCAAGATTACGATGTATGTAGGTAACTACGACTTCTGGTACGATTACACACAGATAGCTCAGCGTCAGATGCGTGAGCAGAATAAGAAAACCGAACAGAAACGCAAGGAACTTCAGGAATTTATCGCGAGGTTCAGCGCAAATGCTTCGAAATCGAAGCAGGCGACAAGCAGAAAGAAACTGCTTGACAATCTTGAACTTGAAGATATGCCTGTTTCATCAAGAAGATTCCCGTTTGTTTCCTTTAAGCCTGACCGCGAAATAGGAAACGAGCTTCTTACCGTGGAGGGAATAAGCAAGACGGTAGGCGACCGCAAGGTTCTCGACAATGTAAGCTTCACGCTTAAACCTCGTGAAAAGGTTGCTTTTGTCGGAACAGACGGACTTGCAAAGACTACTCTTTTCAGAATTCTTATGGGAGAAATCGAACCGGACGAGGGAAGCTTCAAGTGGGGCGTTACAACCTCGCAGTCTTATTTTCCGTCTGACAATTCAGAATTCTTTGACGGATGCGAAGATTCTCTTATAGATTGGCTCAGACGGTACTCGGACCTTGTTTTTGAGACAGATGTAAGAGGCTGGCTCGGAAGAATGATGTTCTCAGGCGAAGAAGCAACGAAGCAGGCAAAGGTGCTTTCGGGAGGAGAGAGAGTTCGTTGTATGCTTTGCAAGATGATGCTTTCGGGTGCGAATGTACTTATTTTTGATGAACCGACCAACCATCTTGACCTTGAATCCATAGCTTCTCTCAACGAGGGTATTATAAAATTCCCTGAATCCGTGTTGTTTACTTCTCACGACCATCAGTTTGTTCAGACGATAGCTAACAGAATTATTGATGTTACTCCGGGACATTTCTATGACAAGTCAATAACATATGACGAATATCTTGAAGAGATAAGAACATAAGGTGAGGGGAACCGAACCTTAACAATAAGAGGAGCGGTACTATGAAGTATTCTATTATTCCAAAGCCGGTAAAGTACGAGGTAAAGGACGATAGCGTTGAAATATCGGAAAATACGGAAATCCGTTGCTTTAAGGAATTTGAATTTGCAGGTAATTTTTTATCGCAATATCTGAAAACCGCTGAAAATGCAAGCGACGGAATTATAATGATTTCCAAGGCTAAAAGTATAGCTGAGGAGGGTTATGCCCTTTATACCGAGAACGGAACAATTCAGATTAAGGCTTCTACGGAAGCAGGCGCTTTTTATGCGGCTGTTACGCTTAAATGGATATTGATGCAGGTTAAGAAGATTGACGGCAAAAAGACCGTTTCCGGCTTTCTTATCGAGGATAAGCCGCAGTACCCACACAGAGGTATAATGCTTGACGAAGCGCGGCATTTCTTTGGCGCAGATGTTGTAAAAAGCCTGCTTGATAATATGGCAATGTTAAAGCTTAATGTATTTCATTGGCATCTTGCCGACGACCAGGGGTACAGAATTGAATCTAAGGCTTTCCCGAAGCTTAATGAAATCGGTTCAAAACGGAAGTTTGCCGATTTGCAGGGACTCGGACAAAAAAACGGCGGCGGCGAATACGGACCTTATTATTACACTCACCGGGAGATACGCGACATTGTCGAGTATGCAAAGAAGCGTAACATAACCGTCATTCCCGAGCTTGATGTACCGGGACATTGCAGCGCTATGGCGGCGGCTTATCCCGAATTACTGTGTCCGGGCAGAACTACCGAGGTAGTTTGCAAAAACGGTATAATGAAATCAATTATGTGCGCGGGAAGCGAAGATACATTTGCGTTCCTTGACAAGCTTTATGATGAAATTTGTCCGCTATTTGACGGTAAATATTTCCATATCGGCGGCGACGAAGCTCTTTATGATTATTGGAACAATTGCCCTAAATGCAAAGAAAGAATGAAAGATAATTCAATTTCAAGCGGTAAACAGCTTCAACTTTATTTTATGAACAGGGTAAATGAGATGCTGAAAAAGCGCGGCAAATTATGTATAGCGTGGAATGACTGCCTTTCCGACGAGCTTGATAATGATATCGCCTGTCAGTATTGGATTGGAAAAAACAAACAGACGGTCAAAAAACAGTCTGAAAAAAGAGATATAATTTTGTCCCCAATGCTAAGCTTTTATTTTGATATGAAGCATGCGACTGTTCCGACGGAAAAGGTGTACCGATTCAGCGAAAAGCGTTCGGGCTTCAAAAACGCGAGAATACGCGGAGTTGAAGCGGAGCTGTGGACCGAATGGATAGACGGCGGCGATGTTGTTGAATACAGCTTCTATCCGCGAATAGCGGCAGTTGCAGAGGTCGGTTGGACGAGCGAAAAAAAGCGCAGATATTCCGATTTCAGCAAACGGCTTGAATTCTATGAGCTTTACCTTAAAAGTATGGGAATCAACTATTATAAACATAAACCGTCACTGTTACTGTCACGCTTCCAAAGCTGGTACAGCTTCGGCAGAAACGGCAAAGAATTTAAAAACAACTAAAATAAGCTGTCGGCTGGCTTTTGGCACAGAACCGACAGCTTTTGCTATTAGGATTTTTCTAAGCTTCCGTTATATAAATAAATCGAGGCAATCTGCGCTCGGATATCTGATATATTCCGGCGTATTCACCCGTAAAAATTACGGTTATAGTGTTTTCACCTTTTTTAAGGGTAAAAACATCGTTTCCGTCCGCAGTTTTTCCCGTGAGTTTTTCATTTTTTAAAAGACCTATTTCGACATCTTCGCTGTCAATGGCGTATATTCTGACATTCGCCCCGTCCTCGGAGCTGTAAACATTCAGCTCACATTCGATACAAACCTCGTTCTCTATTGTATAAAAATCAATAAAAGAACTTTTATCGCTGTTATCGACGGAAAAGACAGCTTCCTCCCGAGAACAGGAAGCAAGCGTAAATACTAAGCAAAAAGCTACAATAAAAACAGCCGCTTTCTTCATACAAAATCACCCCGAAATGCGTGTTACAGAGTTTTACTGTATAAAGATTTTAACTTTACCGCACACAAAAGTCAAGTCACAGCCTTACAAATCTGCGGCTTCCGTAAAAACAGTTGTCAAGTAGAGGCTTTAATTCGTTGTATTCATCTGATTTTAAATTATAACGCCACTCGTCGGCGTAAAAAGCGTTTACAGAGCGCTGAATTCCGATTGCGGCAAATTTTCTGCGTAAATACTCCGAAAGTGTGCATACCGGATCGGTTGACCGCTCAGATATTTTGAACCTATTTGAAAGCTCGGCGCATTTATCCTGAGCCGAATTATTGAATTCGATTGCATTTGGCAGACAAACTGCCGCCGTTCCCGAAGCGGGAGTGCCAAGCTCGGTGAAAAATGTAACGGCTTTTCTCAGCGGAGTATCCGATTTGAAACTGTAAGCAATAATACCGGCGACAAAAAGCGCATAATAGAGTCTGAAAAGCGATGCAATTTCACCGCGGTACGCAGGAATCATATTTCTTTCAATTTCTTGAGCCGTATTGATTATAATTTCACACATAACCTCGTCTTCGCTGTTAATATATGCGTCTATACATAGAGCGAGAGCGGAAGCGGAACGGTATGCAACGCCTATTGAGTTTAAGGTGCAGATAAGCTGCGGAACAAGTATTGCAGACTGTGGGGGCATAGGAGGGGAGAACGGAAGATCCGTAAGTCCGCAGGACGGTATTACAGAAAGCTCGGCGGAGTAATCCACCGCAAGCTCAGAAGCTTTGTCAAAAAGAGACGGACTTCCGGCGGCAATCAGCAGGTCGGAAGAATTTGAATTCATTTTTTCAGCGGCAAATTCTATTAGTTTATCGGTACTTTCATTTATCAGAATACTGATTTGCGGTATAAGCGTCGGTTTTGATTTATCGTCGGTAAAAAATGAATTTAAACGCAAAATATCTTTGCAGTCGGAAATCAGAACTGCGTTTGTAAAATCGGAAAAAGGGTTATCTTTTAGAGAACCTGAGCCGAAAATGATTTTCTTCGGCAAAATTATTTCAGACATTTCCACACCTCGTTGATCATTATAATAGTATTTTTTGCCGCTTGATTTCCGATATTCATATAATATATTTTGTTGACGGAAATAGACAAAATTACACAGATGATTTGACATTTTTTATGAAATAGATTATAATGTGCTTATATTTTTACTGATCGGAGATGCTTTAATGAAAAAATTTCTTGCGGTTATTTTATCCGCGGCATTGTTTATTGCTTCGACAGTCGCAGTCAGCGCCGAGAGTAATGAGCTTCGTTTTAACAAAAACGGAAAATTTACCATTCTTCAAATAACCGATACGCAGGATGACCGGTATCCCGCATATGAGCTTATTGAATTTTTGAAAAAATCTATCGAAATGACAAATCCTGATTTGATTATGTTCACGGGCGACCTTGTTGAAGATTCAAGGATAGGAGATGTAGGCATTGACGGCGAAAACTTCCGTGAGGGCGTCGAGGTTAAGGATGACTATGACAAAACTCTCGAAAATGTAAAAGTTGCCGTTGACGCAATATTCTCCGTGTTTGAGGACGCAGGAATTCCGTATGCAGTATGTCAGGGCAATAACGACTATGCCTGCGGTATCAAAAATGAGGATTGGCTTGAAATTTATGCCTCGTATCCGCATTGCATAACCGTTGACCAAAGCGATGACGAGGACGGTAAGATAGATACATATATTCCTGTTAAATCGTCTTCATCCGATGATATAGCTTACGGTATTTTTGCTCTTGATAACGGTAAGGGATTTAAGGAAGGACAGGCCGAATGGTTTAATAAACTTGATACCGGAGATGTCCCGACCGTAGTTTTTGAGCATGTCCCCGTAGAAGAGGTAGGTAACCTCTTTGAAGAATGTCACATATGGGATGACGGCGCGACAGTTGACGGAACAACCGTTTGCAGACTTAATCACGATATTGCTACCGGTAAGGCTATTACTGCCGTAGCACCGGGACAGTCAAGCTCACAGTTTGCCGATTGGAAAAATAAAAATGTTAAAGGCGCATTCTTCGGTCACTATCATTGCGACGGATATACCGGCGACTATGACGGCATAACTCTCGGCTTGACCTATGGCTGTGAATTTGCAAAAATGGGACCTTACGGTGTCCGTACGGTTGTTCTTGATGAGAATGACGGCAGCCTTGATACAGACCTTTTTGTCTGGGAAGACGGTGAATTCAGTATTCAGGAAACCGAGGAATACGAAACTCACAACGGAATAATCTGCACGGTCATTTCCTCAATAATTCATGTTTTTGAATTCTTTTACAGAGGAATCAGAAGCTTGTTCTGATTTAAAATTAAAAGAGTGCAATAAAGAAGCTATCGGCTCGCTTTTATTGAGCCGATAGCTTTTTTCTATGTATCAGGTTTATATTGTTTTTCTCAGGAATTCAAGCGACTTGGGAACGCCCGTTTCGGGATTTTCTTTGCCCTCGTATTCGAGAGTAACAGCTCCGTTGTATCCTGCCTTTTTGAGAATATCAATGCATTCTCCGATAGGAACGATTCCGTCACCGTGAACACAGCCGCACAGATAATTACCGCCTCTGGTTTCAAAATATCCGTCAGGCATATCCTGTTCCTTGGGGGAGAAATAAAAATCTTTAATATGTGCGTAAACGGCATATTTTGCTCCGACTTTCACAGCGTCGAGCGGATTTTCGTCGGCACACAGGAAGTTGCCGATATCAACAAGCCATCCGAAATTATCGTTATCGACAGCTTTCATAAGAGCTTCAACCCTGTCGCTCTGCTGGCAGTAAAGACCGTGGTTTTCAACAGAGGTTTTAATGCCGAATTGCTTTGCGTATTCCGTCACACGGCGGCAACCTTCCGCAAGGGTAGGGAGGTACTTTTCAAAGCCTGTCAGCGATTTTTGCTCGCCGTCAGGGCCGTATGTTGCGTCGTGGCGCATAACCTTTACGCCGAGTATAGAAGCAACCTCGATTTCATATTTCAGTCTTTCAACCTCGGAGTCAAGTCCTTTGTTTATGAAATCCGCACCTATCGCATAATTTATGATAGGCAGATTCAGCTCGTCAGAAAGAGCCTTCAATTTCTTTGCGTGTTCTTTTTTATCTGAACCGTCGGGATGAATTTCCGCAAACTCAATCGCGTCAAATCCCATTTTTTTAGCTAAGCGAATACACTCAAAATCATCAATTTTAAGTGACGAATAGCTGTAAGAGGTAACGGCAATTTTCATAAATTAAAACATTCCTTTCCGATTTTGCACTTATAAAACGCAGCGCAGATTATTCTCCGATTTTTTCTTTGAGGAATTGAACCGCCTTGCGGATATCTTTTTCGGGATTGTCACCGACTTCGCGCTCGATGGTAAGGAAGCCTTTATATCCGATATCTTCAAGTGCGCTGAGGTATTCGTCCCACTTTACGCTGCCTTCTCCGAGAGGCACTTCATCAAAGCTGTTCGATGTAATGATGACAGGGGAGGTAGCCATACCGTATATGTAATCCGGCTCGACAAAGAAATTCTGTACGCCGTCCTTTGCGTGAGTGTGTACTATGTAATCTTTGAGATTATATACAGCCTTTGCAGGATCATCGCCCGTAACCATTACAAGGTTGGCGGGATCGAGATTAACTCCGACTCCGTTAGAGCCGAGCGAATCAAGGAATCCTTTGAGAGTAGCGGAGGTTTCGGGGCCTGTTTCGATTGCAAAATGAGCGTCGAGACTGTCGGCATAGCGGCACAGCTCAAAGCAAGCCTCCTGCATAATCTTATATCGGTCGTTGTTTTTATCGGTTGGTACGACACCGATATGAGTGGTAACGACAGAGGTTTCAAGATCCTTAGCGAGGTCGAGAATTCTCTTTGATTTTTCTATCTTTTCGGGATTTCTGTCAGCGAAAGCGAAACCGCCTGTACCGAGGTCGCCGCAAAGCGCTGATATTGTAAGACCGTTGCTTTTAACAAGGTCGAGAAATTCTCTCCTTTTGGCAGGCGTCATATTTTCGGGGGCCATTTCACCGGAAGTTGAATAGACCTGAATTCCCTGAGCGCCGACATCAGCGGCTTTTTTTACAGCAGTTTTAATGTCGGTTCTGAAACTGTTTATAATTACGCCGATAGGAAATTTATACATTTGATATCTCTCCTTTTAAATTATTGTCGTATAATTTTTTGATTTTTTCATATCCGGCTATGTCTCCGATATCGTAGCGATTTCCGGGCATCGGCATAGCGTAAACATCGGTTTCACCGACAAGCCAGGACAGGAAATTACCGGGCGCGTCAACTCCGCAGCCGCTGTCGATTCCTTTTTTTATCATAGGAAGCGTAGCTTTGTTGTAGAAATAGAACGGAGGAATACACCAGTTGTAAGGCGGATTCTGACACTTTTCGAGCATTGTTTTGATGATGTCGTTTTCACCTATATCTGCAATGCCTGTTTTTTTTAGCTTTTCAACATCGCCCTGATAGTACCTCATTACACAAGGGGCATTTTTCTCAGCAGAATAGGCGATGAACGGCTTTAACGAGAAATCAAGCAGGTTGTCGCCGGCGAGAACAAGTATATCTTCGTCGATACCGAGCTTGTCAATGGCGAATTGAATGTCTTTTACAGCGCCGAGCCTGTTATCGTTAGATGTTGAGCCGTCGTTGAGAAGAGTAATGTTCTCTTTCCGCGATTTAACCCAATCTTCGAAGCGATCAAAATACTTTTGATTTGATATTACCGCAAATTTGTCTACGCAGTCGGCAATGTCGTCAATAAGCCAATCAAGAATAGGCTTTCCGCCGACTTCAAGCAATGGTTTAGGCTGATTCAGGGTAAGCGGATACATCCTGGTAGCATATCCCGCAGCCAAAAACAAACAAATCATGAATTCACCCCCAGGTAAAATTATACAATATAGATATATAAAAATCAATACAAAAATAAAGCGCAAAATGTGTTGAATTATCAGTCCGCCTGACTGCTTTCTTACGCTAAAATTTGTTTGCTGAATTCTTGTTCCAAGTTATCAAGATTTAACAAAAAAAGAGAAGCAAAACCGAAGTCTTGCTTCTTTTTTGCCAAAGGCAAGCAATAAAGTGTGTAAACATAGTTAAAAGCGAAGAAAAGGTGCGTAAATCTGCAAGCAGTAGAATGATTAAAAATACTGCTTATACTCTGGTTCACTCTCCATTTCTTTCTGTAACTGTTCCATTGAAAAAGTTCATTACGAATTCTCCTTTGCGGTGTTTATGGATGAGATGAGCATTCTACGAATTGACCCACAATCGTGCAAAACGCTTTTGGCAGAATCAATCGATATAATATCAGCCTTTTGTGCTATTTCAATCCAGTATTCTGTTTCATAACATTCTTTCAATGCAATTTGCAGCTTCGCGATAAAATCAGGACGGCTGTGCGCGTATTTTGCCTCACGAATATTTGCACCAATACTTGTACCGCTTCGTTCAAGCTGATTAGACAAGGAATAATGACCTTTTATGCTGTCTGTCAGTTTTAGGATTTGAATTGCAAATTCTGTTGACATATCTGCAAGTTTGTTTTCAGCCACCCGAATCACCTCTTTGCTCTGATTATACCACAGATTTCCGTACTTTTCAATGAAATCGCGCAAGGCGCGATGAAATCCGAGCAACGCTCGGAAGAAATCTGCTGCGCAGATGAAATTAAATCCGTCCTTTCTCCCAACGAAGTTGGATTTCATCACGAAGTGATTTCATCCATCGAAGATGGATTTATCCCGTCCGCAAGGACGGATTTAGTTGAAAAGAAACACCTTTTGTCCGGTAGACAAAAGGTGTTTCTTTTCTGCGAAAGAGTAACCAAACGGAGCAGAATTGAGGTAAAAGTAAGCAAAAGTAGTGTGACTGCTCTGTTCGACAAATTGGAATTTAACTATCTAATCCTCAAAAACCATTGATTTTTCAAGGCTTCACGCCTGTTTTTCATTCAAACCTTATCTGTTTGCCCTTGTTTTTGCCCTTACGAGCCGAAACAAGGGCAATTTTTTATTCCCCGCCGACCACCTTATCCAGCAGCCTTGCGGAAGTACGCTTCGCTTCCCTTGTAGAGTGAGCGTAGATGTTCATTGTGGTACTGACATCAGAGTGTCCGAGAAGTTCCTGCACATCTTTCGGCTTTGCGCCGCCAGACAGCAGATTGCTTGTGTAGGTGTGACGGAGCGTGTGAAAATGGAAATCTTCAAGCCCTTTCACTTTCTTCTTTGCCGCCCTGCACATAATCCCTACCGTACTCGGCGCTTCATACGCCCCGTCTGCTCTCAGGCAGACAAAGGAGATTTCCTTGTAATCCTCCGGGACTTCCTCTGTCCTTTGCAGGCTGTAAACCTCATAATAGGTGCGCCCTTTTTCCTTTACTTCTTTGTAGTAGTTCAGGTGATAAAACTCCCCGTAGCGGAAACGGTTTTTGCGCTGTTCGGTTCTCGCCGCCCGCAGGATTGCCGCCAGCGTGTCGCAGAAATCAACGGTGCGGACTTTGCTCCGTTTTGTCGTTCCCACTTCGGTTGTGTGCCTTGTTCCGTTATAGCGCATGCTTCGGCGTACCGTGAGATATTGTTCCTCAAGGTTAATATCCTGCCAAGTCAAGCCGCATACTTCCCCGATACGAAGCCCCGTGTAGTACGCTATCTGCACAGGCAGCAAGGCGGGATTATCTTTTGCCTTGAGAAATTCCTCCAGCTTTTGGAACTGTTCATGGGTGATAGTAGGAATACTGGAAGTATCTTCCTCACTGTCCGAGAAAATATCCGTTTCCTGCTTCCTGCCCCTCAGCTTCACATACTGCATAGGGTTAAAGGTAATCAGTTTTTTCGGGAAAACCGCAAAGCGGAAGGAATTTTGCAACACCGCCGAGAACAGGAGCATATATCCTTTGCTCATGGGCTTTGAAGTTGTCCCGTCCGGGTTTGTCCCACCGTAGCTCAGAAAATCAATGAACGCCTGCAAATGGTCGGCGGTCACGGTTTTCAGCTTGCGTTTGCCAATGGGATATTGCTTGATACGGTTGACCGTTCCCTGATAGGACATGACCGTCCCGTTGCTTAAGTTGCCGGGTTTCAGTTCTTCCTCTACCCACATATCCAGCATATCGCCTACTGTGATGTTTTCCGCTTTCCCGACAAACTGCTTTTCCTCGTAGTCCGCTATCGCTTTGCGGAGCATGGCTTCTGTTTCCGCCTTGCTCTCTGTGCCTGCAAACTCTTTCTGCACTTTTCTGCCGCTTTCATCTTCAATATAAAAGCGTCCGTACCACTTTTTGCCTTTCTTTCTTACAGAA
>JAQXHF010000106.1 GCA_029007095.1 Clostridia bacterium | reverse complement strand
CCTTTGTACGCCGTCGGGCAGACAAAATCAAGAGCGTTGCTTTGATTTTGCTCAGTTTGTCCGTTCTTCATCTTTTTTTCCTATCCCCTTAAACCGTCTCCATAAAAGGCGCTGAAAAAACTTTCGTTTTTTTACAGCGCCATTTTTCTATTTTGCGTATTAAATTATTCCTGACAGGAAATCATATCGTCAAAGCTCTCGCGTCTTACTGCAACATAATCCTTGTCGCCGTCAATCATAATAACCGGCGGCTTCGGTATCGCGTTATAGTTGGAAGCCATCGCATAATTGTAAGCTCCCGTTGTAAGAACTGCGATAATATCTCCCCTTACAGGCTTCGGAAGCGAAACGCCCTCCTGAATCAAGTCGCCGCTCTCACAGCATCGTCCGGCAACCGTGCAAACATAATCAGCCTTTTCATTCGCTCTGTTTGCAAGCATAACGGTATATGAGGACTCGTAAAGCGCATATCTCGGATTATCGGGCATACCGCCGTCGATTGAAACATAATTCTTGAAGCCTTTGATTTCTTTTCTGCCGCCGACGGTATAAAGAGTCATACCTGCGTCGGCAACGATGCTTCTGCCAGGCTCCATAAGAATCTGTGGATGATTAACTCCCATTTTTTCACATTCGGAAGCAATAAGCTCTGAAATGCCTTTTATATTAGCGTCATAATCAATTTCCGGATCGGATTCAACATATCTTACGCCCATACCGCCGCCGAGATTAAGAACCTGAGCTTCATATCCGTGATTTGCTTTCATCTGAGCAATAAAATCTATCATAATGATCGCTGCGTCGCAGAACGGCTGATATTCAAATATCTGTGAACCTATGTGACAATGATATCCTCTGAGGTCGATATTATCAAGAGAGAGTGCAAGCTCGACAAGCTCCTCTGCCTGTCCTGTTTCAATAGCCGCGCCGAATTTGGAATCAACCTTACCCGTGGAAATTTTAGCCTGTGTATGCGGATCTATACCCGGAGTGATACGGAGAATAACCTTTTGCTTGATAGAACGCTTGCCGGCTTCTTCGTTGATAACACGGATTTCATCAGCATTGTCGCACATAAAATATCCTATGCCGTTATCCATAGCAAACGAAATATCAAAATCAGTCTTATTGTTGCCGTGGAAATACGCATTTTCCATCGGGAAGCCTGCCTTTACAGCCGTATAAAGCTCGCCCGGAGAAACAACATCTATTCCCATACCCTCTTCACGCATAATCTCATAAATTCGCTTAAAGCAAAGAGATTTACTTGCAAAAAGCGGCATTGAGCCGTGTCCGAAATGACTGCTCATTGCATTTTTATAAATTCGGCACTTTTCACGGATTTTATTTTCGTCCATTATATAAGCAGGAGTGCCGTATTTCTCGGCAAGCTCGACGGTATCTCTGCCGGCAAAGGTCAAATGTCCTTTTTCGTTAATTCCAATGTTGTCACAAATCACAGTAAACATCCTTTCGACTTAAATTATACTGCTTTTAGAGCATATGGGCGCGCATTTCCTCCGCGCTCATAATTGAAAGCTCGGCAGGTGCAATATCAAATACGGTACGGCAGCCTGTTTCACCTTTCTGAGAAAGCTTGTATGCGGCTCTTGCGTATGCTGCAAGTACGCTTCCGGTAAATTCGGGATTCGATTCAAGCTTCAAACTGTATTCAATCGTGTGCTTGGTTTCAAGATTCATTCCGGTGCTTCCGCTTCTTATAACGCTGCCGCCGTGCGGAATACCTGCGTGGTCGCGTTGAAGCTCCTCTTCCGAAATGAAGTTAACGGTAGTGTCATAATCGGCAAAATAATTCGGCATTGTTTTGATTTCTTCTTCAATCTTTGCCTTATCTGCGCCGTCCTCAACGACTACATAACATTCTCTTGTGTGCTTCTGACGGGTGGTAAGCTCCGGGTTTTCTCCCCTGCGTACGCTCTCAACAGCACTTTCAACAGGAACAGTATATTGCCTTGCGTCAACAACTCCGTCAATTCTGCGGATAGCGTCCGAATGTCCCTGACTTACTCCGCGTCCCCAGAAAGTATAATCCTTTCCGTCGGGAAGAATTGAATTCATATAAAGTCTGTTCAGCGAGAACATTCCGGGATCCCAACCTACGGAAATAAGCGCTATGTTGCCATTGTCCGACGCCGCTTTGTCAACATTTGCAAAATGTTCGGGAATTTTTGCGTGTGTGTCGAAGCTGTCAATAACATTAAAGCTCTCGGCTATAACGGGAGTAGTTACAGGCAAATCGGTTGCGCTGCCTCCGCAGTTTACAATTACATCTATTTCACCTTTAAAATCCGCAATTTTATCAAACGGATATACCTTAACGCCCGGTGTTCTGACATTAACGGATTCGGGATTTCTTCTCGTAAATACTGCAACAAGCTCCATATCGGGATTGTTTTTTACGGCGGCCTCTACGCCCTTTCCGAGATTTCCGTATCCGACTATTCCTATTTTAATCATAAAAAGTCTCCTTATACATTAGTAATAAGTAATATTGCTTCATCCTGCAACGATACTGTTCATATCATAAAGTCCTGCCGGCTTATCCTTGATGAAATTCGCCGCCGAAATCGCTCCCTCGGCAAACAAAGCTCTCGAATGAGCCTCGTGTTTGAGAGTGATGGTCTGACTGTCGGTTGAAACGAGTACCTCGTGAATTCCGACAATATTTCCTCTGCGTACAGCGTGAATTCCTATCTCATTCTTTTCTCTCGGAGCGTGACCTGAGCGGCCGAAAACATACTTTGACTTCTCGCGGACGCTTTTTATCGCGTCGGCTATCAGCAATGCTGTTCCGCTCGGTGCGTCCTGCTTGCGGTTGTGATGAGTTTCGACAATTTCTATATCCGCGTCGGGCATAACAGCCGCGGTCTGTTTTGCCAAATCGACGAGCAGCGCAACTCCGAGCGACATATTCGCAGAACGGAAAACCGCAATTTTTTCAGCAGCTTTATTGATTATTTCAAGCTCCTCATCAGTCTGACCGGTGGTGCATACTACCGTCGGAGTGCCTGTGCGGACCGCATAGTCCATAAGCTCCTTTGTACCGAGATGATTGGAAAAGTCAATAATAACATCAGCCTTGCCGCCGAAATCGTTTATATCGGTATAAACTCCGCTTTCGCTTGCCATTTTATCGACTCTTGCGACCATATTAAGCTCCTCGGAGGCTTCAACGAGCTTCTCGACCTCCTTGCCCATTCTGCCGCAGGCTCCGTTCAAGAGTACATTCATCATGATATCAACCCCTGCTCTCTCATAAGAGCCAAAAGCTTCTCTTGGTGAGCTTCTTCCATTACCGTAAGCGGAAGTCTTACATAATTCTCGCAATATCCCATTGCCGCCATAGCAGCCTTAGCCGGGATAGGATTAACCTCACAGAAAAGAGCGTTGATAAGCGGAAGATAATCAAGCTGCATCTTTAATGCACCCTCGATATCTCCGTCAAAGAATTTATGACACATAAGTGAAGTTTCACGGGGCATAAGATTAGAAAGTACGGAAATAACGCCTGAACCGCCGACTGAAAGCAACGGTACTACCTGATCGTCATTACCTGAGTAAAGGTCGAGCCTGTCACCGACGATAGCCATGGTTTCAACTATCTTTGAAATATTGCCGTTAGCCTCCTTGATGCCCTGAATCATCGGGTGGTCTGCAAGAACGCCATAGGTTGCAGGTTCTATATTAACGCCTGTTCTGGACGGCACATTGTAAAGTATGCACGGTTTTGTGCTTTCGTCCGCAATGGCGGTAAAGGTCTTGATAAGTCCGTTCTGAGTCGCCTTATTGTAGTAAGGAGTTACAAGCAACATTCCGTCATAACCGACATCGCAGGCAAATTTTGTAAGCTCGATTGCATATGCAGTATCGTTTGAACCTGTACCGGCAATCATCGGAATTCTGCCGTTTGCTGTTTTATAAGCAAATTCAAGAGCCTGCTTATGTTCCTCGTCGGAAAGAGTTGAACCTTCGCCGGAGGTTCCGCAGATAACAAGCGCGTCTATACCGCTTTCAATCTGCCAGTTGATGAGCTTGCCGAAGCTGTCGTAATCAATTCCGTTCTCGTTGAGCGGAGTAACGAGAGCAGTTGCGGCACCCTTAAAAATACTGTTATTAGTCATATTTTTTACCTCTTTTTCAATAATACAGCAATAAAAAAATAGCCGATTTGCATCGACTATCCGCATTATCTCCGTTACAATCCGGGGAAATAATTAAGATAGCTCTCCGCAAAATGCGACAGTAGACGAGATATTATTCCCGGCTACCAGCTCGGCCTTCGGCTCGACCGGCTTCGGCAGCGTTCCCTTTCACAGATGCCGTCGGCTTTGCCAAAGCCTTAAATAACATCTGATACTGATAAAGCGCTGCGCCTCTATCGTTAATTGCTGTTAACTTTCCTACATATTATCACAGTAAAGCGCAAAAATCAAGATTTTTTTATATCAAATGACAATTTTGTATATTCATACATAATGTACTTCTTTTTATAATATTTTTTTGATAAATACAACAATCTGTTTTATCGTTTAACACTTTACTAAAAAAATCAAAAGACCTGCGCGTTCATAATCCGCACAAGTCTTTTGTATCATATAGATAGGAATTACTCAAAGAACGAGTGTCCTACCGTACATCCGAGAATATGAGAAACCTTTGCAAGAGTACAAAGCAATATTCTGCCTACATTTGTAAAGAAATAATCAAGATTACTGCATCCGCTTAAACCGCCGAGCTGAGAGCCGTCCTCAAAAGCAAGCTGCGAAGCATAAATGTTTTCACGCTCAAAGTTCTCGACATCATTTTCATCAACCGTAAGGAGAGTTGCTCCCTGATAAACTCCGTTATATGAATCGTATGTTGCGCCGGGAACGCTGACTGCCTGTATTCCGTCAATATCGGTTTGGAAATTGTTTACATGGTCATGACCGAAGAAAATTCCCTTGACATCGCCTGTTTTTACAAGCGAATCCCATTGTCCGAAATTATAAAGCGACGGACAGGGCGGCTCCATAAGATAACCCTTGTATCCGTAGAAATTAGGCATAAACGCCGAATAGCAAGAACCGTCCTTGAAATTCTTAGTTGCAACTCCCATATTAAGGTTAAAGGGAGACGGAAGCATTACCTTCTCATAAACCTCCTGAGTAACTATATGCTGGAACATAAGCGACGGAACCTGAGAGCCGTTCTTAGCGGTCAATTCGGCTTCTTTCTGCTCGTACCATTCTAACTGATCCTCGCGAACGCAGTCATAGCCGTCTCTTTCACCGTTTTCATCGTATATATAATCGCCGCTGTCCATAAGCCAGAGATTGAGAGCGATACGACTTGAATCGCTGCTGAGAACCTCCAAATTATGAGTGCCGCATCCGTGAAGCGACGGATCCGCGTCATAGGCAAGGCAGCCGTCATAGCTCATATACTTCGCAAGCATTTCCTCTTTTGTGATGTTTTCCATTGATTCGTCATCGTGATTACCGAAAACGAGAGTAAACGGAATACCCCTCGATACTATCGGTTCAAGCGCCGCGTCATAGGAATTCCAATAGCTTTCCTCTGTTCCGTCCTCAGGAGACATAATATTGTCGCCCAAGAAAATAACAAGGTCAGGATCCGTCTTGTCAAGAGTCTCGTTCATAAACTCAACAAGAGCGTCCTCAATAGGCGCGCCGTCCTGAATGTCGGCAAGCAGCAAAATTTTAAATTTGCCGTTTTCATCAAACTGAAGCTTAGCTTCGCCCGGCAAAGCAAAAGAAACAGCCGTGCAGGTTACGAAAATAACCGCCGACATCAGCATTGCAATAACTTTTTTCATTGTAAATATACCTCCAAATATTCTAATAAGCCTTAATATAATAATGTATTTAAAGAAAAAAGTCAACACAAATAATAAAAATTTTAATATATTTACTATAATTTTTATAGATGATATTGAAATAATCCTTGCAAAATGATATGATATGCTCGATAATCACGAAAGGCGGCATACTATGCTCTACAAAAAAAATTCAACACCTAATTTAGATGACGAACTTTTTAAAAACCCGACCTCGGAATACAGAAGCGCACCTTTTTGGAGTTGGAACTATGCTCTTAACAAAGATGAGCTTTTCAGACAAATAGATATATTCAAGCAAATGGGATTCGGCGGATTTCATATGCATGTTCGCACAGGCTTGACAGACGCATATCTCTCGGACGACTTTATGGGCAATATAAAATCCTGCGTTGACAAGGCAAAGGACGAAGAAATGCTTGCATGGCTCTACGACGAGGATCGTTGGGCCTCCGGTTTCGCCGGCGGTCTTGTGACAAAAGACGAAAATTTCAGAGCAAGACATATTATTTTCACTCCCGAAAAAAAATGCAGCAAGCTTCTCGCCTGTTACGATATAACGCTTGACAGCGACGGATACCTTGCCGATTATAAAAGAATCGGTGAAAACGATTCTGCCGTTTCCGATAAGTGGTATGTTTACGCAGAGACAGCGAAACCGTCAACCTGGTTCAATAATCAAACGTATGTAGACACTCTCAATCCGGAAGCTATCAAAAAATTCGTAGAAATAACCCACGAAAAATATAAGGAAACTGTCGGAGATGAATTTGATAATACAGTTCCCGCTATTTTTACAGACGAACCGCAGTTCACCGAAAAGGGAACGCTGAAAAATTCCTTTGACAAAACAGATGTTGTCCTGCCGTGGACGGACAGTATTCCTGAAACCTACAAGGCTATATACGGCGAGGATATTTTAAATACCCTGCCCGAACTTATCTGGGAGCTTCCTGACGGAGAAATCTCAGTTGCAAGATATCGCTACCACGATCATACTGCCGAAAAATTTGCCGAAAGCTATGCAGATGTCATAGGCGGTTGGTGCAGTAAAAACAACATTGCGCTTACAGGTCATCTTATGTCCGAGGAAAACCTCTTTTCTCAATGCGTAATGGTCGGTGAAGCC
The DNA here is from genome assembly GCA_029007095.1 of Clostridia bacterium. Taxonomy (GTDB): domain Bacteria; phylum Bacillota; class Clostridia; order Oscillospirales; family Acutalibacteraceae; genus CAG-488. Next base: position 134 of record JAQXHF010000106.1, on the reverse strand, counting down.
ATGCGTTCATACAGGAGCTTCGGCATACCCGGAATTGATATGCTCTGTAACAATCACGAATATACAACAGCAAAGCAGGCTTCATCTGCCGTCCATCAGCTCGGCAAGGAGGGTATGCTCAGTGAGCTTTACGG
>JAQXHF010000105.1 GCA_029007095.1 Clostridia bacterium | reverse complement strand
CAATTCAGTACACGATGCCGACCGCCGATGTGCTCGCACAGTACCCCGATTACGATTACGATATTTTGACGGAAAATTCGTTCATCACCTTCAAATACTTTGACCGTATTCAGAACGATAACTCCGCATTCTTTGACAAATACCGTAAGAATTGGCTGCACATTTTGACCGATGACGCGGGCGAAAACTACAACCGCACGCCTGTATATCCCGAAATTGCAGACGAATACCACGCAAAACTCGATGAAATTCAAAAGGATTTCAAAGAAAACCGCCGCGGTATTGTAAAATAACATATTTTTCCCGAAAGATGTGGTCTTATGCCAAGTTTATCGTTGATGATAAAACCGGCGTCGTCCCTTTGCAATCTTTCGTGTGAATACTGCTTTTACCGAGATGTTTCCGAACACCGTGAACATCTCGGTTTCGGCACTATGAGCCTTTCAACCGCAGAAACGCTCATTAAAAAATCACTTGATTTTGCCGGCAACTGCTCAGCCGCTTTCGCTTTTCAGGGCGGCGAACCAACGCTTGCAGGTCTTGATTATTTTGAATTTTTTGTCGATACGGTAAACAGATACAATTCAAAAGGCATGCCGATTTTTTACAGTATTCAGACAAACGGAACTCTTATAGACGACAAATGGGCGGAATTTTTTGCAAAAAACAATTTTCTCGTCGGATTATCACTCGACGGAGATTATGACGATAACAAATTCAGAAAGAAGCCGAGCGGAGCCAACTCTTTTTATAAGATTATGAATTCCGCCGAATGTTTAAAACGGCACGGCGCCGAATATAACATTCTGACCGTGCTTACAGGCTACTGCGCCGATAACGGAGAAAAAATATACAAATATTTCCGTTCCAAGGGTTTCAGATATCTTCAATTTATCCCCTGTCTCAGACCTTTCGGCTCCGACGAAAAAAGCGAGCTTTATATGACATCGGAACAGTATGCCGATTTCCTTATTAAAGTATTTAATCTGTATGTAAAAGATTATGTTCGTCACAGATATATAAGCATACGGCAGTTCGATAACTGGGTTCGTCTCTACCTCGGACAGCAAACCGAGCAATGCGGTATAAAAGGTTATTGTTCCCACCAGTTTGTCAGCGAAAGCAACGGAAATATTTATCCGTGCGATTTCTACTGCACGGACGAATATCTTTTGGGAAACATCAACGATACCGACTTTTTTAAAATGGCCGATTCCGACAAGGCTAAGGACTTTATCAAAGAAAGTCTTACCGTTGACGAAAAATGCAAAGTATGCAAAATTTATCCAATGTGCCGTGCAGGAGGCTGCAAACGTACGCGTCAGAGCGCAGATTACTGCGAAGCATATAAAAAATTTTTCAATTCATGCTTACCTCTTTTCCGCGTTTTTGCGTCTGAAAAGCCGCCGAAATAAATTTTATTATTGCATTATATACACCGCTATGATATAATTGATTGAATTTAATCTCATGGAGGAAAACAAATGAGTATTCCAAGACCTGAACATCCAAATCCGCAATTTTACAGAGAAAACTGGCTCAATCTCAACGGAGAGTGGGACTTTCAGATAGACAAATCCGCAAGCGGCAAAGACCGCAAGCTTTATGAAGCAAACGCTAAGTTTGACAGTAAAATCACAGTTCCTTTCTGCCCCGAAAGCGAGCTTTCCGGCGTAAATTGCAAGGACTTTATGGACTGTGTTTGGTATCAGAGGGAAATTGAAATTCCCGACAACTATAAAGGTATGAAAACTTTGCTCCACTTCGGTGCAGTTGATTTTGAAACGACCGTATATCTCAACGGTCAGGAAGTCGGAATGCATAAGGGCGGCTACATCTCCTTTATGTTTGATATCACCGATTTCCTCAAAGACGGTAAAAACATACTTACCGTCTGCGCTTACGACGATGTACGCAATCCCTATCAGGCAAGAGGCAAGCAGAGTGAAAAATATTATTCACACGACTGCGACTACACGAGAACAACCGGTATATGGCAGACTGTTTGGCTCGAATTTGTACCCGATAAATACATAAAGAGCTTTAAAATATATCCTAATGTTGACAACTGCTCGGTTGATATAACCGCTAAGCTCTGCGGAGCAGGCGACTTTGAGGTCGAAGCCTACTATGACGGAAAATCAGTCGGCAAGACAGTTGTATCCGCCGTAAACGGCAATACCGTCAACGCTCACATAGGCCTTGACGAAGAGCATCTGTGGGAAGTCGGAAACGGAAGACTTTATGACCTGACGCTCAAATTCTGCGGCGATACAGTTAAAAGTTACTTCGGACTCAGAGAGGTAAAGCTTGACGGCTTTAAGTTCCTTATTAACGGCAAATCTGTTTTCCAGAGACTTGTTCTCGACCAGGGCTTCTATCCCGACGGAATTTATACCGCGCCGACAGACGAGGCTTTGAAAAACGATATCCGTATTTCACTTGACGCAGGCTTCAACGGAGCAAGACTTCATCAAAAGATATTTGAGCCGCGTTTCCTTTACTACTGCGATAAGATGGGTTACATTGTTTGGGGTGAATATCCGAACTGGGGTGCAGATCACACAGATCCCGTCAGCGTTTACAATGTGCTTTCCGAGTGGATTGAAGAGCTGGAACGCGATTTCAACCATCCTGCGATAACCGGCTGGTGTCCCTACAATGAAACATGGGATATTAACGGCAGAGAGCAGTATGACGATATTCTTGCGACTGTTTATAAAACTACAAAAGCTATCGACTCAACAAGGCCCTGCATAGACACAAGCGGAAACTTCCATGTTATAACAGATATCTTTGATGTTCACGATTATGAGCAGGATCCCGAAGTATTCAGAAAAGGCTATGAAACTCTGGAAACCGACGGCACTCTCTTTGACCGCCATAACCGCCGTCAGAAGTACAATGGCGAAGCAACTTTTGTCAGCGAATACGGCGGAATCAAGTGGTCGCCGATTGAAGCAGACAGTAAGACCGTTTCTTGGGGTTACGGCGACGCTCCCAAAACCGAGGAGGAATTCATCGCCAGATACAAGGGACTTACCGACGCTCTTCTTGACAACGGAAAAATGTTCGGCTTCTGCTACACTCAGCTTTACGATATAGAGCAGGAGCAGAACGGTCTTTACAGATACGACAGAACTCCGAAATTTGATATGTCAATCTTTAAAGCTATAAACGAAAGACAGGCAAAAATTGAAAAGTAACCGAAAAGATGTTTCTTGATTTTGGTAGAAGAAAGGCATGGTAAAAATGATACAACTACCTGATTATCATAAAAATCCCAAAACTCTGCACATTGGATGTGAGGAGCCGAGAGCATATTTCATTCCTTTCCACGATGTTGAAAATGCCGACAGACTCCCCCGCTCCGCTTCAAGGTATTTTTATTCCCTGAGCGGAGAATGGGATTTCAAATTCTACAACAGCCTTGTTGATGTCAACGACGGATTTTATGCCGAG
>JAQXHF010000104.1 GCA_029007095.1 Clostridia bacterium | reverse complement strand
CCTTTGTACGCCGTCGGGCAGACAAAATCAAGAGCGTTGCTTTGATTTTGCTCAGTTTGTCCGTTCTTCATCTTTTTTTCCTATCCCCTTAAACCGTCTCCATAAAAGGCGCTGAAAAAACTTTCGTTTTTTTACAGCGCCTTTTTCAATAAATTCAACCTCTTGTTTTTTATCATATATTGTATTATAATACCATAGTATAAACAAAAAATCGGAGGGTAACTATGAACAGAACTATAATAACAGTTATCGGCAAGGACAAGGTCGGCATAATTGCAAGGGTTTGCACCTACCTTTCCGAAAATAACATAAACATACTCGATATCAATCAATCAATAGTTCAGGGATTTTTTAATATGATGATGATTGTTGACGCGCAAAATGCCGATAAGGAATTCAGCGTGCTTGTTTCCGAAATCGAAAAAGTCGGCAACGAACTCGGCGTTAAAATTAAAATGCAGCACGAGGACATTTTTAATGTAATGCATAGAATCTGAGGTGCCGTATGACAAATATGTTTGAGGTTCGCGAGACGAACAAAATGATCGAAGAAAACAATCTCGATGTCCGCACAATAACCATGGGCATCAGTTTGCTTGACTGCTGCGACAGCGATGTTGACAGGGTTTGTGAAAAAATTTATAAAAAAATTACTCAAAAAGCAGGAAAACTCGTTGAGGTCGGTGATGAAATAGGACTTGAATTCGGTATTCCGATAGTTAACAAGCGTGTATCCGTCACTCCTATCTCACTCATAGGAGCTTCCTCGTGCAAAAAGCCTGAGGATTATCTGAAAATCGCAAAAGCTCTCGACAAAGCCGCCTGCGATATCGGTATAAACTTCATCGGCGGATTCTCTGCCCTCGTTTCAAAGGGTATTACTCCTGCCGACCGTATGCTTATTGATATTATCCCGGAGGCTCTCGCTTCCACCCAAAGAGTTTGCAGCAGCGTAAATGTCGGCTCTACCAAAACAGGTATTGATATGGACGCTGTAAAGCTTCTCGGCGAAGCTATACTTAAAACAGCCGTACTTACAAAGGACGAGGATTCAATCGGCTGCGCAAAATTTGTTGTTTTTTGCAATGCTCCCGACGACAACCCGTTTATGGCCGGCGCATTCCACGGCGTTACGGAAGCCGACACTATAATAAATGTCGGCGTCAGCGGCCCCGGCGTTGTTAAAAGAGCTATTTCCGAAGTTCACGGCAAAGACTTCGGAACTCTATGCGAAACTATCAAAAAAACAGCTTTCAAGGTCACTCGCGTCGGTCAGCTCGTTGCCCGTGAAGCTTCGGAACGGCTTGGAGTTCCTTTCGGAATAATTGACCTGTCTCTTGCGCCTACTCCTGCGGTCGGTGACAGCGTAGCAGAAATTCTTGAAGAAATGGGACTCGAAAAGGTCGGCGCTCCCGGTACTACCGCCGCCCTCGCTCTGCTTAATGATCAGGTTAAAAAAGGCGGAATTATGGCGTCATCTTATGTCGGCGGACTTTCGGGTGCGTTTATACCCGTTTCAGAAGATCAGGGTATGATAGATTCTGTAAATGCAGGCGCGCTTACTCTCGAAAAGCTTGAAGCTATGACTTGCGTATGCTCTGTCGGTCTTGATATGATTGCTATCCCCGGAGATACGAAAGCTTCAACCATTTCGGGAATAATTGCCGATGAAATGGCGATAGGTATGATAAACCAAAAGACTACTGCGGTTCGTCTTATACCTGTTCAGGGCAAATCCGTAGGCGATGTTGCGCAGTTCGGCGGTCTGCTCGGCTACGCTCCCATAATGAGCGTCAACAACACAGACTGCTCTGAATTTATCAACAGAACAGGCAGAATTCCCGCACCGATTCACAGCTTTAAAAATTGACGGAGCATTATAATGAAAAGCTTTGAAATTAAAGAAAACGACTCAAATCAGCGGCTTGATAAATTCATAAAGAAAAGCACTCCTAATCTGCCGCAATCGCTTATGTATAAATACATCAGAATCAAGCGAATCAAGGTTAACGGTAAACGCGCCGAAATTTCGACAATTCTCAAAGTCGGAGATACAGTCGATATGTATATCAACGACGAGTTTTTTATAAAGCCGGAAACAAGATACGATTTCATGGGCGCGTCAAAAAAGCTCGACATAATATACGAGGACGAAAATATTATGCTTCTCGACAAGAAGGTGGGTTTACTCTGCCATCCTGACGACAGGGAGTTCGTTGATACGCTGATTACGAGAATAAAGCGATATCTCTATGACAAAGGCGAATATCAGCCGGACAACGAAAATTCCTTTACCCCGGCGCTCGTCAACCGAATCGACCGCAACACCGGCGGCATAGTAATCGCCGCTAAAAATTCAGAAAGTCTGCGAATTCTTAACGCGCAGATGAAACAGCGCAATTTAAAGAAAGAGTACCTTTGCATAGTTCACGGAATAATGGAGCGCGACAGCGGACTTTTGGAGGGATATCTCTATAAGGACGAAAAGAAAAACAAAGTAACCGTTAACAAGCGTCCGTTTGACGGCGCAAAAGAAATCCGCACAAAATACAAGGTAATTGACCGTGATTATAAAAACAAGCTCAGTCTTGTTGAAGTTGAGCTTCTTACGGGAAGAACTCATCAGATAAGGGCGCATTTTGCTTCTATCGGTCATCCCCTGCTCGGTGACGGAAAATATGGCGTAAACAAGCTAAATAAAGAATTCGGATACAAGAAGCAATTTCTTTATTCCTATAAGCTTACATTCGATTTAGATAAGGACGCCGGTATGCTCTCTTACCTTAACGGAAAGACTTTTGAGGTTGACGATGTTTGGTTCAAGAGAGAATTTTACAACGGGAATCTGTAATATTATTTCATCATATAAACAAGCAAAAAATGAGTTTGTACGGTTGGATACAAACTCATTTTTGTTATTCATTATAAGCTATGTGTGCGTAAATCAGGGCATTGCGGCGACTTTGAAGACATCGTCCGCCTTACCGATTACAATGATATGATCGTCCTCAACAAAGGTATAGTCGGGGCCGGGAATAACATCAAGGTCATTTTCATGCTTGACGGCAACGATATTAAACTTAAATCGCTGTCGTACCGCCATCTGTGAAACCGTCTTGCCAAGCCAATCCTTAGGAACTGAAATCTCATATATCGAGTATGTGCTTGTCAGGCGGACAAAATCGAAAATATTTTTCGCATTGTACCTTACCGCAAGCTTCTCGGCGCTCTCCTTTTCGGGATAGACAATCTCGTTAGCTCCAATCTTTTTGAGCAAATCCGCCTGAACATCTCTGTTCGCCTTAGCTATAATCATTTTAGCGTTAAAGCGTTTAAGATGAGAGGTGACAACGAGCGAAGATTCAAAGTTATTTCCGATAGCAACGAAGCAGATATCAAAATTCTCAACGCCGAGCGCCTTAACAACATTTTCATCGGTACAGTCTCCGATTACCGCGTCGGGGTGACTTGCGGAAAGCGTGTTGATAAGCTTTGCGTCCTTATCCACTACCATTACATCATTGCCGAGGTTTGTCATCGTTTTTGCGAGATGGTGGCCGAAGCGTCCCATTCCGATTACCAATACAGATTTCATAAAAATACACCTATCCAATCATTATCTTGCCGGTCGGGCGTTCAAGATGAGCAACATTTTGCTTACCGGCGAGCGCAAGCACAAAGCTCAGCGCGCCTACCCTACCCGCAAACATTAAAACTATAAGTATTATCCTCGATAATACGGTTAGCTGAGCGGTAATACCCATAGACAAGCCTACCGTTCCCACCGCAGAAACCGTTTCAAAAAGTATATCTCTGACCGAATAAGGCTCAAACATACATATAATAAGAGTCGCAGTCAAAACAAATATAAAATATATAAATATAATCGCACAGGAGCGGCGTACCATTTTGTCCTCAATCTTGCGTTTAAACGCCGTTACATCGTGATCCTCCTGGGCATAAGCAATAACAGAAAGCACCATAACGGCTACTGTCGTTGTCTTGATACCGCCGGCGGTCGAACCCGGACTTCCGCCGATAAACATAAATATAATCGTAAGTATGCTTCCCGACTCCGATAGCTTGCTCTGATCTACTGCCGCAAAACCTGCCGTTCTCGGCGTTACCGACTGGAACAGAGAGGCAAGTATTTTATCTCCTATGCTCAAATCCTTGAACGCATAATTGTATTCAAATACAAAGAAAAGAACTGTACCAGAAAGCAAAAGTATGCCCGTTGTCGCAAGCACTACCTTGGTATGAAGCTGATACTTCTTAAACTTAAATCGGTTTGCAATTATATCGCTCCAAGCATAGAATCCTATTCCTCCGATTATAATAAGCATCATAAGAGTTATCATAACAACGGGATCGTCCTGATACTGCGCCATCGACGAATTCGGCTGCAATCTGCCCATTATATCAAAGCCCGCGTTACAAAAGGCCGATACGGCATGAAAGACAGCCATATATATTCCGTTAAGCACACCGAATCTCGGAATAAAACGAATTGATAAAAACAACGCGCCGATTATCTCAAAAATCATTGTGCCGTTTACGATTTTTTTAACAAGAGGAGATATTCCCGACAAAGACATGGTGCCTGCCGATTCCATTACAAGCCTACTGTTATGATATCCCATCTTTTGACCGATTGAAAAGTTCATATAAGCGAACAGCGTCATAAATCCTATGCCGCCGACCTGTATCATAGAGAGTATAACAAGCTGTCCGAAAAGCGTCCAATGCGAAAATGTATCATACACTACAAGGCCGGTAACGCAGGTTGCGCTCGTTGCCGTAAAAATGGCGTCAAAAAAATTTGTACTTTCTCCGCTTCGGGTTGCAAATGGAAGTTTAAGCAATATAGCTCCCAAAATAATTACAGCAAAATATCCGAGTACGAGAATTCTTGTGTCGCTTAATGTTCTAAGTTTTTTACTCATAAGTTAATTAACACCGTCTTTTGTTGTTAGAAACACTGTTATTATAGCAGATTTTTAAATAAATGCAATATATTTATATAAATTCCCGTAATTATGAACATATATGTAATCTTTAACAAGAAGATATGTTGTGCAAAAATGATTTTTCGTCATAAAATCAAAGCAGTCCGATTTAGCCGCAATAAAGTATTGCTTAGCTAAATCAGACCGTTTGTGTTATCTTTCTTCGCGGAAATATGACAATCCGAGGCTCTGCGGAGGCTGATGCTCTCTCTTCTTACGCATACTTGTAACGATAAGAACGATTATTGTTACGATATACGGAAGCATTTTAAACAATTCCTGCGTACTTAATGCAAGTCCGGGAATAAAGAGATATACGATGTAAAGTCCGCCGAAAAGTATCGAGCCGAGGATTCCGATGTCAGGTTTCCAAAGTGCAAATATGACAAGCGCGATTGCAAGCCAGCCGCGGTCACCGAAGCCTTCGTTTGACCATACGCCGCAGGCATAATCCATTACATAGTAAAGTCCGCCCATTCCGGCGATAATGCTGCCTATGCAGGTCGCCATATACTTTGACTTTTCAACGCTGATACCGACAGCGTCGGCCGTTGCCGGATTTTCACCGACTGCTCTGAGGTGAAGTCCGCCTCTCGTCTTTTTGAGGAATATCGCTGCAATCACAGCTATGATAATAGCAAGATATGTCATAAAGCCGTATGACAGAAAAATCTTTCCGAACCAGCCGAGATTGTCGGCAAAAGGCAGAGAAGCTTTAAAAAATTTACTCGTCGCAGTAAGCGAAACAGAGGGAATATCGCTTCCCGTAAGCTTAACAAGCGAAGCGCCGAAGAAGTTACCGAAACCGACGCCGAATGTCGTCATTGCAAGACCGGTAACATTCTGATTTGCCCTAAGAGTAGTGGTAAGGAAGCAATAAAGCAGTCCCATAAGCATAGAACCTATAACTGTGCAAATCATCGGGATAAATACCGCAAGAAACGGATTTATCATATCTCTTGACGGCAAGGATTCCTCATAAAGAAAAGCTCCTATAACTCCTGAAATTCCGCCTACATACATAATTCCGGGAATACCGAGGTTAAGATTTCCTGACTTTTCGGTCAGAATTTCACCCGTTGAACCGTACAGAATGGGTATGCCCTGTACTATTGCTCTTTGGAGGAAGGTTATTAAAGTTACTGCGTTAAACATAATTACTTCTCCTCCTTATTCTTGTGACGAAATACAATTCTGTAATTTATAAAGAATTCACATCCGATAATGAAGAACAGAATTATTCCGGTTATAATATCGGAAAACGACTGATTGATTCTGTAAACCGTTGAAATTTCATTCGCGCCCTTTTGCATAAATACCAAAAGGAAAGATGTAAGAATCATCATAATCGGATTGAACTTGGCAAGCCACGACACCATTATAGCGGTGAAGCCTCTGCCGTCTGCCGTTGAGGTAGTAATCGTATGATTCGTTCCCGCAACAAGCAGAAGTCCCGTTATACCGCAGATTGCACCGGAGAGGAGCATTGTTCGGATAATTACCTTTTTAACATTTATACCGACATAACGGGCGGTATTTTCACTCTCGCCTACAACAGATATTTCATAGCCGTGCTTACTGTAACGCAGGTAAATATACATTCCTATCGTCATAACAAGAACAACAATAATATTGAGCAGATAATCGTAATCGCCGATCGTCGGTAACCAGCCTGCTCTCGTTGACTGATTTATAATACCTATCTGACCTGAGCCTTTCGGTACTTCCCATACTGTTACAAAATATGAAACAAGCTGAATTCCGACATAGTTCATCATAAGCGTAAACAGCGTTTCGTTTGTGTTCCAGTTAGCCTTAAAAAATGCGGGAATAAACGCCCATATTGCTCCGGCGGCGATACTCGCAACCAACATAACTATTATCAGCGCCCAAGTCGGCAGCTTATCGCCAAAATAAATCATACACGCCGCTGTGGCAAGTCCGCCGATAAGAACCTGTCCCTCCGCGCCTATATTCCAGAAGCGCATCTTGAACGCAGGCGTTACGGCAAGCGAAACGCTCAGGAGCATTGCAATACCTTGAAGTAAATTCCAAATTCGTTTTTCAGAGCCGAAAGCTCCGTTTATCATCGTTTCATAAACTTTGAGCGGATCTTTGCCTGTCAAAAACATAGTAACCAATGCACAGACTATCAGCGCCGCAGCGATAGACGCTATACGGACACCCCATGCCTGATACCATTTGACGGAGCTGCGCTTGACAATATGAAAAAGCGGCTCTTTGACTTTATTTTCATTCCTTGCCATTTGCATCATCCTCCGTTTCGTGATTCTTTGTCATAAGCAGACCTATTTCCTCTTTGACAGCGGTTCTGCCGTCAACTATTCCCGTGACTCTGCCGGAATTTATAACCATTATTCTATCGCAAAGCTCAATAAGAACATCCAAATCTTCACCGACGAAAATTACGGCTACTCCGTTCTCTTTTTGCTTATTGAGAAGATTGTATATAAGGTATGAAGAATTTATATCAAGTCCTCTTACCGGATACGCCGCCATCAGCAGCTTGGGATTGAGCGCAATCTCTCTGCCGACGAGAACTTTCTGAACATTTCCGCCCGAAAGTCGCCTTACAGGTGTACTTGTGCCGGGAGTTGAAACTTCAAGACTTTTTATGATATCCTCTGCAAGATTCTTCGGCTTCTTGCGGTCAACAAAGAATGAATGTCCCTTCTTATAGCTTCTGAGCATCATATTATCGGTAATATCCATACTTCCGACAAGTCCCATTCCGAGTCTGTCCTCAGGCACGAAAGAAAGGCGAACACCCAAATCTCTTATCTGAACGGGCGTTTTGTCTCTCAGATTTACCGTTTCGTTCTTCTTGGGATCATTGTAAAGGATTTCACCCGAAGAAATATTTTGAAGTCCGGCAATAGCTTCGAGCAGCTCTCTCTGTCCGCTGCCGGCGATACCGGCAATTCCGAGAATTTCACCGCTTCGTGCCGTGAAGCTGACATTGTCAAGCACCTGTCTGCCGTCCGACGACTTGCAGCTAAGGCCGTTAACTCTGAGCCTGTCCTCAGGATTTTTCGGCTCTGTTCTCTCTATATTAAGCGAAACCTTTTTACCTACCATCATTTCGGTAAGCTCAGATTCATTTGTCTGCTTTGTATTTACCGTATCTATATATTCGCCCTTGCGAAGAACCGTAACTCTGTCTGAAATTTCAAGCACTTCGTGGAGCTTATGAGTAATAATTATTATTGATTTATTGTCCTCTCTCATTCTGCGAAGAACATTAAACAGCTTTTCGGTTTCCTGAGGAGTAAGAACCGCAGTAGGTTCGTCAAGAATAAGTATCTCTGCTCCCCTGTAAAGCACTTTAATGATTTCAACAGTCTGCTTTTCCGAAACGGACATTTCATAAATTTTCTTTTTCGGATCAATTTCAAATCCGTATTTATGAGTTATCTCGGCAACCTCTTTTTCGGCTTCTTTAAGATTATATTTTTTCTTATCTTTTATACCGAGAACTATATTTTCAGTAGCATTAAAAACATCAACAAGTTTAAAATGCTGATGTATCATACCGATTTTATATTTGAACGCGTCCTTAGGCGACCTAATCAGGACTTCCTTACCGTCAACAAAAATCTGACCCTCGTCGGGATAATATATACCCGAAATCATATTCATCAGCGTTGTCTTACCGCTGCCGTTCTCGCCTAATACAGCAAGGATTTCTCCCTTATTAACAACGAGATTCACGTTTTTGTTAGCGATTACGGTTCCAAACCTTTTGGTAATGCCTTTGAGTTCTATTGCAGGTGAGTTGCTCATTGGCTCGGCTCCTCTCTGAATTATACCTTATAATACTAAACGGCAGTCAAGCACTTAACAGCCGTTTAAAAGCTGCGGAATTGAAACAGGGCAAGGGTACAGAGTACCCCTACCCTGAGGTTTTTAGATTTTATCGTACAGCGGATTAGCTACCGTAATTTTCATCAAGGAGAGTAATACCGTCGATCTTAGCATCGAAATACGGTGCTGAACGCTTCTCTGACTCGTGGAAGTAACCGTCGGCAACTGCCTCTGTATCCTTCTCATAGTTAGCGTCGGTATCAACATCAGCCATGTAAGAATCTACGCTCTTGCCGCCGATTGTGATAGCGTTATCACCTGTTGTTGCGAATACATGAAGCTCACCGTTTTCAAGCTTAGCCTTAGCAGCGTCGATAGCTTCCTGTGTACCTGCCGCAGCAGCATTTGTGTTAACATCGGTAAGAACAACAGAACCGGTTTTAAGAGTACCTGTCCAGTCAGTATCAATTTCAGCAGCTTTGCCGTCCTTAACAAGACCGATTACATACTCGTAATAAGGTGCCCAGTTGATTCTCGATGAAACGATAAATGTGTTCGGGCAAGCGGAAACAGTGCTTCCGTTGTAAGAAACATTGGGAACGCCGGCAGTCTCACAAGCTGTGGGAGCGCCCATTGAGTCAGCATGCTGGCTGATAAGCTTACAACCGTTTGCGATAAGCTTGTTTGCAGCCTCTTTCTCAGCAGCCTCGTCATACCAAGAACCTGTGAAAGTAACTTCCATTGTTACGCTCGGACAAACCGAACGCGCGCCGAGATAGAAAGATGTGTAGCCTGAGATAACCTCTGCATAAGTATAAGCGCCGACATAACCCATCTTAGCCTGATCGGCAGTAAACTTACCTTCCTTGATCATCTCATTGAGCTTCATACCTGCTGCGATACCTGCAAGGTAACGGCCCTCATAGATTGAAGCGAAAGCGTTGTGGTAGTTATTGAGTCCCTCGGTGTGAGCTCTTGTACCTGTTGCGTGGCAGAACTGAACATCGGGATACTTCTTGGCAGCCTCGATAAGATAAGGCTCGTGACCGAAAGAATCGGCAAAAACGATTGTGCAGCCCTGTTCTACAAGATCCTCGGCAGCGTCATAGCACTGCTGTCCCTCGGGAATGTTGGTCTTGAAGATAAACTGTGATTCGTCAAAGCCGAGAGCCTTGCAAGCCTCGTTAGCTGCATTGATGAAATTGAGATCGTAGGTTGAGTTCTCATCGTGAAGGAAGATGAAACCTACCTTGAGATCGCTTGTGTCTGCGCCTTTTGAGGCGTCATCCTTTTTTCCGCAAGATGCGAGTGCGAATGTTCCGCAGAGAACAAGCACTGCCGCAAGAATTACGGACAAAATCTTTTTGCTCATTGGTAAACCCTCCGAAAATAATATTTTTTAAATGAGCCAAAGCTCAGATAAAACAAAATCAGTCGCAGAATTCAATATCTCCGTCGTCGCTCATTGATTTTACCCTTGCAAGCGACTCGACTCTTATGCCCTCCGCGCGAATTTCATCTCCGCCCTTCTGGAATGCTTTTTCAATTACTATGCCTGCGCCTACAATATCCGCGCCGGCGTCCTTTATAATATTGATAAGTCCTTTAAGAGCGCAGCCCTGTGCAAGAAAATCGTCTATTATGAGAATTCTGTCGTCCTTGCTCAGGAAGTCCTTTGAAACGATAACATCATAGACCTTACCGTGAGTAAAGGAATGAATCTTTGTCGTATAAACATCGGCAGCAATGTTTTTGCTCTTATTTTTTTTGGCAAAAACAACCGGAACATGGAAATACTGCGCCGCTATACACGCAATTCCGATTCCGGAGGATTCAATCGTGAAAATCTTATTAACTCCGCAATCACCGAACAGACGGTAAAATTCTTTACCTATTTCATTAAGAAAATCAACATCGACCTGATGATTGAGGAAACTGTCAACTTTAAGCACATTGCCGGGGAAAACTTGTCCGTCTTTGAGTATTCTTTCTTCAAGCAGTTTCATATTATGTATTCCTCCGAAAACCACGCAGAAAATATAAGAATATTTTAACATATAATCGGATTTTGTCAATAAATTTATAAATTTTTCTTTGTGTTCACAAAATAAACATATTTATATGTTATCATTACCGAAAAACAAGTTGATTTCGGACTTACACCGTGATAAAATTACGCTGTAAACAGATAATATTTCAGAGAGGTATCGCTATGTCGCATTTAATTGAAATTAAAGACGCTTACAAAATATACAATCCCGGAGAAAACGAAGTAAGAGCCATTGACGGAGTTAATCTAACCATAGACAAGGGCGACTATGTATGTATTATAGGTCAGTCCGGCTCAGGCAAATCAACTCTTATGAATATGCTCGGTCTGCTCGATGTTCTCACGAGCGGAACATACATCCTGAACGGTCAGGATGTTTCGTCGCTGACAGACAACGAACTGAGCGAAATCAGAAACAAGGAAATAGGATTTATATTCCAAGGCTTTAACCTTATATCGAGCCTTACCGCCAAGGGAAATGTTGAACTTCCTCTGATTTATCGCGGAATGAAAGCCGAGGAGCGTCACAAGCTTTCCGAAGCGGCTCTTGAAAGAGTAGGTCTTGAAAAAAGAAAGGATCATCTGCCGAATCAGATGTCCGGAGGTCAGCAGCAACGCGTCGCCATTGCAAGAGCAGTAGCCGCAAAGCCTCCGATAATCCTTGCCGACGAGCCGACAGGTAATCTTGATTCGGGTTCAAGTAAAGATGTAATGCGTATAATTAACGAGCTTTGGGCCGAAGGCAAAACAATCATACTTATAACTCACAACGACCAGATAGCCGAAAAAGCTCACAGAGTTATAAGGATAAGCGACGGCAAAATAGTTGACGATTATATAAATGAAAACATTACGCCCCAAGCAAATCTCGCATAATATCAATTACCGACCAACATCATAATATCATCTACCGACAGATGCGGCTGAAACGCTTTATTTAACGATAAACCGATTATTTCAGCCGCTCTTTGCGTAACAAGGTCAATTTCCCTCGGAGTAACTATCATATTCTCCCCCTCCTCGGATTTTTTTATATCCGAGCCGCTCAACTCCTCTGCAAGCGTAGAAGCGTCAACGACAGTCGGTACTCCGACGGATATAACCGGCACTCCGACTGTTTCACGGGTTAACGCGTATCTCCTGTTGCCAACACCTGAGCCGGGAGCTATTCCTGTATCGGATATCTGAACGGTATTTCCGAGCCTTGAAAGTCTGCGGGCCGCCAATGCGTCAACCGCCGCCACCGCACACGGATTTATCATTTTCACTAGTCCCTTAACCGACTCTGCCGTTTCCAAGCCTGTTTTTCCGAGTACGCCGGGTACAAACCCCGCAACCGGACGAAGCTCACCGAGTCCGACGCTTTTTGAAACCTCGGCGCCGATATGTCTTGTCGCAAGAAGCATATCAATACTTTTAGGTCCGACCGCATCGGGAGTTATATCTCTGTTGCCGAGTCCAACAACAAGCACAGTCCCCTCCTGAGGCAAGACGCTTCTTATCTCCTGTGCAATCACTTCAATCAGTTTGGCGTCGGCGGAATTTCTCCTCGTCAGCGGTTCGATTTCGGCTGTTATATAAGTTCCGACCGGCTTTCCGAGCGCCTTCTCGCCGTCTTTATCAATTACCCGTATTTTGGTAAATTCAGTTCCTCCCTTTTTATACTCCGAGCTTTTAACTCCTCTTGGAATATCGGAGCCGAAAGCCTCGCGCCTTTCCAGTGCAAGATCGGTACGAAAATTCATTTTTAAAGCCTCCGAATTAAAATATAAGCGACATAATCCGTCTAAAATGCAAAGCAAACCAAAAAAATCGGAAAAAATGAAAAAATTTTAAAAAATTACTTGCATTTTTTTCATTTTAATGATATGATAACTAACTGTGTAAAGCAGTTAAAGGAGGTGCAACTATGCCTAACATCAAATCAGCTAAGAAAAGAGTCCTTGTTAACAAATCTAAGGCCGCTCGCAACAAGTCAAGAAACACTGCTATGAAGACTGCTATCAAGAAGGCTAACGCCGCTGCTGCTGCTAACTCGGCAGATACAGAAGCTCTTGTTAAGCTCGCTATTAAAAAGGTTGACCAGGCTTGTGCTAAGAATCTTATTCACAAGAACAATGCTGCTCGCAAAAAGTCAGCTCTTGCAAAGCTTCTTGCAAAATAAGCATAACAGCTCGATAACAGGGACGGTTTTTCCGTCCTTTTGTTTTTATTTTTTGTCAGACTTAATCAAAAAGTGCTTGACTTTATCAATATAATAAACTATAATGAAAATAACAATTTTTAGGAGGATATCATTATGTGCGATAAAATGAAAAAGGTTCTTAAAGTAATCGGTATTATTGCTGCGATAGCTTCGGTTGTTGCCGGTATTTACTATCTTGTTACAAAGGTTCTTCCCTGTAAGAATTCCGTATCCGACGACGATGAGAGCGATTATGTTTCATGCTCCTGCTGCGATATAGACGATCCCGTTCAGGTAAATGCAGAATAATTTTAAGTTTTAGCTTCATACAGGCTGCGCGTAATGCTCAGCCTGTTTTTTTATTTACCTCTCGGTTTAGTTACAAAGGCCACTACAAGTCCGCTTACTATCGCCGTTCCTATACCGGCGGCTCCCGCGCTTAAAGGGCCTGTGAAAATTCCGAGCCAGCCGTTCTGCGATATCATCTCACGCGTTCCCTTTGCAAGCGTATATCCGAAACCCGTCAGCGGAACGGTAGCTCCGCACCCCGCAAAATCCACTATCGGCTGATAAAGTCCGACAGCTTCAAGGAATACGCCCAGCACAACAAAAGTTACGAGAATTCTCGCCGGAGTCAGTTTTGTTTTATCAATTAAAATCTGACCGATTACACAAATCAGTCCTCCGATTACAAATGCAGTAATATAATCCATAAAATCACCGTTAATAGTTTTTTTCATATCGGCGCTAATATTCTTTGGAAAAATTCAGAAAAGAATCAAAAAAATATAAAAAAATATTGATTTTAGCATAGTAATGTGTTAACATATCATCATAACAAATACGGAGGTAACAATTATGAAAAAAATCACAGCAATTATCCTTGCGGCCGTTCTTGCAGTTATGGCGTTCACTTTCGTCGGCTGCGGCAAAAAAGACGCTCAGAACGCCGATGACACTTCAAACAATCAAAGCACAGCTCAGACAGATACTGACTATGTTAAGGCTAACGGCAAGCTCGTTGTCGGTATAACCGACTATGAGCCGATGAACTATAAAGATGAAAACGGTCAGTGGATCGGCTTCGATACAGAGCTTACAAAGGCATTCTGCAAAACTCTCGGTGTTGAAGCTGAATTCGTTGAGATTGACTGGGACTATAAGTTCCCCTCTCTCAAATCAAAAGCTATCGACTGCATCTGGAACGGTATGACAATCACAGATGAAGCTCTTAAAAATTCAAGCGTTTCAGATCCGTATCTCACCAATTCTCAGGAAGTTATACTCAAAGCTTCGGAAGCAGATAAGTATGATGATATGACTAAGGAGCAGGCTATTGACGCTCTTAAAAATCTCACCTTTGCCGTTGAAGCAGGCTCTGCCGGTGAAGCCGCTGCAAAAGAAGCAGGATTGAATGTAACAGCCGTTAAAACTCAGTCGGCTGCCCTGCTTGAAGTTAAATCAGGCTCCTGCGACGGCTGCATTATCGACAAGACAATGGCTGACGCTACGGTCGGTGAAGGCACATCATATTCAAATCTTGATGACGCACTCACTCTCAGCACCGAGGAATTCGGCGTTTCTTTCCGTCAGGATTCCGATCTCTGCGCTAAATTCAACGAATTTGTTAAAGAGTACAAGGCAAGCGGCGAATTCCAGAAGCTCGCTGACAAGTACGATGTTGATGTTGAAGACTGATTTTTAAAAATTTAACTGTAAGGCAGAGGGCTTGACGGCTCTCTGCCTGAGTTGACTTTATGTGTAAAAATTTGGAAAGGTTTACTGCTTATGTTTTGGACTGTAACCGCAAGCTTGCTCGAAGGCTTTGGCGTAACGCTGAAGCTTTTCGGCTTAACGCTCCTCTTTTCTCTGCCTCTCGGTCTGATTATAAGTTTCGGCTCGATGAGTAAATTCAAGCCGCTGAAATGGCTCACTAAAACGGTAGTTTGGATTATCCGCGGCACTCCGCTTATGCTTCAACTCATTATAGTTTACTACGGACCGGGACTGCTCGGAGTTTGGGCAAGCGAAACTGCCGTGCAAAATTCTTTTACCGCTTGGCTCGCCGGTTTTACGGTTATGGATCGTTTTACCGCCGCACTCGTCGCCTTTGTAATTAACTACGCCTGTTATTTCTCCGAAATATACCGAGGCGGAATCGAATCAATATCAAAAGGTCAGTACGAAGCGTGTCAGGTTCTCGGAATGAGCAGAAGTCAGGCTTTTTTCCATGTCGTATTGCTTCAAGTTATCAAGCGTATAATCGCACCTATGAGCAACGAAATTATGACTTTGGTTAAGGATACCTCGCTCGCAAGAATTATTGCGGTTTATGAAATCATATGGAGCGGAGAAGCATTCATCAAAACAGACGGTCTTCTCTGGCCTCTGTTCTACACCGGAGCGTTCTATCTTGTATGCTGCGGACTGCTCACCGTACTTTTCAACAAGCTCGAAAAGAAGCTGAGCTATTTCAGTGTGTGAGGTGAACGATATGTCAATACTTGAAGTAAGAGATTTAAAAAAGAACTTCGGTGAAACGCAAGTCTTAAAGGGAATCAGCTTTTCGCTCGACAAGGGCAAGGTGCTGTCGGTCATCGGTTCGTCCGGAAGCGGCAAGACCACCCTGCTCAGATGCATCAACGGACTTGAAACCGCTACAAGCGGCGTTATAGAAGTTAACGGCAGCAAGGTTTTCGACAGTTCCGTTACGGACAAAAAGGAGTTAAAAGCACTCAAAGGAAATCAGCAAAATATAGGTCTTGTTTTCCAGCAGTTCAATCTGTTTCCGCAGTACACCGCACTCGGCAATGTCACTCTTGCTATGAAGCTCGCGGCTAAGAAGCGTCCCGACTACAAGAAGAACAAAAAAGCAATCCTTGAAGATATTGATAAAACCGCAAAAGCATATCTCGACAAGGTCGGTCTTTCCGACAAGCTCGGAAATTATCCCTGTGAGCTTTCGGGCGGTCAGCAGCAGCGTGTATCTATCGCAAGAGCGCTTGCAATGAATCCGCAGATATTGTTCTTTGACGAGCCGACTTCGGCGCTCGATCCCGAACTGACAGGAGAAATTCTTAAAACAATTCGTCAGCTCGCCGATGAAAAAATGACTATGGTTATCGTAACGCACGAGATGAACTTTGCAAAAGATGTTTCGGATCAGATAATATTTATGGACAACGGCATTATTGCCGAGGCCGGTACGCCAGAAGAAGTCCTTATAAATCCGAAAAATCCGAGAACGCAGGCTTTCCTCAGGACATACGAAAAATAAATCAAATAGAAAATGAGTTTGTACGGGATTCGCACAAACTCATTTTTATTATATTAAGCTTTAATCATCATTTTTGCCTATAAACGCTCTGATATCGTCTATCCTGCTCTCCGCTTCGTCCTTGCCCTCTTTATATAAATTTTCAAGTGCGGGACGATTTCTCGAATACAGATTAACGCCGTAAAGATTGCGGGGAAAGAACAGCAAGGCGTTACCCGAGCGTTCAAGCTCCAAAAGCATATTCATAGAATTTCTATACACTATATGTCTGTTGTTCAATGCTTCTATTACTTTGGGATAGTTTTTTAGCACCTCGGTATAAACCTGTTTTCCATGCTCCGGCGGTTTGACATAATTTCTCGGTCTTGTGAGTATTGCAATAATCTTGTCACAGCCGTCTGTCAAAGCTCTTTCAACAGGAATAGAATCTGCAACTCCGCCGTCAAAGTATTCTACGCCGTTTATCTCGACAGGCTTGCACATCAGAGGTACCGAGCTGGACGCTTTGAAAATAGCGTTGCTTGTGTCTTTTCTCTCATAAGCTTCCGCCATATCTTCGCGTGAAAAATACTTTGCTTCACCGGTTTCGGCGTTTGTCGCAACTATATAGAACTCATTACTCGGATCAAGCAAAGTTTGATAATCAATAGGATCGACATTATTGGTAAGCTCGTCATATATAAAATCCATTCCGAAAAACGAACCCGTTTTTATATAACTCTTAACGCCCATATATCTCTCGTCAAATGCATACTGAGTGTAAAAGCGATAATTCCTGAGCATTTGGTCAGCCATATACGAAGCCATATTTGCCGAACCTGCTGAAACGCCTATCGAATATTTAATATGAATATTATTGTCAAGGAAACCGTCAAGCACACCGCAGCCGTATATACCTCTCATTCCTCCGCCCTCAATGATAAGTCCTATCTTCGACAAGTCTATGCACACTCCCTATCCTTATCCTATATCAGCAAAGCTCCGAAGCGCAAGGCCTCGGAGTGTAATTACTTTACCATATTATATATGCCGGCAATTTTATTTTGTGCCGAAAATTCTGTCGCCTGCGTCTCCGAGTCCCGGTACAATATAGGCGTGGTCGTTCAAGTGGTCGTCCTCTGCCGCACAATATATGTCAACATCAGGATGAGCCTCCTGTAACGCCTTGATTCCCTCGGGAGAACCGATTATCCCCATAAACTTAATAGAGCGCGGATTACGCTTTTTGATAAGAGTAATTGCGTCGATTGCCGAACCGCCTGTCGCAAGCATCGGATCAAGCACTATTACATCTCTTTCGGAGATATCTGTCGGCAGCTTGCAGTAATACTCGACAGGTTTAAATGTTTCGGGATCGCGGTAAAGTCCGATATGACCGACTCTTGCCGACGGAATAAGCTCCAACACGCCGTCAACCATTCCAAGTCCCGCTCTAAGAATAGGAACAATAGCAAGCTTCTTTCCCTCAATATTGTGAGCCTTGCATTTGCATATCGGAGTTTCTATCTCAATTTCTTGAAGCGGAAGATCTCTGGTCGCCTCATAACATTCGAGCATAGATATCTCGGCAATAAGAGTTCTGAAATCCTTTGACGAGGTATTCTTGTCCCTCAGGATAGAAAGCTTGTGCTGAATAAGGGGATGATTTGTAATAGTTACGGTTGACATAATTATAAACATTCCTTTCTTTTTAAGAAAATATTTCAGACAATTTTAATCTGAAATTTTAAAGGTTTCGTTTTCAATAGCGGTAATCTGATCTATTCTGCGCTGATGTCTTCCGCCCTCGAATTCTGAACCGAGAAAAGCGTCAACAAGCTCGTTTGCAAGACCTTCTCCGACTACCCTGCCGCCCATGCAGAGGATATTTGCGTCATTATGAAGTCTTGTATATCTTGCGCTGAAAGTATCCGAACAGCAGGCTGCACGCACACCTTTTACCTTATTTGCCGCTATACTTATACCTATTCCGGTTCCGCAGCAGAGAATTCCCAAGATTTTCTCATCGCCGTCTTGCGTGACAGCCTTGCCGACTTTATATGCAATCTCGGCATAATCCACAGAATCGGAACTGTGAGTACCGTAATCGACTATCTCGTAACCTCCGAGTTCTTCAAGATGCTTTTTTATGGATTCTTTCAATTCAAATCCGCCGTGGTCAGCTCCAACAGCAATTTTCATATGTTTCACCCTTTATTATGAAGTTTTTTGCTCAATTCACGCTGAGCCTGCGGTAATCTCAGATATACGGGTACTAATCGGTCCCCGGTTACATAATCGCTGACAGGTTTGTTCTCGGCAGCGCCGCAAACTCCGACCGCGTCCTGATATCTGAGTTTTTGACCGGCAAGTAAAATATTCTCGCCTTTTATCATATTATAACACAATTCCGCGCCGTCGCCAACAAGAATTTTTGTTGTTTCGTAATCTTTTAATCTTTCTTCAAGCTCGGCAATAGAAATAGCTTCATCATCGGTCAGCCTTTTGACTCCGTTATCGGTAATTTCAAAAAGAGCTGTATAAACCTGACTGCACCTTGCATCCATAACGGCGCAGATTATACAGCCGATAAAGCCCGCGAAATTATATGCCATAGATTCAAGCGTTGATATACCTATGCAGGGTACTCCCGACGCGTCGGAAATTCCTTTCGCAGAGGCAACGCCTATCCTGACTCCCGTAAACGAACCCGGTCCGTTGTTAACGGCAATAAGGTCTATATCACCAAGGCTGACGCCTGCCGACTTTATCGCCGAATCAATCATCGGCATAAGAGTCTGACTGTGAGTAAGTCCCGTATTGGTATAAAGATAGCTGATAATCTTTCCGTCGTCGGTTATCGCTGCGGAAGCGGATTTTGCCGAGCTGTCTATTCCTAATATTTTCAATTAAAGTCCACTCCCGTAATAGTAATTTCTCTTTCGTTTTCGCTATTTCCCTGTTTGAATTCAACTCTGATACATTCGTCGGGAAGCGCGTTCTCTATATTTTCGCTCCATTCTACGGCAAGGTTCTCGCCGCTGTCAAGATAATCAAAATATCCCGTGGAGTAAAGGCTGTCCCAATCCGTTATACGGTACATATCAAAGTGATACAAAATCCGTTTATCACCGCGATATTCATGCACAAGCGCAAAGGTCGGGCTGCTGACCGTTGACGGATCTATACCCAATCCCTCGGCTAAGCCGTGTGTAAATGCGGTTTTGCCCATTCCCATAGGTCCGAAATAGGCAACAACATCTCCTTTTTTCAGCTTTTCGCCCAAGCGTCTGCCGATTTCAACGGTATCCGAAACCGACCGGCTTATAAACACCGACAAAATATCACTCCAAACTGCACCGATTATAATATATTATTATATCACAATATTTTAAGATGTAAATAACTTTTATACTTGAAATTGCATTTGATAGCGTATATAATTGTTATGCGGAGGTGGATTTTTGAAAAGATTTGTATATTGGTTAAAAGACTTCATCAAGGGTACGGATAAGCTCCTCCTCGGAATGTGTATATTACTTTCCT
This sequence comes from Clostridia bacterium, assembly GCA_029007095.1. Taxonomy (GTDB): domain Bacteria; phylum Bacillota; class Clostridia; order Oscillospirales; family Acutalibacteraceae; genus CAG-488. The sequence goes on along the minus strand of JAQXHF010000104.1, from coordinate 1,186 downwards.
CTTTCGGAATTCTGATGGTTTGCAGCGCGACAAGGGTAAATACATCGGAAGAATCTCTCCTGTCCCGTGACGCTATGACAATGATTATTGCGGTACTGCTGGGAATTTTTTTGAGCCTGATAATTTCGCTTGCAGACTATGAAAATGTCGCAAGGCTGTGGCCGCTGATTGCGATAGCCTGTCTCGGACTTATGGTTTCGCTATTTTTCTTCGGAGTTGCTCCCGACGCAAGAAGCGACGCAAGATCATGGCTTAAACTCGGAAGCTTCTACTTTCAACCGTCGGAGCTTCTCAAAATAGGATTTATTATTACATTTTCCGTTCATCTCGACACCGTTAAAAACGATATTAACAAGCTGAAAAATGTAATTTTGCTTGCCTTACACGCGCTTATCGCTATTGGTCTGGTTATTCTTACCGGCGACCTCGGTTCCGCTCTCGTTTTTATGGTAATTACCATAGGTATGCTTTTCACGGCAGGACTGTATCTGAGGTATTTCGCTCTCGGTATAGGAGCTGTCGCGCTTGCCGCTCCGATTCTGTGGTTTGAATTTTTCTCAAGCTTTCAGAAGCAGCGTTTCCTCGCGGTTTACAGCCCCGATTCGCTTACTCAGGCAACATATAACCAGTTCATTTATCAGCAGCAACAGGGAATAAATGCCATCAGCTCCGGCGGAGTATTCGGACAGGGACTTTTTCAAGGCGTTTACACTCAGAGAGGTCTTGTTCCGGAAAGTGAAAACGATTTCATTTTTACGGTTGTCGGTGAAGAATTCGGTTTTGTCGGCTGTGTAGCTGTTCTGCTCGTGCTTACGCTGATTGCTATAAGGATTCTCGTTGTCGGCAGAAAAGCAGTCTCGCTTACCGGCAGACTTATCTGTAATGCCGTTGCCGTAATGATAGTAACTCAGGTTATTGTAAACATAGGTATGTGTTTAAAGCTTCTGCCTGTTGTCGGAATTACTCTGCCGTTTATGAGTGCGGGAGGTTCGTCAAATCTGTGTATTTATCTCTCGATAGGTATGGTTCTGAGTGTTTATCGCTCTTCACAGTTCAGAAATCCCGTTGATTTCAAATACGGAAAGCTTTACACCCCCTTCAGCGATAATTAAAACACCGAAAGGAGTCTCTTATGTTAAAGTTGTTATTTAAAATTTTATCGGCTGTAATCTCATTCATTATGGCC
>JAQXHF010000103.1 GCA_029007095.1 Clostridia bacterium | reverse complement strand
GATTAAATCTTTTGATTATTGATTCAAAAGCATTTTTTGAGTTATGTTCGGCATCTTTAATGTCGATTATAAAAATGAGATTTTTCTTTATATATAAAGCGAGCAAAGTTTCCGCCGGATTGTCAATATCCGGTTCAATTATTTTAAGTGAACAAAAAATATAATCGTCATATATGTCCGTTTTGGTGCGGAAAAGGTTGTCGGAAAAATCATTTTTTGTCGCGGCGGACTGTGCGATATTTATTTTCATATTATCGAATTCTGCCTGTGAAATATATCCGACCGTCAAAAAACTGTCTTTTATTTCTTCGACTTCTATGCTTTTAATATTGTCGCTGAATTCATAAATCATAATAATACTCCGATTATTGTAAAAAATACGGACCGAACAAATATGTCGATCCGTTGGTATGTATTATTTATCCGATTTATGTTTCTTAAACTTTCTATACATTACTCCCGAAACAGTTACCGCTGCGGCTGTTCCGATTACAGCAGCGGCAATTTTTATTTTCCTGTCCTGTCTGTCGGTAACATTTCTTTCGTAAATTCCAAGGCTTCTGCTTTTCAATCCGAATTGCTTAAAGTAATGCATTTCCGTACTGAAATTTTCGATATCGTTCTCGTCGAGAGTTATAAGCCTTACACCGGCTCGGCAACCGTCGGTGTAGGGGAAGAAACCGGCGGTTTTGTTCTGAGCTAGCAGAATACCGTCAACATATCCGGCAAAGTCATTCATATGGTCGTGACCAAAGAATGCTCCCATAACATCTCCGACTTCTTTCCAGGCGGCAAATTCTCCGCTGTTAATATCCGGTACGGCAGGACCTTCTCCGAGATATCCTTCAACTTCCTGCTTCAAAACATAATACTTGTCACAGTGAGAGCCGTGTCCCTTTACGGAATTAAGCAACTCGGTAGCTTTGGCTTCTCTGAGCAATTCATACTCTTCGGGGACGGGAATATGCTGAAACAGTAGGGCAGGAACGGTTACTCCGCCGTTGGATTCTTTGATTTCCTCAGCGCGCTTTTTGTACCATTCGATTTGATTATCATGAACCCAATCGTAGTACGACAACTCCTCGTCCGCGGCGCGGTTGTTACTGTTAATGAACCAAAGATTTAATATGTCTTTTTCGCCGTTACTGTCCTTGATAAGCAGATTGTAGTTTCCGTTATCCGAGAACCCGTCATCGGCGTTAGTCATATAGCAATTATCGTATTCGCAAAAAAGCTTTGTCTGAGTTTTGATTGATACACCGTGTTCGTGGTCGTGATTGCCGTAAATAAATGCCATAGGAATATTTTTAACCGAAACGGGATATACGATTCGGCTAATAACAGAGCGCATCTGCTGTTCATTTTCGGCAGACGCATTATCACCGAGATATATTACCAAATCCGGTTTTAATTCCTGAACGGCTTTTGTGATAAGCAGGGAAGTATCGCTTGCCTTATTCAGAAGTTCGTTTGAATGAATATTGTATCTATCGTGTATATCTCCGAGCAGCAAAATCTTAAACTTTCCGTTTTTAAATTTAAGCGGTGCTTTTTCCATAATATCGACCTCGGTATATTAACTATTTGTTATAATTATATTATATTGAATAGTCATTGTCAATCGAATTATGAGATAAAAACATACAATTATGAGATAAAAACAAAATACCGAAACGGCAGACAGAAGTAAATTTCCTGCCTGCCGATTCTTCATTCGATAGTATTGTCGGTGCCAACTTCGACTTCTCTGCGGTCACGGAACAGCATTGAAATGCACCATATACCGGCAAGAGCTACCAGAGTATAGATGATTCTGCTGATAATTCCTGCCTGACCGCCGCAGATCCAAGCAACTATATCGAATTGGAACAAACCTATTGAACCCCAATTCAGCGCACCGATGATTACAAGAATAAGTGAGATTTTGTCTAACATAAATTTCATCCCCTCGCGATTATTTTTGACTTCAAAAAAATAAATATACACATAACCGTTAAATTTTTTAAAAGTGTTGAAAAAAAACTTGATTTGTTATATTATATCTGTATATCAAAAATCGGAAGTGCTTAACTATGAATTTTAAGAATTTGGTCGATATGCACACTCATACCGACCATTCGTTTGACGGTAATTATCCTGTTGATGTCCTTTGTGAAAGCTCTGTATCGGCCGGCCTTAAAACGGTTGCATTTACAGACCATGTAGAAATGGATTTTTTTAAAGAAAAAAAGTTTGATGTTACCGCCGATGAATCTTTTGCCGATGTTTCGCGGGCAAAAGAAAAATTTGCCGATAAAATCGAGGTCTGCGTCGGAGTTGAATTGGGACAGCCTGTATATAATTCAGACGAGTCCGAGAAGCTTATTAAAAGCAAAGATTATGATGTAGTTATCGGCTCTGTTCACAATTTAAGAAATAAGGACGATTTCTATTTCCTTGATTATACAAATTATGATGTTGACGCTTTGCTCAAAGAATATTTTGACGAGCTGCTGCTGCTTGCGGATTGGGCAAAATTTGACATTTTTGCTCATCTTACATATCCGCTCAGATATATTGTCGGAGTTAATAAAATTCCTGTCGATATGCAGAGGTACAATAAAAAAGTTGATGAAATTCTATCTCTCGTTGCCGAAAAAAATCTGGCTCTTGAAATTAACACATCGGGACTTCGTCAGCCTATCGGAAAAACGCTCCCGGACGCCGATGTTGTTAAGCGTTTCCGCGATCTCGGCGGAAAATATGTCACCGTCGGCTCTGACTCTCATTATACAGAGCATATGGGTGCCGGCATAAACGAGGGTATGCAAATTGCAAAGGATTGCGGATTTGACTGTGTTACAATTTTCAGAAAACGCTGTCCTGTCGAAATACCTATCGAGTGAAAGGAAAATATATGGATACATACGACGCTTTTTCACAGGGCGTTGAGCCGGGCGGATTAAGAAGCAAAAACGATATCAAAACTTTGATTTGCTACCTTGTCAGCCGTCTTGATACGCCAATAACAAAAGAACAGCTTAATACTATTGTTTCCGAAGAGGGACTTGCAAATTATTTCGATTTGAATCAGGCGTTAAGCGAGCTTTTGCAAAACGCAAATGTTTCGATGGAAATTAAAGGCACCGATGAGATACTCACTATCACAACTATCGGTAAAGCCAATGCCGCAGAGCTTGAAAATACTATACCTTATACGGTCAGAGAAAAAGCTTTTAACGCAGCGATCAGATTACAGACTCGTCTTCGTCGTGAAAGGGAACATAAAATTGAAATTCAAAGGCTCGACGAGGGCTGCAATATAACGATTTCTATTTCGGATTCGGACGGCGAACTTTTGTCTGTCAGGTTATATACGGCAGATTATGAGCAGGCGCTTGCCGTTAAGGAAAAATTCCTTGCTGATCCTGTTAAGATTTATTCAAATATAATAGCATTACTAATGGCATAAGGAGAATTATTATGGCAAAATACGCAATCGGATTGGATTACGGTACACTTTCGGGCAGAGCATTGCTGATTGATGTCAAGACCGGAGAAGAAATGGCTGTGTCCGTATTGGACTATCCTCACGCAGTTATGGACGAAACTTTGCCGAGCGGTAAAAAGCTTGGCCGTGATTGGGCGCTTCAACATCCGCAGGATTATATTGATGTGCTAAAATATACTATTCCCGATGTAATTGAAAAAAGCGGCGTTAACCCTGCCGATATTATAGGAATAGGCGTTGATTTTACAGCCTGCACCGTTCTCCCTGTTAAAAAGGACGGAACACCTCTTTGTTTCCTGCCGCAGTATGAAGACGAGCCTCACGCTTATGTAAAGCTTTGGAAACATCATGCGGCGCAGGAGTATGCTACAAGATTGAACGATATTGCCGAAGAAAGAGGGGAGGACTGGCTCGGTTATTACGGTGGTAAGGTTTCATCGGAATGGGCAATTCCTAAGATTTGGCAAGTTCTTGATGAAGCTCCTGAAATATATGAATCCGCAGACAGATTTATAGAAGCCGCCGACTGGATTACATGGCAAATGTGCGGTAAGGAAATAAGAAATTCCTGCTGTGCCGGCTATAAAGGAATGTGGAATAAGTCAAACGGATACCCCTCAAAGGAATTTTTCAAGGCGCTTGATTCAAGACTTGAAAATGTGATTGAAGATAAATTTTCAGAGGATATTCTCCCTCTCGGAACTAAGGCAGGCGAGGTAACTCCCGAATTCGCTCAGTTGACAGGTTTACAGGTTGGTACTGCCGTCGCCGTTCCGATTATCGATGCTCATGTTTTTGTTCCTGCTGTCGGTATAACGAAACCCGGTGCCATGCTTGCAATTATGGGAACATCAACCTGCCATATGCTTTTGAGCGATAAGGAAATTAAAGTGCCGGGCATATGCGGCGTTGTTGCAGACGGTATTTTACCCGGACTTTATGCATATGAAGCCGGACAGTGCTGTGTAGGCGATCATTTTCAGTGGTTTATTGATAATTGCTTGCCCAAGAGTTACTATGATGAAGCCGCTCAAAGGAATATTAACATACATAAACTTCTTCGTGAAAAATGCGAATCTAAAAATCCGGGCGAGAGCGGTTTGATTGCTCTCGATTGGTGGAACGGAAACCGCTCGGTTCTCGTTGACGCCGATTTAAGCGGTATGCTTATCGGAATGACGCTTCAAACTAAGGCTGAGGATATTTACAGAGCGCTTATTGAAGCTACGGCATATGGCACAAGAATGATTATCGACGCATTCAAGGAAAATAATGTTGAAGTAAATAAGTTCTATGCGGCCGGCGGAATAAGTCAAAAAGACGAAATGGCTATGCAGATATACGCGGATGTAATAAATATGCCTATTCAGATTGCCGACTGCGCTCAGGGCGGAGCTTTAGGAAGTGCAATTTACGGAGCTTGTGCAGCCGGAAGCGCTGTGGGAGGATACGACAGCCTTTATGACGGAGCTGCGGCTCTCGGCAGAGTTAAAGAAAAGGTATATACTCCAAATCCCGAAAATGTTAAAATCTATGATAAGCTTTTTGCCGAATATAAAATTCTTCACGATTATTTTGGCAGAGGCGGCAATGATGTCATGAAAAGGCTTAAAGCAATTTCAAACAACTAAATTATACAGAAAACGAGTTTGTACTTAATTGCACAAACTCGTTTTTATTTGTTTATTCTGTTTGTATTTTAAATAGTTCACAGGCATTTTCGGCGGCTATGTCGATAATATCCTGCGTTTGCATATTTCTTACCTCTGCAATTTTTTGGGCGGCAAACTCAATCAGATCGGAGGTGCATTTTTTACCTCTGAACGGAACAGGCGCCATATAAGGGCAATCCGTTTCAAGCAGAAGCCTGTCGAGCGGAATACTTGCCGCGGTCTCGATAGGCTTTCGAGCATTTTTAAAGGTAACAGCGCCGCCGAAACCGATATACATACCGAGCTTAATTATCTCTTTTGCGCTTTCGGCGCTGCCTGAATAGCAATGCACAACGCCTTTCGGTCTGTATTTTTTCAGCAAAGCCAAGGTGTCCTCGTGAGCTTCTCTGTCGTGTACTATAATAGGCATATCAAGCTCTTTTGCAATTATTATTTGCTTTTTAAAAAATTCCTGCTGTATATCACGCGGACTGAAATCATAATGATAGTCAAGTCCAATTTCACCGATTGCAACGCATTTTTTGCTTTGAGCAAGCTTCTGGATTTCTTCAAGCTGTTCATAACTGCTGTCTTCGGCTTCATGAGGATGAATACCTACCGCCGAGTAGAAATAGTCATATTTCTGACTGAGTTTAATGCTTTCAACGCTTGATTTTAAATCACAGCCGCAGTTTATGACTTTTGAAACGCCGAGGGACGGGAGGGCAGAGAGTATTTCGTCTCTGTCACCGTCAAATTTTTCATCGTCATAATGTGCGTGAGTATCAAAAATGTTACTGAACATAGTTATCTGATTTTAGCTCCGTTCGTCATAGAATCGACGAAAATTACCTGAACATCATCTTCGGCGCAGTCTGCGGCAAGTATCATTCCGTTGCTTTCAACTCCGCAAAGAACGGCAGGCTTGAGATTTGAAACAACTATTACCTTGTGCCCGATAAGGTCCTCAGGCTTATACCATTTTGCAATTCCGCTCGCAACGATTCTCGGAGTTCCGCTTCCGTCGTCAAGAGTAAGCTTTAAAAGCTTCTTGGCTCTTTTAATCGGTTCGCAGTCTTTTATTTCTGCAACTTTAAGCTCAACCTTTGCAAAATCTTCAATTCCGATTTGAGCTATTCCTTCGGTTTTTTCCTCTTTTTTGTCATCTTTTTCAGCTTCGGCTTTTTGAGCTTTTTGCTTCTCTTCGATTTTAGCAAACATTTCCTTAGCGTCAATTCTGGCAAAGAGCGGCTTTGCTTCACCGACTTTATTTCCGGATTTCAAACCGCCGAATGATGAAAGACTGTCATAGCTGTCAACATCTGTGTTGATTTGTTTTAATATGCTATTAGCGGTATCCGGCATAAACGGCGAGATAAGAACCGCAACAAAGCGTATGCTTTCGAGTAAATTGTAAAGAACAGTTCCGAGCCTGTCGCGCTTATCTTCATCTTTTGCGAGCGCCCACGGCATTGTTTCGTCAATGTATTTATTGCAACGCTTTGCGAGGTTCATAACAGCTTCAATAGCGTCGCTGATTCTGTATTCGGCAAAGAGCTTATCGACCTTTTCAACAGTTGAAAGAGCCGTATTTATAAGGTCGTCGTCAACATCTTCTTTGGCGTTTGACGGCATAATCGCGCCGTCGAAGTATTTATTTGACATAGCAACCGTACGGTTAACGAGATTACCGAGCGTATTGGCAAGATCCGAATTGTAGCGTTCGATTATCGTTTCGTATGTTATCGAGCCGTCAGAGGTATATGGCATTTCGGAAAGAAGATAATATCTTACTGCATCAACTCCGAAAAGCTCAACCAAATCATCGGCATATATTACATTGCCGCGAGATTTGGACATTTTATCTTCACCGAAAAGAAGCCACGGATGACCGAATACCTGCTTCGGTAAAGGCTCACCGAGAGCCATAAGCATAATCGGCCAATAAATTGTATGGAATCGCACAATATCCTTACCTACAATATGGACATCTGCCGGCCAGTATTTTTTATATTGCTCGCTTGAACCGTCAGGATCATAACCGATACCCGTAATATAGTTTGAAAGTGCGTCTATCCAAACATATACTATGTGACCTTCATCGAAATCAACGGGAATTCCCCATTTGAAGCTTGTTCTTGATACGCATAAATCCTGAAGTCCGGGTTTGATGAAATTGTTTATCATTTCTTTTTTGCGGCTTTCGGGATAAATGAAGTTTTCGTTTTCTTCGATATATTTTTCGAGTTGCTTCTGGTATTTTGAAAGTTTGAAGAAATATGCTTCTTCCTTTGCAGGCTTAACTTCTCTGCCACAGTCCGGACATTTGCCGTCTACGAGCTGAGATTCGGTCCAGAAAGATTCGCAAGGTGTGCAGTAAAGTCCTTCATAGTGGCTCTTATAAATATCGCCCTGCTCGTAAAGCTTCTTAAAAATTTTCTGAACAACTTTTTCATGCTGAGGATCGGTTGTTCTTATAAATTTATCATATGTTGTGTTGAGCAAGTCACAGATTGACTTGATTTCCGATGAAACCTTGTCAACATGTTCTTTCGGAGTAATTCCGGCAGCTTTTGCGATTTCTTCTATTTTTTGACCGTGTTCATCTGTTCCTGTCTGAAAAAACACATCGTAGCCCTGTAATCTTTTATATCTTGCGATAGCGTCCGTCATAACAATCTCATAGCTGTTACCGATATGAGGCTTGCGCGAAGTGTAAGCGATAGCAGTAGTAATGTAGAATTTACCTTTGCTCACTAATATCCCTCCTAAAATACATATGTTATTATTATAGCATTTTTTGTAAATTTATCAAGTCTTATAATGCCGATAAATTATATAAAAACAGGTTTGTATGCTGTTTTGCAGTACAAACCCGTTTAAATTTTTGTAAAAAATTAAAATCAAGCGTTTACGCTCTTTTCAGAACCTTAACGAGTGCTTTTGATACGGCAGTTCCGATTACTAAGCAAGCGGCCCATTCTATAAGCGCGTTTGCCGTAACAAGAGCGCCGACTATTTTAAGAATACTGTCGCCCAAATTCTCACGGATATAATCTGTTCTGCCGAAAATCAGGATAAGACCGCTGACAAAGAGAATCGTGTTAAAAACGCCGCCGCACAGCGAGGTAACGGAAAATGAAACTACCTCGTTGACTTTTTTCTTGCGGAAGCTCTCAGCTATAAGTCCGCAGAAAAGTCCCATCAAAACTCTCGGAAGCAGACAAAGTATTACAGTGTCGACAGCGCTTATAGACATAAGCGCCGTTCCGAATGCGTCCATTCCGAAGCATTGAATAAAACTTGTAATGCCGAATACAAGACCGAGTACGGTACCGCAGCCGCAGCCGCCGACAATAGCGCCTATAACTACCGGGATAGGTATAAAGGTTATTGATACAATGCCGATTTTAAGATAACCTATCGGAGTGAAAGCCATAACAACGATCAAAGCCGCAAGGCAGGCGGTAAGAGCGAGATTTCTTGTTTTTTGGTTTGTTCTTCTTCTGTTAGTTACTTCCATTTTTCCTACCTTCAAAAATGTATTTTAATCCGTAAAGGATTAAGTTCCTGTCGTATATAATTTCTCTGTTGCAGTTTTTGACAATTTCTTCTGCAAGTCCTCCCGTAGCGACAGTTGTCATAACTTTATGACCGTATTCTTTTTCCATTCTTTGTGTAAGACCGTCAATCATTGCCGCAGTACCGAAAACCGTACCCGACTGCATACATTCAACGGTATTTCTTCCGATAGAGCTTTCCGGGGCTTTAAGGCTTACAGCGGGAAGCTGTGATGTTTTTAGAGCAAGCGCTTCAAGAGAAATACCGACGCCGGCGGAAATAGTCAAGCCTAAAAATGTTCCGTCTTTATCAATAAGGATTATTTTATTTGCTGTTCCGAGGTCAACGATGAAGCAGGGGAGCTTATATTTCCTTATTGCACCTACGGAAACGGCGGCCAAATCCGCTCCGACCTGTCCCAAAATTTTGTTGTATATTTTAAGTCCCGAACCGATATCGGAGGTAAGAATAAAAGGCTCGCATCGAGTTACGGCAGTAACTGCCAAACGCATAACATCAGTAAGTTCGGGTACAACGCTGCTTATAATTGCACCGCTGAATGTAACTTCGTCTGCGGCATACAGTTTAAGTATATTAAGAATTTCAGTGGCATACTGGTCGTGAGTTCTTTTCCTGTCGGTGGCAAGACGCGCAGTAAAAGTAAGCTCGTCGTCATTAAATAAACCGAGAGTAATATTAGTATTGCCGATATCAACGGTAAGAAGCATATTATCATCTCCGCGGAAAATTATAGCAGTAAATATTTCTTAAAGTCAATAGAAATTCAGAATTATAATAAAATATTTATTATTTTTTAAAAATGCTCTTTTCTTTGTCGGCGGATAGTGTTATAATAGACAAAAATTCAGATGTAAAGGTGTTAGGAAAATGGATATTACAAAAAGTGTTAAATATATAGGAGTAAATGACAGATACATTGACCTTTTCGAGGGCCAGTATGTCGTCGAAAACGGAATGGCATATAATTCTTATGCGATAATTGACGCAAAGATTGCGATATTTGATACGGTTGACGGTAATTTTACAGATGAGTGGCTCAAAAATGTTTCTGCCGTGTTAAACGGTAAAAATCCCGATTACCTTATTGTTCAGCATATGGAACCCGATCATTCAGCCAATATTGCCGAATTTTTAAAGGTTTATCCCGAAACTCAGATTGTTGCAACGGCAAAGGCGTTCACGATGATGGAGCAGTTCTTCGGAAGTGATTTTAATTGCAATAAAGTAACGGTAAAAGACGGCGACTCACTTGATTTAGGCGAGCACAAGCTTGCCTTTGTAACTGCACCGATGGTTCATTG
>JAQXHF010000102.1 GCA_029007095.1 Clostridia bacterium | reverse complement strand
ATTTCTTCAATCAGCGTCTTCAAAACCCAGGCGGCAATGGCGGAACCGACGGTCCTATGGCTCAGACTAAGGAGCATCTTCTCCTTGCTCGTCAGGTTGGCGTTCCCTACATCGTTGTATTCATGAACAAGTGCGATCAGGTTGATGACGAAGAACTTCTTGACCTTGTTGAGATGGAAATTCGTGATACTCTTAGCGAGTACGAGTTCCCCGGCGACGATACTCCGATCATCCGTGGTTCTGCTCTTGCAGCTCTTCAGTATTCAGGTGATGATGTCAACGCTCCTGAGCTTGCTCCTATCTGGGAACTCATGAACGCTGTTGATACTTATATCCCGACTCCCGACCGTAAGGCTGACCTTCCGTTCCTTATGCCTGTTGAGGATGTATTCACCATCACAGGCCGTGGTACTGTTGCTACTGGTAGAGTTGAGCGTGGACAGCTCAAGCTCCAGGAGGAAGTTGAGATCGTTGGTCTTACCGACGAGAAGAAGAAGACTGTTGTTACAGGTATCGAGATGTTCCGTAAGCTTCTTGATTATGCTGAGGCTGGCGACAACATCGGTGCTCTTCTTCGTGGTATCCAGAGAACAGAGATCGAGCGTGGACAGGTTCTTGCAAAGCCGGGTACCATCCATCCGCACACAAAGTTCGCAGGTCAGGTTTATGTCCTTACAAAGGACGAAGGTGGCCGTCATACACCGTTCTTCAACAACTATCGTCCTCAGTTCTATTTCCGTACAACTGATGTTACAGGCGTTATCAATCTTCCCGAGGGAACAGAGATGTGCATGCCCGGCGATAATGTTGTAATGAATGTTGAGCTTATCACTCCTATCGCTATCGAAGAGGGTCTTCGTTTCGCTATTCGTGAGGGTGGCCGTACAGTTGGTTCAGGTGTTGTTACCGCTATCAACGAATAATTCGGTTAACTGAATTAAATTTTCGGAGCAAGTCCAAAAGGCTTGCTCCTTTTTTCATATTGTTAATTTAACCGTTGCAATAATGATATTTATGTAGTACAATTATAAATAGATTTCGCATATAAATAAATCATAATTATGATTATTGTGAGTCAAATCCTATTTTGTTATGACATTTACGGCGGAGGTGCGGCGATGTATATTATAGAAGTTTTGAAATCTATCCTTTTCGGAATAGTTGAGGGAATAACAGAATGGCTGCCTATCAGCAGTACCGGACATATGATTTTACTTGAACAAATATGCCCGTTTAAGACTGTTTCGGAAGAATTTTTCAGTATGTATCTCGTTGTAATACAGCTCGGCGCAATAATGGCGGTTGTGCTTATGTTCTGGAATAAGCTCTGGCCGTTCAAACGGGTTCAGGGTGAAAAGGGCAGCAGAATTGTAATGAGAAAACGGACGATTCAACTTTGGCTGAAAGTTATAGTCGGTTCGATTCCTGCCGGAGTTATCGGAATTTTACTTGACGATATTTTAGATAAGTATTTATACAATCACATTACCGTTGCGATAACGCTGATTGTTTACGGCGTCGCATTTATAATTGTCGAGAAAATCAATCGTGGCAGAGAGGTTAAGGTCAGTAAGCTGAAAGATGTTTCGTATAAAGATGCGTTTTGCATAGGTCTTTTTCAGGCGTTGTCGCTGATACCCGGAACTTCCCGTTCAGGTTCGACTATATTGGGCGGTATGATACTCGGTAATTCACGCAGAGTCTCGTCGGAATTCACCTTCTTCCTTGCCGTTCCCGCAATGCTCGGCGCTTCGTTGATTAAAATTTTGGATTTCGGACTTACATCTTTTACCGTAACGGAGTTGGTATTACTCCTTGACGGAATGATAACGGCGTTTGCAGTATCAATGCTCGCTATACGCTTCCTGATGAATTATATTAAGAAGCATAATTTCAACGCTTTCGGAATATACAGGATTGTGCTTGGAGCGATAGTGCTGACAGCATATTTTGTAACAAAATAAACAAATAATAAACGGGCGGTTGTTGCAAAAAGCTTGACAATCGCCCGATGTTATTGTATAATACCGAATGTCGCTTATTCAATGAAAACGAATTTCGACAAAATCAAATATAGTTCGGGGTGTAGCGCAGATGGTAGCGCGCTTGGTTTGGGACCAAGATGCCGCAGGTTCGAATCCTGTCACTCCGACCACAAGCAGGGCTTGACTCAATTCGGGTTGAGTCCTGCTTTGTTTTGTGATTTTTCTCTCGCGTTTCAAATCCGTTATGAACATTCGATTTTTGTGATTATTTTAAAAATTGCTCGCCTATTTTTCAAGTTTAAAAAATTCGGAAAACTTTTTGAAAAGCGGTTGAAATTCAAAGAATTTATCAAGTGTATTCGAGAAAAATCCGATTATCGTTCCGTTGAATAGTGCCATAACAACCGTTCCCCAACTTACTCCTACAAACTTTCCGAAGAAGCAGAATGTCATTATAATGCTTGCGGTCAGGCAAGAAAGATCGACGATTGTTTTCAACACAGACAGCTTGATTTTATATTTCAGCGAAACGGCTTTTACAAAGAAATCATAGACCTGTGGATAAAGATATGTCTTGAAGAAAAGAGCGACCGAAAAAGCCGTTAACAGAACGCCTATAACAAACATCAATATACGCTGCCACAAAACCATACTGCCGGGGACGGTTACGGTCGGATCAAAACAGGGCAGTTTTCTCCACAAATCCAACACAACTCCGTAAATAAGACAGGTGCCAAAGGACATCAGATATACAAATCGGAATTTCCGCAACACTATGCATAACAAGATAAATAAGCCTGACTGAATGATATATTCGGCTTGCCCAAAGGTAATTACGCCGATTTTCAGACTGAGCAGATATGCGGGCGCAACTATCATTGATATGCCGAAATTTGCCGATGTAAGAATTGCCACGGCAAGCGCCAGCAGAATTATTGCAACAAAATAAACGAGTTCGCTCGGAATTTTGATTTTTTTCATATGTTTTTTCTCCCTTTCTGCAAAAACGAAAATATACAAAAACAGTACAGACCGACTCCTATAAAAATCGCCATACACTCCGTAAGAGTGTATGGCGAAAAATGAGCATGATATCTCAGGAAAATCCATACCGATTTTGGAACTTTATTATATCATGCAGTCCGTAAATTGTCAACATAAAATGCAATAAAGACAGCACAACAAGTCTGCGTTGTAAATAGATGTGACCCATTTTAGGTAAAAAATAAAGTCAAAGATAGGTATAATGTTTTTGAACGTCTTTGGAATGGAGCGTAGCGAAATGAAAAAGGCGTTCAAAAACGGCGCCGCTCACGCTGGCAGCTTT
>JAQXHF010000101.1 GCA_029007095.1 Clostridia bacterium | reverse complement strand
ATATCTGTACGCTATCCGACACGCACGATTATAGGCTTCTGCAAAAAACAGTTCAAGGCTCATCTGAGAAAAATCATCATATTAGTGTCGGTTCGGTTTGGATTCTATACTTAGCTCAAAATTCAAAATATCAAGTTCCTTAGCTTTTTTAAGGCGGTCGATATTATAATCCCAGTCTGCTATTCCGTCATATGGGAGCAGGTGCAAATCGTCTGTCCAAAATGTCTTGCCGTCGTATCTGCTAATACCCAAATTATCGTTCAGGTGTGTAATCAAAAGTCTGTCGCCGAGCTTCGCGAGCAAATCGTCCGAATGATTATAGCACATTTCATGCCCCGAATCCCAACAGAATCCGACATTTTCACAATCGCTGAAATGCTCTTCCAAAGCGAAGAGATATTCCTCGCCTTCGGTATTTTCAAAAGCTATTTTTATTCCGTATTTTTCAGCTTTATCTATAATTTCTCCGTAGTTTTCAAATCCGTACTTAGTTTCGCCAAAGGAATAATCGAAACCTATCCATGTGTGCATAACAAGCAAAGGTATGTCGAACCGATGACAGTCCTCCAACGCGGACAAAAGCTCCGATTTCGCTTGACGGGATTTCTCGCTGTCGCCGTCCCACATAAGATTTGACTTGCCGAAAGGCGCATGAAGCGACTGAATAATCATTCCCGATGAACGCGCCGCAGAGATTATATTGTCGAGAGGTTCGTTTTCTGCCCATACCGGCGAAATTGCGTCGAAGCCGGCAGCGGCAATAATTCTGACGACCTCTGTTGTAGGCAGCGAATAATTGTTGTCGAGTGAAATGCCGATTTTTTGCTTCCACATAGAATTCTCTCCGTTTGTAAATTTCGTTATCTTATTACCGTGCCTGTTCTGATTTCAATTAAATTCTGGAAAACCGCAACCTGTGACGATGAAACAAACTTGTCCAGATGAAGCGAACCGAAGTACCAGCGCGTAAAATCGCAGGAAGCGCAAAGCTCCTGAAAATACGAGTTAAGGCTCGAAACCCTCGGAGCTTCCTGATCACCGAGTTTCAGGAAATTCTTTATTTTTTGTGCAGGCTCGTGAGTTATGATAAAATCGACCTGATATTTGCATTTTTCAAGATTATCCGCACCCTCGCGCATTTCCTCGCGTGACGGAATTTCGGCTTTTGACCAGGTTCCGTCATCAAATCGGAGGTCTATGTCGGGGCTTTCGCCGCCGCCCATAGCGAATATCTTTTCGCCCTCTATCTCAAAAATCTGACCGCGCATAAGATGCATTACATTGTCTCTTATCTTGTGCGCCTTGCCGCCTGCAAATCTCACAACAGGATATTTCGACAGCAAATCGAAATTCTCATGAGTACCGTCAACGAAGCAGATATTATATTTTTTCTTTGCAAGCTTGTCGAGAGTTTTATTCTCTCTCAGGCCGCCTTTCCAGATAAATCCGAAATCACCGCAGACGATGAGGGTATCGCCCTCTTTTATTCTTTTGAACTTTCTCTGAGAAAAAAGGCTGTAATCACCGTGCATATCGCCCGTAACATAAATCATCGGAGCGTCTCCTTTCAAAATACAATACTGCAAATTTAATTATAACACGCTAAATTATTATATTTTTCTGAAATATAATAATAATTGTTATTCTTATGCCAAAAATTTTTAATAAATACAGTTTATTTTTAAAGAACAATCTGTTATAATGATTTAAGTACACAGGATACAAAAACAGAGGGTTTGTTTATGAAATATATTAAAAAAATCTTGATTCTAATTTGTTCGGTCGCCGTTATTTTATCTGTCTTTGCTGTGCCGGCTTCGGCTCAGAATTATGCGGACAGTATCGAGAAGCTGAACTGTGATGTTGATTTGCTCATAAGTCTTGATGACGGCTCTGCAATCGTCAGTAAAAATGCGGACAAGCCTGTTGCGCCCGCTTCGCTTACCAAGATTATGACGGCTCTCGTGGTTTTGCGAAACAAATCCAACCTCGAAGAGAGCATAACCGTATCCGAGGAGGCTATTGCGAGTCTTCAAGGAACGGGCAGCTCGGTTGCCGGATTGAAAGCCGGCGAAACTATGAGCCTTTATAATATGCTCTGTTGTATGCTGATACCGAGCGGAAACGACGCCGCCGTTGCTCTTGCCTATGCGGTGGGCGGAAGCGTGGATAATTTCGTTAAAATGATGAATGATACCGCCGCCGAAATCGGTTGTAAAAACACACATTTTGACAATCCGCACGGACTTGATTCGGACACGCATAAGACCACGGCGAACGACCTTGCGATTATAGCCCGGGAAGCGCTTAAATATCCGGTGTTTGAAACGATAGTTTCAAATTCAAGCTATAAGCTGCCGGCGACAAACAAGCAGGGCGAAAGAACGCTTACAAATACTAATTTCTTACTGAATCCGGCCTATGTCACTTACTATTATAAATACTGTAAGGGCATCAAAACAGGCTCGACCGACAATGCGGGCAAATGCCTTGTTTCTATGGCTTCAAAGGACGGATATAATTATCTTGCCGTCGCGATGGGCGGAGATTACCGCGATTCCGACAACGACGGAATAGAAGAAAATCAGGCTTTTATGGACAGTCTGAGAATGTATAAATGGGCATTTTCAAGCCTGAGCTACGAAGCAGTCAGCAAGGAGGGGCAGTACATCGTTTCTGTTCCCGTAAAGTATTGTTGGAGCACGGATTCGGTTCGCCTCGTTGCGATGGACGAGGTTCTTTCCCTCGTACCGACAGGTAACGGTTCTCAGAGCGTAAGCTTCGTACCTGAGGATATGCCCGAATCGTTGGAGGCTCCGTTTAAGGCGGGCGATTATGTTTGCACAGCAAAAATTATGTATGCCGAGCAGGAAATCGGCACGGTCAAGTTAGCTGTTGCCGAGGACGCGCATTTCAGTCTGCTGCTGTATATACGCGATTCTTTGAAGCGTATGGCGGCAATGACGATTTTTAAGATAATCATCATCTTGATAGTTGTACTGATTGTTTTATATATCGGACTTTTTGCACTTACCAACTATCGCCGCCGCAAAAAGAGAGAGTTAAAGATCGTCAGATACAACGAGCTTGAAAGAAATACGGCGCGAAGCAAAAAGAAGAAAAGAAAATAGAAATAAATTCACAGCTTCCGAATAAGATTTAGTAATAAGTTTATCGGGTGTTGGTGAAAAATGAAGCGAATTGCCGTGTTCGCCGCTATGCTGTTGTCGGTTGCGCTTTTGGTTACCGGCTGCGACAGCTCGGTCCAAAGCGGAGAATATGTTATGGCGAATTCCGACGGCCCGATAACGCCCTATCTTATCATAAAAAATGACGGCAGCTTTCGTTTCGACTACTTTCTGACCGGCGGCAAATATATCGGCGGAAAGTATGATGTAAACGGCGAAACTCTGACTCTGACCGCGAGCGGAGGAGAGCAGAAATATGTCTTTGAGATAAACGGCGATATACTCATATTTAAAAAGTACAGGTCATCGGATATTAACGGAATCGTAGATATTCCGGACTCCGCCGAATTTGTATTTGACGAGAACGAAAATTAAAATTAAAATTAAATTTAAATTTAAACCAAAAGGCGCTGTAAAAAACTTTCGTTTTTTACAGCGCCTTTTAAGGGGATAGGAAAAAAGATGAAGAACGGACAAACTGAGCAAAATTAAGGCTTTTGCCTTGATTTTGTCTGCCCGACGGCGTACAAAGGTACGCCGAGTGGCGAAGTTTGTTCGTAGTA
>JAQXHF010000100.1 GCA_029007095.1 Clostridia bacterium | reverse complement strand
CAAAAGCCTTGATTTTGCTCAGTTTGTCCGTTCTTCATCTTTTTCCTATCCCATTAAAAGCAATGAGTTTGTACCTTAAACGGCACAAACTCATTGCTTTTTTAATATAGATATTCAGTTATTCTTCTTCGTTTTTCTTAGCTTCCGCTATTACCTTTTCCGCGACATTTGCGGGAGCGTCCTCATAACGGACAAATTCAAATGTATAATATCCTCTGCCGGCTGTTACCGAGCGCAATATTGTTGAAAAATTGTTCATCTCCGCCATGGGAACCTCAGCTTCTAATTGTTGGAGCTTATTGTCCTCCTCGCACGGTCCCATTCCGAGAACGCGTCCTCTGCGCTTTGTAACATCGCCCATTATATCGCCTAAGAAAGCTTCGGGCATAACGGCTTTGAGGTATCCTATCGGTTCAAGGATTACCGGATTAGCCTGAGGTATTCCGGCCTTAAATGCCAAAGAAGCGGCAGTTTTGAACGCCATCTCGGAGGAGTCAACCGGATGATATGAGCCGTCATACAAAACAGCCTTCAATCCAACCATCGGGTAACCCGCCATAACTCCTTTCTTCATACACTCGCGAAGTCCCTTTTCTACGGCAGGGAAATAGTTTTTCGGCACAGAACCGCCAACTACTTCTGACTCAAATACAAGATCCTCGCCCTCTGTCGGCTCAAATCTTATCCATACATCACCGAACTGGCCATGACCGCCCGACTGTTTCTTGTGTCTGCCCTGAACCTTTACGGATTTACGAATTGCCTCTCTGTAAGCAACTTTCGGAACAGTAAGATCAACATCTACGCCAAACTTAGATTTAAGCTTGGATACTATAATGTCGAGGTGCTGTTCTCCCATACCGGAGAGAATCTGCTCCTTAGTTTCGTTATTTATCTCAAATTTAATCGTAGGATCTTCTTCAAGCAGACGGTTGATACCGGAAACTACTTTTTCTTCCTCGCCTTTCTTACAAGCTTTCACAGCCATCGAAAGGCACGGAGTCGGGAACTTAACTCCGCTGAGTTCGATTACATTATCAGCCGAGCAGACAGTATCACCGGTTTTAACGCAGGTCAGCTTTGTAACGACTCCTATATCTCCGGCGGGGATACACTTGCAGTCCTCCGACTTGCTTCCTCTTACCGTGATAATCTTGCCCATTCTCTCGGTTTCACCCGTACGGGCATTGTAAACCGTTGTTTCAGGCGTAATTTTACCGCTGTCAACCTTAAAGAAAGACATTTTTCCGACAAACGGATCAGCAATCGTCTTAAAGCATACCGCCGCTAAGGGGCCGTTCTCGTCACATTCAACATCCTTACCGCCTGCATAAGAAGCAGCGTCCGGAGCAGAATATGCAAGCTCATCCATAAGCAAATCAACGCCGTCCATTGTGTAACCCGAACAAGCATAAACAGGATATACCGAACTTGTATTAACGCCCTCATTCAGAGCCTTGATAATCTCCTTGCGTGTGAACTGCTCACCGGCAAAGAACTTCTCCATCAAGTCGTCGCTTGCTGTTGCAACAGACTCGGTAAGAATGTCGAGCATTTCTTTGATTTTCGGATCATCGGGCATATCAATCTCTTTTGCCTTGCCGTCCTCATACTCAAAGCCCTTTCTGGCAGCGAGATTGACATAAGCCTTAACCTTACCGTCAACTATATACGGCACGATTACAGGGCAAACCGCACTTCCGTGTACGGCGCGTATCTCATCAAAAGTCTTATAGAAATCACCGTGTTCTTTATCACAGCGAGTTATTGCAAACATTTTTCCGCGTTTTTTTGCCGCTTTAAAGGCTTTTTCAGCGCCGACATCATATTTATGGCCTGCGCCGAGAACTATCAGAACGCACTCCGAAGCGCGTATGCCCTCGCACATTTCACCCTCAAAGTCAAAAAGGCCCGGAGTGTCAATAATATTAAGCTTAACATCTTTCCACTCAATAGGAGCAACAGCCGCAGAAACGGAAACTTTCCTTTTTCTTTCTTCGGAGTCATAGTCAAGAACGGTATTTCCCTCGTCAACGCGACCGAGCCTGTCTGTAAGTCCTGCTATGTAGAGCATCGCCTCGGCAAGTGTTGTCTTTCCTCTGCCTGCATGACCTGCGATTGCAATATTTCTTATATCCTTAGCGTTATAGTATTTCAAAATATTTTCCTCCTTTAAAAGCTGCGCGGCAGTGCCGAAATAACATATAATATATTTAAAATATATTTTCAGCAAGCTACGCGTTAGTAATACTGTATCACATATTAACATAAATTTCAATAGATTTTGAAAAAATATGTTAAAAATAATAAAAAATTACTTCATATTCTTGTAAAACGATTTTGTTACCTAACATAAAAAGAGGCTGTCTTGTTTAGATCGGAACATCTAAATAAGACAACCTCATTAACATTTATTCTTTTTCATCGGTAGGTATAACAGTAACGGTTTTTCTTGTTTCAAGCCGTTCAAAATACTTTTTAAACCTAACCGCAACTCTTACCTTTTTACCGCACTTCGGACATCGGTAGACGGCTCTGAAATACTGATTGGAATATTTCCATTCCGACAGCCGGTTTCCCTCGCTTCCGCAGGTATCGCAAGCATATGTAAGCAAGCTTTTGTCCACCAGCGGACTGTTGATATTGCTTATCGCGTGTGGTTTGAAAGCGAGCTTCTGATAGAACTTGTCATCACATTCGACTGCGAGCTTCGACAACTCTTTCTTATCGAGAACGCGCCTTAAACATTCGGCAGTAAGCTTGCTGTCGTCAAGCGCTCTGTGATGAGAATAATCTTCCTCGCTGACTTTCACAAGCTCGGCCGCAGAAGAAAGTCCGATCTGATTCGCCTTTGAAATTCCTTTTTTTATCTGAAAATATTTTTGCGCGTCAACATATTTTTTGAGAAACGGTATCCTGTCAATTCCGTTAAGATAGCGAAAATTATCTATCATAACTCTGATATCTCCGTCGCCCCATGTCATCAAAATATTATCGCCCGAACCTATCCACCTTTTAAAACTGCTCATAGCCTGAGTAAAAGGAATTCCGCCGTTTATATCGTCATTAGTTATATGAGTGAGCTGTTTTACGGTTTTTCTTAAATTTTTACCGATTTGAGGTTTAATAAAGCAGGAAAATTCGCTGACGAATTCAAAATTATCATTGAGCATAACTGCGCCGATTTCGATAATTTCGTTTATAAAACCCTTAGTTTTGGGAGCATATGTGTTATTCCATTCAAGGTCTGCCACAATATAGCGCATCGTTTCACCTTTCTCGGATTATTCTCGTTTTAATATATTAAGTATAACCCAAGTCAGACATAATTTCAACATAAAAATCAATTATCAGGACGCTCTTTCGATTTTTTCTTTCAGGCGGCAAATTATGCGCTTTTCCAGTCTTGAAATATAGCTCTGCGATATTCCGAGCAGATCGGCAACCTCCTTTTGAGTATATTCTTTACCTCCGTCCAAACCGAATCGCATTGACATTATTGTTTTATCGCGGTCGGGAAGCGCATTGATTGTTTGCAGAAGCAGTTTCTTTTCGTCTTCAAGCTCGATATCCCTGTTGATTTCATCAGGCTCGCTGCCGAGAATATCGGACAGAAGTAACTCATTGCCGTCCCAATCCACATTAAGCGGTTCGTCAAAGGAAATTTCATTTTTCTGCGGGCCTGTTTTTCTCAGGTACATCAATATTTCATTTTCGATACATCTTGAAGCGTAGGTTGCAAGCTTTATATTCTTATCCGGGCAAAATGTATTGACAGCCTTAATAAGTCCGATAGTTCCGATAGAAACCAAATCCTCGATACCGACTCCGGAATTTTCAAATTTTTTTGCTATGTAAACCACAAGGCGCAAATTGTGAACTATCAGCGCCTCTCTTACCGACTCGTCGCCGTTTCTAAGACGGTCAACCACAGAAAGCTCCTCGTCCTTTGAAAGCGGCGGAGGCAAGGTTTCAGGCCCGTTGACATAATGAGCGGTTTCAACGGAATTCAGTTTGGCAAGCAAATTTTTCAGTTTTTTAAGTATATGAAGCATATGTGACCATTCCTTTCTCGGCATAATAATATTTACATTGAAAGCTTTGCTCCGACAATATCCGTGCTTGCTTCCTCGTCAAAAATTTTAGGTCCTATGAGAAAATCATACTCTCCTCCCGAAATATCGGCCTCAGTTACCGCTATATATGCATGATTGCTTTTGAGCTTTCTGTCTAAGGAGCTAAGCTCTATACTGTCAGGCTTAAAAGCCGGCAGTAATCCGGTACCGGAAACAGTTTTATGAGCCACAAATCTGAGTCCGTCACATTCGTCATTAACGCTTCCTTTTTCTATGTAAGACTTAACGGACTCCGGCATTATGCTCTGAACGCTTTTCATCTCGGCAATAATTACCGGATATCCGCTGAACTGCTCGACAAGGGAATTGCCGGTATCCATCAGCGCCGTACCGCTCACGCTCCTGCCGCAATTCGTCACAACTATATTGTATATTGAACCCTTGGGAGCTTTCCTCGAAATGAAGTGAGATATCACGCTGACAATCGCAAAGCACACCACGGTCGAAACAGCAAGAACAGCGAAATTTATGTCAAAATAAACCGCTCCGCTTCTGTAAACCATTCCTGTCGGCGCAACCGTAAGCCATAAAACAAGCATAATGCCGCCGAACACAAAGCTTACGGCAAGAAAAGTAAAATAGCAGCGCAGAAATTTTCTGACGCTCCCGAATCCAAACGAGCAAAGCACAATAAGCATTCCTGCCGCAATCCTCATAACAAGCTCTGCTGCGGCAGGTATTGTCGGTAAAAAAATTATAAGGCTGTAAATACTGCCGACCGCCGCCCCTGCAAGAATACGCAGGCCGGAAGGTTTGCGGCGCATAATCAGAGATGAGCAGAGCAAAAGAGCATAGTTTACAAAAAGATTTACAGTCAAAAGCACATCAACATAAACCGTCATACCGCCACCACCGAATTATATTATAATTCGCTTAAACCGAAATTTTTGTCAAAAGCGGAGTGATTTTCAGAAAAACAAAAATGAGCCTGTACGGATTTAACTCCATACAAACTCATTCGTATTTTAGGCACAATCAGATGTACTGACTGATTATTTCAAATACATTTTCATATTTGTCAAGGGAATAGCTCTCTGCATATTTTTCCTTTGAAGCGTAAATCTTGTCGCCCAATGAAGATGTGTCCCTCTTTATAAGCAGCTTCGCCGTATAATCTATTTCTTCAAGATTTTCCTTAAAGCTTTCTTTTTCCGCTCCGCTCAAATCTACGAAGAAATTCTTTGCCGCCTTTTCGATATCGCTTTGGCTGTCGGTTGTATTCTCGGTATAATTTATAAGCCTTAGCGCAAGGTCAACGCATTTATATGATGAACCTGCCGTTCCGATAGGATAATCCTTAATTTTATTCAGTATTGTTTCAAGGCTGTCCGTTTCGACTTTTGTTGTGCTTGTCTGAGCGGAAGTTTTACTCGTTTCTGATGTTTGCGATTGAGATAAAGCTTCGGTATCGGAAGCTTCAGTCTGTGAATTTGTCGTACTGCTGTCATCAACGATTTCAGTTTTTTCAATCGTCTTTCCGCAGGCGGCGAAAGCTGTGATAAGAAGAAAAACAGATAAAGCGGAAACAATTTTCAGAAAGTTTCTTTTCATTCGGAATTCTCCTCACTCTTTGGTCTTTTTGATAACTTTAAGCCTTGAAAAATCTTCCCTCTCCTTTTCGTCGAGGGCGTCTGAAATAAACTTAACCGTAGCAGTAAATTTAGGAATCATAATATTGCTCAAAGCATTGGTTCTCTTCTGAGTCTTTTTGATGGCGTCGGCAAGACGAATAACTCCGCTTTGAATTTCTGCGAGCTGCATAGTCAACTCTTTTGCCTCGTTGAACTTAATATAAGCTTCGTCGAGCAGCGAATTTGTCGATTCAAGCCCGTAATAAAAGTTTGTTTCGCTTTTGCCGAGTTTTATTTTTGGCAATTCAACGCCCATAACGCTGTAAACTGAAATATCCAGGCTGTTGTCAACGGGTATGCAATTTGCATACTCCGTGCAGCTTCCCATAGTCAGATGAGCTTGCCTGAGCAAAGAATATGCCTGAGAATATGCGGCATAAACATCGCTTTGCAGAGTTTTAACATTGTCGAGCTTTTCCATCATCTCACGGACAAGTATATTTCTCTTTCTGTCCATAAGGTCATATCCGAGCTTTGCCAGGTTCAAAGATTTTTTAGTAGCGATAAGATTATTCTTGGTCGGGAAAACCTGTGACGGCATATTCTCATCTCCTTTCGGTTAAGCTTTTTTGTAATATTTTGCTATCGTTTCATCATCGACGCGGTCGAGATCCTCTCTGGGCAGTTTTGAAAGAAGTTGCCAACCCAAATCGAGAGTTTCCTCAATAGTTCTGTTTTCATTCTGAGCCTGAGTTATAAATTTGGACTCAAATTCTCTGCCGAATTCGAGCAGTCTTTTGTCTGCCGCCGAAAGCTCGTCTTCACCAATAACTCCTGCAAGGCTCTTTGCGTCCTGAACCTTTGCGTATGATGAGAACAACTGATTGGCAAGAGTTTGATGATCCTCTCTTGTGTAGCCCTCGCCTATACCGTCCTTCATAAGTCGGGACAGCGAAGGAAGTACGCTTACGGGGGGATAGACTCCCATTGCGTCAAGCGTTCTGTCGAGAACTATCTGACCTTCGGTTATATATCCCGTAAGGTCAGGAATAGGATGAGTTATATCGTCGTTCGGCATAGTTAGAATCGGTATCTGTGTAACCGAGCCTTTTGAACCCTGAATTATACCGGCGCGCTCATAAATTGAAGCAAGGTCGGAATAAAGATATCCCGGGAATCCCTTTCTGCCGGGGATTTCACCCTTTGACGAGCTGAATTCACGCAAAGCTTCTGCGTAAGCCGTCATATCCGTCAATATTACCAGAACATTTTTATTAAGCGTAAACGCAAGATATTCCGCCGCCGTCAATGCACATCTCGGAGTCATAATTCTCTCGATAATGGGATCGTTTGAGAGATTCAGGAACATAACAACCTTGTGCATAACATTTGACTTTTCAAACGAACTGCGGAAGTAATCGGCAACATCATTCTTTGCGCCCATCGCGGCAAAAACTATTGCAAAATCTTCATTGTCTGCAACGGATGCCTGTCTTACAATCTGAACGGCAAGCTCGTTGTGCTTCATACCCGAGC
>JAQXHF010000099.1 GCA_029007095.1 Clostridia bacterium | reverse complement strand
CGGGGAAAACTGTATTGGTAACGGGCGGCGGCGGCTCGATAGGCTCTGAGCTGTGTCGTCAGCTTGTGAATTACGATCCCGGCCTTTTGCTTATACTTGATATATATGAAAACAACGCATATGATCTGCAGAATGAGCTGAAGCGTAAATTTCCGTATGCAAAATTTGAGGTCCTTATCGCGTCTGTGCGTGATAAGGAAAGGCTTGACGATATTTTCCGTACCTACAGACCGAATATTGTTTTCCATGCGGCGGCTCACAAGCATGTGCCGCTTATGGAGGACAGCCCCGGAGAAGCGGTTAAAAATAACGTGTTCGGTACATACAATGTGGCTAAATGCGCTAATGAGTTCGGAGTCGAAAAGTTTGTTATGATTTCGACCGATAAGGCGGTAAATCCGACAAATATAATGGGCGCCACAAAGCGTATGTGTGAAAAAATCGTACAGAGTATGCAGTCTGTCAGCAAAACGGAGTATGTTGCGGTGAGATTCGGAAACGTACTCGGCTCAAACGGCAGCGTTATTCCGATTTTTACAGAGCAAATCAAAAACGGCGGTCCCGTAACCGTAACGGATCCCGAAATAACAAGATATTTTATGACTATACCCGAAGCGGCTCAGCTCGTCACTCAGGCCGGCGGTCTTGCTTCGGGCGGAGAAATATTTGTTCTCGATATGGGCGAACCGGTTAAAATCCTCACTCTCGCAGAAAACCTTATCAGACTGTCCGGTTATAAGCCTTACAGCGACATACAAATAGAATTCACGGGCTTGCGTCCGGGCGAAAAGCTCTATGAGGAACTTGTACTCGACGAGGAGAGCAGCGAAAGACAGGCTTCCGCTAACAATAAAATATTCATCACCAAACCGCTTAAAATGGACGATAAGCTTTTTGAAAAACAGTTGGAAAAGCTCGCCCACGCCAAACCTGATGGGGTAAGAGAAATTTTGAAAGAAATTGTGCCTAATTTTATCGAAACGGCACAGGATAACTGCGAAACTATAACCTATCAGTGAGTGTGAATCCTTATGTATTTCTACTTCAAGCGTTTTGCCGATTTTTTTGCCGCGGCAGTTCTTACCGTTTTGCTTTCCCCCATTATGCTTGTCGCTTCCGTTGCGGTTAAAGCCGAGGACGGCGGCCCGATTTTATTCAAACAGGTTCGTCCGGGAAAAAATTGCCGTCTTTTCACGGTGTATAAATTCAGAACAATGTCGGTAAAAACACAGGACTCAAACGGCAGAGAGCTGACCGACATGGAAAGAACCACAAAAGTCGGCGGATTCCTCAGGAAGACGAGCATAGACGAGCTTCCACAGCTCTTTAATATCCTTAAAGGCGATATGAGCTTTATCGGTCCGAGGCCCTTGCTTCCCGAATATCTCGGACTCTATTCACCCGAGCAAAACCGCCGTCACGAGGTGCTTCCGGGCATTTCGGGACTCGCTCAGGTAAACGGCAGAAACGCTCTTACCTGGGACGAAAAATTTACATACGATATCCGTTATGTTGACAACTATAACCTTAAAACCGACCTGTATATATTTTTTAAAACTATTATAAATGTTTTAAAGCGCGACGGAATAAACTCCGATGAAGCTCATACTATGGAGAAATTCCGTGGGACGGAAATAAAATCCGAGGAAGTGAAAAATTGAAGAAAATTTTATTTGTTGCTACGGTTTCAGAGCATTTTTATTATTTTCATCTTCCTGTTTTTAAATATTTTCACGATATGGGTTGGCAAGTCGAAGCCGCTTGTCACGGAGATTTGCCGCTCGAATACTGCGACAAGAGATATGAGCTGCCGATAAGGCGATCGCCTTTCAGCAAGGATAACATTATCGCTTTTAAACAGCTGAAAAAAATAATCAAAGATAATCACTATGACATAATCCATTGTCATACACCTATGGGCGGCGTTTTGGCAAGACTTGCCGCTTCCGGCGAAAGAGCTAACGGCACAAAGGTGCTTTATACCGCTCACGGTTTTCATTTTTATAAAGGCGCTCCGTTTATCAACAAGCTCATCTATTACCCGATAGAATATATGCTATCGTTTATCACGGACGGTCTTATCACAATAAATCACGAGGATTTCTATAACGCCGAAAAGCACCTAAAAGCCAAAAAAGTATTTCTCGTTAATGGAGTGGGATATAATTCAGACCGTTTTTCCCCTGCGTTACAAAGTGAAAAAACGCTTCTTAGAAATGAATTGGGATTTAGCCCCGATGAAAAAATTTTAATCTATGTTGCCGAATTAAACGAGAACAAAAATCAAGCTCTGCTTATCGAAGCCGCAGCTATGCTTAAAGGAAAAATCAACTTCAAACTGCTTCTCGCCGGTAAGGATAATTATAACGGAAAATATCAGGCTCTCGCCGCAAATCTCGGCGTTTCCGATGTCGTGCTTTTTCTCGGTCACAGAAACGATATTGATAAACTGCTTAAAGCAAGCGACCTTGCCGTATGTTCAAGTCTGAGGGAGGGCTTGCCGGTAAATGTAATGGAGGCCATGGCCTGCGGTCTGCCCGTCGTACTTACCGACAACCGAGGTCACAGAGAGCTTGTTAAAAACGGCGTAAACGGATTTATTGTAAATCCCAAATCCGCAAACGAAACCGCCGACGCAGTCTACCGACTACTGACCGACAACAAATTGTATTCGGAATTTTCAGACGCGACTCTTTCCGCTGTAAAGAAATATTCCAAAGAATATGTTATCGAAGAACTAAAAGAGGTATATAAACAATTTATTTGAGGCTGATATGGCAAATCTTTTTAATTTTGACTTTTACGAAATAATAGTTTGGGTAGCCATGATTATTTTTATGGTCATTTCTCTATCCTGCCGTAAAGTCCCGCTCAGAAAACCCGGCGGGATAGGTCAGCCTATGCCAAATCCCATCGCTCTGATTCTGCCCGTGATATTTTTTACGGTAATGGCGGCTCTCAGAAAAAATGTCGGAGATACTTTTTACTACGCTCATTCATTTGAGCTTATGGGCAACAACAATCCCGTAACATTCCAGCTTTTCAAAGAGAGTATGTTCTCTTTTTTCCAGAATATTATAAGAAATATGACGGACGATCCTCAATGGCTCATAGCTTTCACCGGTGTTATGTGCATACCGGTCCCTCTCTATATACTATATAAATATTCTTATCCGTTTGAACTGTCGCTTTTTCTGTTTTTAGCGATAGGATATTTCGGCGGAGTTATGAACGGATGCCGACAATATATGGCAGTTGCCATGGTTCTTGCGGCAACAAGATTTCTTTTTTCCGAAAAGAAGTCATCATTCATACCGTACGCAATAATCATTGTAATAGCTTCGTTTATGCATTCAAGCGCTCTTGTTATGCTTCCGATTTATTTCGTCGTCAGAAGACCGGCGTGGAAGCTCGGATCGTATCTGCTCATCCTTGCCAGCGTTGTCGGAGTTGTCTTTTTCGACGCCCTGATGCCCAATTTCCTCGGCGCGCTCGAACAGACCGATTACAGCGTTTATTCCCAAAACGGTTGGTTTACAAGCGGAACCGAGGGAGGTTCAAGTATATTCAGAGTTCTCGTTTCTGTCGTTCCTATAATCCTTGCCTATATGAGCAGGGACAGAATGAAAATGCTCGGAAGAATCGGCGATATTCTGATAAATATAGCCTTTGTCAATTCCGCAATTTATGTTATATCTCTTTACAACTGGATTTTCGCAAGAGTGGCAATATATCTTATGATATATTATATAATACTTCTTTCGTGGACAGTCACCGTAGGCGTTAAACCCAAAGACAGAACGGCATATACCCTCTTATGCATAGTCTTATTCTTTATATATTCAAGACAGCTATCGTATCAGATTGCCGGTTATGAATCCGATTACTTCTTCCCCGGAAGAGTTCTTTTCCCCAAATAAATCAAGGTGCGGTTTTAACTTATGAAATATTTTTTATTCAATCACACAGGCTGTTTAAACAGAGGTTGCGAGGCTATTGTCAGAGGCAGCATCAACATTATCTCCTCGGCAGATCCGAATTGTCAATTTGTACTTTCGTCCTATAATCCGGACTCCGACTCGGTAATCCCTGAGGTTGAGCATTATAAGTTCGATGTCAGAAATCTTACTCAGGCTGAGCGCGTTGTATCTGCATTCAACATAAAACTCCGCAACTCCGAAGAATATGCCCTCAAAAAAATGTATTCTGAAACGCTTAAACAGGCGCAGGATTGCGACATCTGCCTGTCGGTCGGCGGAGACACCTACTGCTACGGCGATAACTATCCTATTCAGGTTTTCACAAGGGAGCTTAAAAAGCTCGGCAAAAAAGTGATTCTCTGGGGCGCTTCGATCGGAGAAGAAGATCTTGATGATAAAAAAAGTAAAAGTCTTTCCGATTTCGATGCAATTTTTACGAGAGAAAGTCTCACATACGAGCTTCTGAAAAGCAGGAATCTTAATGAACACATTTTCCTGAATCCGGACCCCGCTTTTTGTATGGAAAGAGAAGATCTGCCTATGCCAACCGGCTTTTATTCGGATAATACTCTCGGCTTCAATATCAGTCCGCTTGTGTTGAAGAGCAATTCGGGACTGACCGAAATTGCTGAGAGCTTTATAAAATACATTATTGAAAAAACGACTCTCAATGTGCTTTTTATTCCCCATGTAACCGAAGAAAACAACAACGATTTCAAATATATGAAGCCGATTTGCGATAAATTCCGCGAAACCGGAAGAGTTGAAATCTTGCCCGACAACCTCAATGCAAAGCAGTATAAAGGTTATATAGCAAGAACAAGATTTTTCATCGGCGCAAGGACTCACGCCACGATTGCCGCCTATTCAAACGGCGTTCCGACAATTTCTCTCGGGTACAGCGTGAAATCAAGAGGCATTGCCAAAGACATTTTCGGTGAAGAAAAATACACCCTCAATGTCTGC
The DNA here is from genome assembly GCA_029007095.1 of Clostridia bacterium. Lineage (GTDB taxonomy): Bacteria > Bacillota > Clostridia > Oscillospirales > Acutalibacteraceae > CAG-488. The sequence continues at coordinate 10,621 of JAQXHF010000099.1, read as the reverse complement.
AAAATTGACAGCAGCGACGCTCTGATAAAAAGCTTTGAGGAGCTTGTCGCGCACGAGAGTGAAATACGCTCACTTTATCGAAACAGAATTCCCGAAATCATACGAGACGCAATGAAACTCGGCGACGAGCTTGTAAACATTTAAGGTGACATATGAAGAAACAACTTATTTTTATAATTCCGTCTCTGAAAAGCGGCGGAGCAGAAAAAAGTCTTATATCGCTTTTATCGCTCTTTGATTACGAGAAATATGATGTAGACCTTCTCCTTTTTCGTAAAGAGGGCCTGTTTCTCGAAAAAATACCACCTCAGGTAAATCTTGTCGGCGATACCTCCGATTACGAAGCCTTTGATGCAAGCGCTGTTTCGGCAGTAAAGTATTTCGTCGGAAAAGGCAAATTTGTTACCGCTCTTGACAGAATACGCTATGCCCACGCGTTTGCCGAGGAAAACGAGTATCTTCGCGACAGAGGGTTATGGAATTATTTAAAAAAGGTTCTTCCTGTAATTGATAAGCATTACGATTGCGCTATCGGATATCTTGAAGGAAACGCAAGCTTATATGCAACAGAATGTGTTAACGCCGATAAAAAAATCTGTTTCTTTCACAGCGATTTTAAAATGCGCGGCGTTGACGAAGCGCTGTGCCGCGACATTTTTGAAAAGGCGGATTCTGTTGCAACAGTTTCGGCTGAATGTAAAAAAAGTCTTGTCGGCGTTTTTCCGGAATTCGCAAGCAAATTCTGTGTAATCGAAAATATAATCAGCTCGGAATTCATTAACAGTGAGGCTTCTGATTTTGAAGCTTACGATAGAAGAAACGGCGAAACGGTAATTCTGACTGTCGGAAGATTCTCTCCCGCAAAAGGAATTGATATTGCAGTTAAAGCGGCTGCTGAACTTAAACGCCGAGGACTGTGTTTTAAATGGTATCAAATCGGTTCGGGCGAACAGGAGTCGGAAATTGCAGACCTCATCGAACGGCTTGGCGTCGGAGACTGCTTCATTCCGCTGGGCGAACAGTCAAATCCGTATCCCTATATAGGTCAATGCGACATTTATGTTCAGCCGTCACGCTACGAGGGCAAGTCAATAGCCATAGAAGAAGCCAAATGCCTTTGCCGTCCGATAGTTGCAACCGATTTCCCTACGGTCGGGGATCAGATAACGGACGGTGTAACCGGAATAATCTGCGAAGCCGACGAATACGATATCGCCGCAAAAACAGAAAAACTTATAAATTCGCCTGAGCTTCGCGCCAAGCTTTCCAAAAAGCTAAGCTGCGAAGTTGTAGGAAACGAAAGTGAAATTGAAAAATTCTATGCTTTACTGTAAAGGAAAATAACAAATGTTTTGGATAATCACAACGGTAGTACTGCTCTTAATACTGTTTATATTTCTTTATGATTTTTTTCCTGCGTTCAAGAATTGGTTGGGCAGAATTAAAATCGGCAGTTTGACCGACAAAAAAGAATGGGAACACAAAACGAAGCTTATCGTAGTTGAATGGCTGCGAAAAGGCGCTCCCAAGGTTCCCGCAAACGAAAACAAGCGGCTGAAACTCATAGACGACATAAAAAACGCCAACAAGCGCACACAGATTGACTGTTGGCAGGACGCGGCTCTGCTCAAAGCCGCCACCGCTATCGGCGGAAAAGATATGCAGGAAAATGTCAGCAAATTTTTGAGCAAATATATTGATCCGTCAAACGGAAAATGGAATTCGCGGCCGCAGGAAGCTCGAATTGATTTTGCAATGCTTGCCTATGAAATACTGTGCTGTCCTTATGTTGACAATGCCGCGGTTAAACCTGCTATGGATTACACCGCTGAAAGACTTAAAGCGATGTACGAGTCTCACGGCTCTATCCCGTATAACGAACACTCTGCCGATATACGCTTCGTCGATACCGTCGGTATGGTCTGCCCTTTCCTTATAAAGTACGCAAAGGAATACGACTCCCCCGAATACATCAAAATCGCAATAAATCAGATAAAAGAATATAGCAAGCTCGGCGTTCATAATGATTTAAAACTACCGGCTCATTGCTTTAACACCGATAACGGCGCCCCTCTCGGAATCTTCGGCTGGGCGCGCGGCTGTGCGTGGTGGGCGCTCGGACTTGCCGACAGCTTATATACTCTTATGGAAATTGACGGTCATAATTCCGACAAGGTTTTTCTGCTCAAAACAACGCTTGAAGCCGTTTACTCGATACAGAAATATGTTAAATCGGACGGAACCGTTCAGCGTATGCTGACCGTTAACTCTGCCGAGGACAGCTCTGCGGCGGCAATGCTTGCCTACTGTTTTGCGAGCGTAGGCAAACTGATTGACGATAAATCTCTGCTGACTTCTGCCGATAAAATCCTCGGTCATCTGATGACGAGAACAAGGCGCAGCGGAATTATAGACTTCTCTCAGGGAGATACGCGCGGAATCGGTTTCTATTCAGACAGCCTTTGCGTAATGCCGGCGGCACAGGGCTTTGCGGTTGCGGCGTATAAGCGGTAATCAAATCAAACGGAGGTCTTTGACATGATTGATATGCACTGTCACATTCTGCCGGAGATTGATGATGGCGCTCAGGATATCGGCGTCTCTGTCAGGATGTGCAGACTTTCCGAGCTAAACGGAGTTCGGCATATAATAGCAACTCCGCATATAGCGGCTCTGGACGACAAAGAAAGCTTCCTCGAAAGGCGGCATAACAGAATCAAACTGCTTCGCGGCGAGCTTAAAAGTCAGGGAATAAATGTTAAAATTTATTCCGGAGCAGAAGTATTTGTTGACGATGATGTTTTTTTCGCGTCGGGACTCGAAAAGCTTACAATTAACGGCGGCCGTTATATTCTGATTGAATTTGCTTTCAGCGATGTGCGCGTTAACAAAATCGTTGATTATATAAATCACATACGCCACGAGGGGCTTATCCCGATTATAGCTCACCCGGAAAGATATGAGTTCTTCCAGGAAGATTACGAAGCCGTTAACTTTCTCTCAAAGAACGGCGTTCTCTTTCAAATAAACGCGGCAAGCCTTGCGAGTCTCGACGGTCCGCAGGAATTCGAGCTTGCGTATGCTATGGCATATAATTCAGTCGCTTCTTTTATCGGAACGGACGCTCATTCTCTCAACCGCAGGCCTCCTAACCTCGGTGAGATGATTAAATTCTTTCCGCCCGACATAAGCCGTTTCAATTTGCAAATGATGCTCAAAGACTGTGCCAAATGCGTTTTGAACGATGAACCGATACCTATGATAATGCGCGGTCAAATTCATAAAAGAGGATTCTGACAGCCAATCAGCTATGCGTAACAACAAACTACTTGACACGGTATTTTTACCGAATTATAATGTTAGCTATGGAGTGTGACTTAGCCGATGCAGGAAATGGAAAACAACAAAAATATGTATTATAACGGAGCTGATGAAGGTCCGTCTCTCGATATGGGCAGACTTGCCAAAAATCTGCTTAATAAAATTTGGGCAATATTGCTCGTCGGAGCTATATTTGCCGGAGCAGGTTATGCGGTTGCAAAAGCCACTTATGTGCAGACATATACGGCGAGTACAACGCTAAGCTTTATGAAGACAAGCTATGTTCTGGTAAAGGACTATTCCAACAACAAGGATTCCGATCCTCAGTATCAGGAGGAAACCTCTTTTTACGGTCAGTCCGATGTTAAAATATACCAGGCCTTGCTCAAAAGTGACGAGATGGTTGAAAAAATAAAGACCAAGCTCAATTCAGAAAACATCGACCAGAAGTACGACAATTCCTTTATCGAAAACAGTCTGAGCGTTACCCAGACTCCCGAAGAAATTTCCGGATTTTTTGTCCTTAATGTATCAAGCACGGACAAGGGTTACTGCGAAAGAGCGCTCAATGTCGTTATTGATGAATTCCCCGGCTTTGTTCAAAGCTTTGACAACAGCATCTCGATAAAAATTATAAAGCGTCCGAGTGCTCCTGTCGTAAGCAACTCCGACGGCGCTATGACAAAAGCTATTTACGGCTTTGTAATCGGCGCGCTTCTTGTTGCTTTCATTATTCTTGTAATTACGCTCGCAACTACTACGGTTCTTACTCTCAACGACCTTCGCCGCAGCATAAACGCAAGAGTTATCGGCTCTGTCCCGATGCTCGAAAAATCTACGGGAATATTCAACCGAAAAAAGAGAGCGCCCACCGGTTCGTTGCTAATTACGGACTCGTCAAAGGTCAGCTTCTCGTTTGTTGAGAGCTTTAAATCAATCAGAACTAAGCTTGAAAATATACAGGCGGAAACAGGCAAAAAGGTATTCGTTATCACGAGTACCTATGAGGACGAAGGTAAAACAACCGTCGCCGTTAACATCGCCTGCTCCCTCGCGCAAAAAGGTAAATCCGTTCTGCTTATCGACTCCGACCTTAGAAAGCCTGCCGTTCTTCACACGGTCGGCGTTAAGAGCGATTCTAAGTACGGTCTTATCCCCATAATCAAAGGCACATCTACCTATATTGATTCAATTAAATTTATAAAATCTCTCGGTATTTTCGTTCTTCCCACCGGCGGTATTTCTCTGAAATCCACCGAAGTTCTCGATACCGATAAGGTTAAGGGCGTTATCGAACAGGCAAGGAAAGAATTTGACTATATCATAATCGACTCGCCGCCCGCACATGTCGTAACGGACAGCCTTGTTATAGCTCCGCTCGCTGACGGCGTTATCTATAACATCAGGCGCGACTATGCAAAAATTTCCGAGATTAACCGAACTCTTGATGAATTCAGAACTGCCGATATTGAAGTTGTCGGCGCAATCTTCACCATGAGCGACGGCGAAGAAAACAGCAGATACTATCGTCGCAGAGGATATCTCAGGTACGGCAAATATTCCGGCTACGGAAAGAAGAAAAACCGCGGCTACGGTTACGGCGGTTACGGTTACGGCGGATATGGCTACGGCGGCTACGGTTACGGTAACGGTTATGGCTACGGCGGTTACGGTTACGGCAACGGCTACGGTTACGGTAATGATTACGGCTACGGCGGCTATGGTTACGGCAACGGCTACGGCTACGGTTACGGCTATGGCTACGGCAACAATCAGAAAGGCTCCGACAACGACAAAAAGATTGATAAAAAGTAAATTTGTATAAAAGAGGTCTTCATTTTGAACAGCAGGATTTTCCTTTCTCCGCCGCATATGAACGGTACGGAAATAAATTACATTAACGAGGCTTTTCAGACTAATTGGATCGCTCCTTTCGGCCCAAATCTCGTCGGATTTGAAAAAGAAATGTGCGAGTATATCGGAGCAAAAAACAGCGTTGCTCTTTCGTCGGGTACAGGCGCTATGCATATGGCTCTCAAATACCTCGGCGTTGGCAGCGGCGACACGGTATTCTGCTCGGACTTCACCTTTTCGGGAAGCTGCAATCCGGTCGCTTATCTCGGAGCTAAATTGGTTTTCATCGACTCAAACCGCGAAACTCTTAATATGGATCCCAACGCGCTCAAAGCGGCCTTTGAAAAATATAAGGCTCTCGGAATTGTTCCAAAGGCGGTAATTGTCGTTGACCTCTACGGCAACAGCGCAGATTATGACAAAATTCTCCCACTCTGCGAAGAATACGGCGTTCCCGTTATAGAGGACGCAGCCGAAGCTCTCGGCTCGGAATATAACGGAAAAAAATGCGGTACTTTCGGAAAAATCGGAATTTTATCCTTTAACGGCAACAAAATTATCACAACCTCCGGCGGCGGAATGGCAATCTCCGATGACGAGGAAGCAATCAAAAAAATCCATTTTTGGTCAAATCAGTCAAAGGAAAATGTCAACTACTATCTGCATAACGAGCTTGGATATAACTACCGAATGTCTAATATCTGCGCCGGAATCGGCAGAGGTCAGCTCAAAACGCTTGATGAACGCCTTGCAGTCAGAAAACGCAACTATGATTTTTACAAGACTGCTTTTGCCGATTTGCCTGTCACAATGGCACCCGCAACTCCCGGCTGTAAGTCTAACTATTGGCTCAGCGTACTTACAATCGACGCGGGTTGTCCGGTCACACCCGACGATATAATTTCAACGCTCGAAAGCGACAATATTGAATCGCGCAGAGCGTGGAATCCGATGCACAATCAGCCGATTTTTAACGGTTCGGATTTCATTACCTGTGAAAATGGCGAGAGCGTCGGAGATAATATTTTCCGCAGAGGTGTTTGTATGCCGTCCGGCACAAGTATGACCGAGGCGGATCTTGAACGAGTATCAAAGGTTTTCCACTCGGCGTTTTAATATTTTTACAAGAAATAAAAGGTACGAATTCGGGGCGGTCTTCACCGTTTACCCGTATCCGTACCTTTCTTAATTACATTTCATCGCGTTTGATTTTTAATCCAAAAACGCTCCGAGCTTTATTTCATATTCTGCTCATATGACTGAATCATTTTCTTAACCATCTGACCGCCGACAGAACCTGCCTGCTTAGAAGTCAAATCGCCGTTGTAACCCTGCTTGAGATTTACGCCAACCTCAGAAGCAGCCTCCATCTTGAAACGATCGAGAGCCTCTCTTGCTTCGGGTACTACATTCTTCTTGCTTGCCATTATCTTTTCACTCCTTTTGCCGAAAAGTAATTGCGTTTGCATTACTTATTCTGCACCGCAAAGGAGAAAATACTATTGAAAATTTTTGTCAAAAAAACCGATATTTATATTTTAAAATTCGTCAGTCGTCGAGAAGCCGTTGTTCCAGCATATAAACATTTTTCAATTCATACAGCTTCTCACAACCGAATAGTTTTTCGTCGTCGGCATTGAGTATTTCCTCAACGCTGAAAGGATATTCGTTCAGCAAGCGTTCATTGACAAAACGGATAGCAAAAAGCGTCTGCAAATCTTCATTTGTCAGCGACGGTATTTTTTCCCTGCGCTCCGACATATATTTGTCAAAAGGGTACTTAGGATTGCGTGAATACTCATCTAAAACTTCAAGCATTTTTTCACGGTCGCCCAGGCTGAAAAGCCAATAACTTTCGCCGTCTGTACCGATTACATTTTTCTCATTCATATTAAACCTCAAAAACAAACCCCGGTCGCAAAATTTCCGAATGAATTTTCAGCGGTCGGGGCAATATTTTTAAAATGTCTGCGGAGTTTCTTTGAATCCCATTCGCTCAATTACTTCGCTGACGGTTGTTTCCGCATTATCCGTCACTTCTACGGTAATATCGGCAAGGAATTTGTAAAGAGGTTCGCGCTCCTTTAATACTCTTTCCAGTGCTTCTCTGTTCCGTATCAGCGGAACGCCGTTGCTTTTCAGCTCATCAAGAGGTCTGTGCAGATACACAACATATCCGTTCTGCCTGATGTAATACTGATTTTCAAGACTGAGTACAACTCCGCTGTCGGTTGATATTACTTGACCGCCGTTGCGCGTTATTTTCCTCAGCGCTTCCGTTTCAAGCTCGCGGTAATATTTTTCACCGTATGCACGAACAATCTGTGCAACCGGCATACCGGCTTTCATCTCTATTATCTTATCCACATCTATGCAAGGCCTGGCAAGCTTCGCGGCAACAACGGTCGCGTTCGTCGTCTTTCCGCTGCCCGGCATACCTACAAACATTATATTTTTTCTGCGGTCGCTCATCGTCTTATAGGTCTTCATCATAAGATTGATGTCGCTCTCAATTATGCCGAATTTGCACTCGGTCATATAAGCCTGCGCGACAAGCATTGATAAACCGTCGATATTAGGTATATCCATATCCTCCGCGTCGCAGATTAGTCTCGTCCTGCGCGGATTATAAATCAAATCTATCGCGCCGCACAAATCGGAAAAGCGTTTGATATTGATTATTCTTTCTCCGTTATTGGGATACATACCTGTTTCGGTTGTATTTATTATAACATTCGCGTCAGGATGTAAATCGTAAATATTGCTGAAATTAACATTTCCGTTCTCAGACGCTATGATAATCTCCTTCGCTCCGAGCGTAGTTATAGCCGCCTCTACCGTATGCGCGCTTCCGCCGTTACCGAGAATAACTACCTTTTTGCCCTCGACTTCTATTCCGCTTTTCTGTACGGTGTAAAGGAATCCGTCATATTCGGTGTTCGCTCCTCTGAGCTTGCCGTTTTCATCCACGGTTATAGTGTCAACACAGCCGATTCGTTTAGCATTGTCGCTAAGCTCGTCGCAGTATTTAACCGCTCTTTCCTTGTAAGGCGTTGTGACATTCAACCCCGCAAACTCTCTTTTTTCAAAAAAAGAGTCAAGCTCGTCTTCCTCAAGCTGAAAAAGTTCATACCTGAAATTGCCCAGCTCCCTATGAATTTCAGGAGATAAGCTATGCAAAAGCTGTTTGCCCAATAGACCGTATGTTTTCATTTTTTCAGCTCCGTTCAATCAGATTTAATACAATTTATTAAAATTATCGGTTTTCACTCAATACTTTTTATATTTCAAAAATTTTACTGCAAGTGGCGCCGCTGCACCGAAGCAAACAGCCGCCGCCAAAGCACAAATTAAAACAACTTTCTTTTTACCGTCCGAAATTACCGATTTTGATTCCGGCGTTTCGGTTTTTCTTAATTCTTTTGTATCATCATATTCCGCGATCTGCAATATTGTTTCAGACGCTTCGGGTTCATCGTATAACGCACCGTTTTTATCGTCGCCGTTTGACGGCTTAACTGACGATATTTTTGTTTTTTCGGTTTTTGACCGCTCTGCTTTTTCTATAATTTCCTGATTTGACCGACTTGTCCCAACATCATCGTTTTTATTCAAATTTATCTGCGCTTTGTAGGTATTTGACCTAACGCCTGAGCTGTCAAAAAATACGGCATCCATATTCAATATGTCGCCGTAACCGTCTTTAACGCCGAGCAATACATAAAAATTAACAGAGCCGGTTCTGTCGGCATAGGTTTCTGCTTCGGCATAATAGACTCCGTTGTCATATTTAAGAGTACCGTTGCCTTTTATAACAACGGTACCGAGAGAATTCAAATCAAATTCTACGCCCGTCAGTTCAGCTCCGCGGTAGTTGTCAACCGTCAGCATAAACATCATCTCCAACCGATAAGATTGGGGATCCGAGCGCAGTTTCAGTATTGCGCTGCGAACATCCGAGTTGGATTCCGCGCCGTCCTCGATAAAGACGGTAACAACGCTATCCTCCCACGAATTTGTATCGGGCGCAGCGCTGACGGAAATTACGGCGATACCTATTGTCAAAGCTACAAAGATGCAAGCCACAGGCCTCGATATCGCTTTCATTCTTACCGTCCTTTTCAAAGATTTATATTACTTTAACTGTGACAATCTCAAACGGATTTGCGGTAAAGCTGACAGAATTATTGTTAATTTCAAGCTTTTGGATATTATTCTCCATAAGGTCGCAGATATACGCTTCCTTAATGTCGAATCCGAAGTTAAGCTCAACCGAGGTACGCATATTGTAGCTCTCATAGCCTCTGACTATCAGAGCGTTGCTGTCCTCCGCTTTTTTAATTGTCTCTACGATAAAGTTATCTTTATTACACAATATGAAAGAATATTCATCGCTCAGATTTCCGCTCTGAGCGTCGAGCTTAAACGCTTTCATAGGACGGTTAAGCTCATATGCGGTCTGAACCGTACCGCTTTCACGATAATCTCCGCTATGGGGCAGAATGGAATAAACAAATTCATGCTCGCCCTTGTCCGCCATAGGATCGGGATGTGTTCCGCACTTAAACAGCGAAATTTTCATCGTGCCGTTCTCGATGTTATGACCGTACTTGCAGTCGTTTATCAGGCTGACGCCGTATCCGTAATCAGAGTAATCAATATACTTGTGAGCGCATACTTCAAATTTTGCGGCTTCCCAGCTTGTATTTTTGTGAACGGGACGCTCAACGCTGCCGAATTGAATTTCATATGTAGCCTTGTCCGAATTAACATCGACATCAAACGCTGCTTTAACCATCAAATGCTCCTGATGCCAATCGGCATAGGTATCGAAATCAATGCGGTTGCTGCCGTCATAGAAATAAATTGTCTGTTTGAAAGTTGATTTATAAAACTTTCTCGTGATTTCAAAACCGAAGCGAGCGCCCTCATCGACAAACTCAACCTTTGAAACATCGTCGATTTCATATCTCTTTTCGGTATAATACGCCGACAGCTCCCAGTTGTCATATTCGTAAGGATAATCCTCGAAAGCCTCGATGTAATTTCCTCTGCCGCCCTCGCGCAGAACCTCTCTGCCCGCATTTTTATCATAAAGTCTGACGATAACATAATGCTCGTCAAAATCCACGATGTAATTATCGGTCTCAAAATGTCTGCCGTCAAGAGTGTAATTAGCTTTTTTATCTTCAAGCTTTACAACCTTGTAGCCTTTTGCCGGGATAGAATTCACCTTATATATTTTTCCGTTATAATTTACATATCCGTTGCCCTCAAAGGAATTCGGATTAAATACCGCGACTCCTCCGTCGGTGGATATATTCTGCATAATTGCATTAAGCGCGCCATTCTCAATAGCCGAACCGTCTGCTTGAAGCTTTGCATAGGCTTTGTCACATTCTTCGTAAACAGAATGTATCGAAGAACCGGGAAGAATGTCGTGGAA
>JAQXHF010000098.1 GCA_029007095.1 Clostridia bacterium | reverse complement strand
GAAAGACGGCTTCGGAGATGTAGGTATGAATTCATTTAACCACTATGCTTACGGAGCGGTCGAGGAATGGATGTACCGATATATGGCGGGCATCGAATCGCTGACTCCCGGCTTCGGCAAGTTGCTTTTGCAGCCGCGAATTGATACGAGAAGCGGCGACGAACTGCCGGCCGGTCAGGAAAGAATAAAATGGGTAAAATGTTCTTTTGATTCGGTAAAAGGTATGATTGAAAGTAATTGGAGCTTTGACGGCGGAAAATTTGTGTATGAATGTACCGTGCCCGATACCGAAACCGTGCTTATGCTTCCCATGCTTGCCGATAAGCTTAAATTAAACGGAAATCCGACGGACTTCAATAGTTATGAGATTAAAGACAACTGCGCCGTAATTCACCTTACGCAAGGCAAGTATGTTTTCACCGAAGAGTAAAAATAAAGGGGATATAAAAAAGCGAAAACCATATAATACAATAATGGGGTTCTTCGGTATTGAAAACCGTAAGAACCCCATAAAATTACATTAAAGTGTAAAATGTAAATATTTTTATGTTTTATACTACGAACAAACTTCGCCACTCGGCGTATTGCCCGTTCTTCATTTTTTTCTATCCCCTTAAAGTTAAACGGAGCTGTAAAAAATGAAAGTTTTTTACAGCTCCCTATTTTTATTGGCGGCGCCGATTGGGGCGCTTACTGCGATTATTCGATTTCGAGGTGCTTGGATTCAGGCTCGCCGGTATCTTTCTTAGGCAATGTCAGAGCCAAAACACCGTCTTTATATTTTGCTTTGATGTTATCGGTATCAATCGCTGAAACATCAAATTGTCTGCTGTATCTGCCGTAGGAACGCTCGCAGCGAACATACTTGTTTTTCTTATCCTTTTCTTCGTGCTCGGAATGGCGTTCCGCGTTGATTGTCAGCACATCGTTGCTCAGGTCAAGGTGTATATCTTTTTTGTCAAATCCCGGCAAATCCGCTTCAAGCAGATAGCTGTCGCCCTGATCCTTGATATCTGTTTTGAATTCCGCAATGTCTGCATTCTCAAAGAAGCCTGCGAACGGATCTTCAAAAAATTTTCTCTCAAACTCTTCCATTTCGCGGAAGGGGTTGTATGACATTTTGTTGCTGTTTTTGCGATAAGGTCTAAGTTCAAACATAATAAATACCTCCAAAATTTGAATGTTATTTTTTATGCCGCCCTTAATTTTTTACATCCGACAGGGTCGGTTGCTGTCGGATTCTTGCTTTCGGCCCATTGGAAATCACCTCTTAATACCTTTCTTTTTATTCTCTTCCCTTTTGACAATTATATTCTACGGCGCATTATCGGATATTGTGTTTCACTAATATTAACAATTTGTAAACTGTTAGCACTCTAAGGCTGAAAATGCTAAATTTCGATATTTTTTGAGACTTATAAATTTTTGTTGCGTTTCGGTCTGATTTGTTGTAGAATATTAGTTACTGTTGATTTAGTATAAAATATTAAGTAAAGAAGTGAACTGTATGAGTATGATTTTTGAAAAGAAGCTTCCTATTCCTCAGGAGGTCAAGGCGCAGTATCCTCTCTCTGACAGTCTCGCCAAGGTTGTCGAAAAAAATCTTGATGAGATACGAGCTGTTTTTAAGGGCGAGGACGACAGACTTGCACTTATCATAGGCCCTTGCTCGGCGGATAACGAGGACAGCGTTATGGATTATATTTCCCGTCTGCGTAAGGTTCAGGAGGAAGTTAAGGACAAGATTCTTATAATTCCGAGAATATACACCAACAAACCCCGTACAACGGGCGACGGATACAAGGGAATGTTGCATCAACCCAATCCGAATGAAGAACCGGATATGTATAAGGGAATAGTAGCTATAAGAAAGCTGCATATGAGGGCGCTTGAAGAAACAGGATTCTCATGCGCTGACGAGATGTTATATCCCGAAAATTACAGATATCTTAGTGATGTTTTGGGATATGTTGCTATCGGTGCGCGCTCGGTTGAAAATCAGCAGCACAGATTAACATCAAGCGGATTGGATATTCCTGTTGGTATGAAAAATCCTACGAGCGGCGACATTTCGGTTATGATGAATTCAATAACTGCGGCGCAGCATAAGCATACTTTCATCTACCGCGGATGGGAGGTACACTCTCGGGGCAATCCCTGCGCTCATGCTATTCTCAGAGGTTATGTGAATAAACACGGTCAGTCGCTCCCGAATTATCATTATGAAGATCTCGTCAATTTGTCCGAGACTTACGCAAAGAGCGGACTTGAAAATCCCGGAGTGATCATTGATACAAATCACGCAAATTCGGGCAAGAAATATCTTGAACAGCCGAGAATTGCAAAAGAGGTACTTCATAGCTGCCGCCATAACAGTGACATCAGGAAGCTTGTCAAGGGCTTTATGATTGAGAGCTATATCGAGGACGGCGCACAGAAGATAGGCGAGTGCATTTACGGTAAATCTATCACCGATCCTTGCCTGGGATGGGATAAGAGCGAGAAGCTTATCTACGAGATAGCCGATAGCCTTTAATTTTAACGATATCAGAGCCGCGATTTAAAATTTGCGGCTCTGAAACAAAAAAATATGGCAAAAAGTATTGACAACGAGCCTTAGCTTGTGTATAATATCAATGTTGTTTAGCGGAATTGTGTAAAGGTAGCACGACAGACTCTGACTCTGTTTGTTGGGGTTCGAATCCCTATTCCGCTGCCATGAAAAAACACCCTTTTGTCTATCGGACAAAAGGGTGTTTTTTCGAATGAAGCGCGCTTTCAGCACATGAAAAATGAAGCAGGGCTTCGCCCTATGAAGTGCGCCTCGACGGCGCGCGAGTGGTTTTGCGTGCTTCGCTTCATGTTTGCAAAGCAAACGCTTCATACGAGCGCCGGCGAGTGCTTCATATCGCGCAGCGATGCTTCATTAAAAACAAAATGTGCTGTGGTACACTTAAACAAAGGGGGAAATGTCATGAGAAATGATAAGCTTTCCGTTCAGTCTATGGATTTTGCAGTGTCCATCATTCATCTTGTCAAACAGTTGAAAGGAAAGCATGAATCTATCATTTCTAATCAAATCGGCAGAAGTGGCACTTCTATCGGCGCAAATATCAGGGAAGCACAGTATGCTCACGGAAAAGCTGACTTTATTGCAAAACTTCAGATTGCTCTCAAAGAAGCAAATGAAACAGGTTATTGGCTTGAATTGCTTTACAAAACAAATTATATACCTGAGGCAGAATATAAATCACTTGATTCCGCCTGCACAAGTATTCGCGTTATGCTTATCTCATCCATAAACACTGCAAAGGAGAATTTAAAATGAGGGCATATAATTCGGAGTTTTGGGAATCCATAGATAAATTGGTTCAAAGTTCTGAGATTGTTATCGACAGACCAAGGGGAACGGCCCATCCAAAATATCCATCATTCATTTATCGCTTGGATTATGGGTACTTGAAAAACACATCTTCAATGGACGGTTCCGGTATTGATATATGGGTAGGAAGTAATGGCAATGGTGTTGACGCGATTATGTGCATTGTGGATTTGGTGAAAAAAGATTCCGAAATCAAAATACTGATTGGTTGCACCGAAGAAGAAAAGAAAATTGTGTATGAAACCCATAACGAAACAGAATATATGAAGGGGATACTTATTCAACGCTGACATTTTTGGTGTACTTTTGCTTACTTTTACCTCAATTTTGCTCCGTTTGGTTACTCTTTTCAGGTAAAGGAACAGTATTTGTTTATCGGGCAAAGGATATTTTCGATTAAATCCGCATTTGTATATCTGAATTTAAAAACAGCTCGTACTATTGGTTTAGTACAAGCTGTTTTTTATTATCCGTTATAGGTTTTGACAACATCAACAACGATTTCCGCACATCTTTCGACGCCGAGCTTTCCGCTGTCGAGAGCAAGGTGGTAATTTGCTACATCGCCCCAATTCTGATCGGTATAGTTATTGTAGTAAACTCGTCTGCGCTTATCCTTATCGGCAAGGCGCTTTTCGATAGGTTTCTTTCCGCCCTCATTCGGGTAACGGTCGAGAATACGCTTCTTACGGCTCTCAATGTCGGAATGAATAAAAATATTCAGCACATCGTCTCGTTCACGCAGAATGTAGTCAGCGCATCTGCCGACAATTACGCAGTTGCCTTCCTCGGCGATTTTGCGTATGACATTGCTTTGTGCAATGAAAATTTTGTCATACATAGGCACAGAACCGTTGCCAATGCTTGCACCCAAAGACAGATTGAAAAGCAGACTTGTGGTAGCGCCGGCATATTCACCGTTTTCTTCGATAAAACGCTCCGACAGACCGCTTTCAACGGCGGCAGCTTCAACAAGCTCCTTGTTGTAGAATTTCCAACCCAATTTGTCTGCAATAAGCTTAGCGGTAGACCTTCCTCCGCTTCCGAATTCTCGGCTGACAGTTATAACCCTTATCATTAAAAGCACCTCACTTAATTTTTATTTTATAATATTATAACATTTTAAAAAATATAACGCAACCCGTTTGTGAGGATTGAAAGGCGAAAAAGAACCAAAAATTTGCAAAAAAATAACAGCCGCTCTATACAGAACGACTGTTGATTATGTCGGCATCGCCTTATCTTCCCGGGCGGTATCCCGCCAAGTATTGTCAGCACAGAAGAGCTTAACTACCGTGTTCGGTATGGGAACGGGTGGACCCTCTTCGCTATAAACACCGACTGATTAGGAACTCGCTGTCCCAATCGACTTGCTTATTATACAACAATAAAATTGGTTTGTCAACACTTTTTTGAAAAATTTTTTATTTTTTATCTACTTTTTTATCAAAGGCTTGCACACCTCTGGGAATGCAAGCCTTTTTATTAGTATTCAGAACTTTATCAATACCAGAGGAAGCCGAGTAAAACTATTCTGATAAGTACCTGCCACCAAGCGTAGCTTACTTTAACCTTGCAGGTAGCGGTTGTTGTTCCGTCTGGCGACGCGGCGGTTATATCGGCCGTTCCGGTACCGACAGCAGTAACCTTTCCGTTTGAGTCAACCTTAGCAACGCTTTCGTTGGAGGATGACCATACTATGTTTCCGCTGTATGTGCCGGTATTGCTGAGATTGAAGCTCTCTTTATAATTTACTTCCTTTGATGTTGACGAGAGCTGTATCTGAGAGTAATTGTTGATGACCGTAACATCATTTGTTATGGGAGTTATGCTTCCGTCTTCGTTGGATACGGAGCAGACTGTTACAACGGCTTTCAAATCTTTTTCGCTGACGCTTTCTGCTGATTTCTTAGAGAATACGGCTCGCACAAGCGACATAGGTTTGTTGATAACACCTGAGGAGATAAGGCACACTTTACCTGTTTTTTCATTGAGGGCGTTCATAACTCCGCCGTTGCTGCTTATCCAACTGTTCAGTCCGTCTGCATTTTCTAATTTTGTGCAGGCAGAAACATTGCCGCTTATATAAAACAATATATCTATCGACGAGAAGCCTCCGCTTACAAGGCTGAATTCAACTTCGACCTGCGAAGCGCTTTCGGATATAATATCCATTTTAAATGTTGCCTTTGCGTCGGCGGCGTTTGCGGTAATTACAGAACCGACTATAAACATAACCGACAGAAGTATAGCTGCAATTTTTTTGATAAATTTCATATTCGCATCTCCAAACCGAATTTTATTTAAAATTTTAATTTATATTAAAATAATAATATCATTTTATATTTGTGTCAAGTGATATATGCCAAATCTATTATTATCAACCATAATTTTCTGTCAAAAATTTGCCTGCGCTATGTACTTTTTAACATCCATTTGTTATAATTAGATAATAAAACTGAATGGAGAAAAATTATGAAGCTGCTCGCTCTCGGTGATGTTGTAAGCGCCGCCGGCTGTGAATTCGTCAGGAAAAAGCTGCCGGGGATAAAAAAAGAATACGGAATTGATATTTGTATCGCAAACGCCGAAAATTCGGCAGTCGGCAACGGAATTTTGCCTTTTTCTGCTGACTATCTTTTTTCGAGCGGTATAGATTTGCTCACAGGGGGCAATCACAGTTTCAGAAGAAAAGAAATTTTCCCTTATCTTGATTCCCATTCGGATATAATCAGACCGTACAATATGCATAGGTCAAATCCGGGTAACGGAATAGGCATAATAGATATGGGAAGATACAGGATAGGCGTTATAAATCTTATCGGAAATTCGTTTTTTAACGCTTCATACGACAATCCGTTTGATTCGCTGGACAAGGCGATAAATGAAATTGCGGATTGCAAAATAAAAATAGTTGATTTCCATGCAGAGGCTACGGGGGAGAAAAAGTCGCTTGCATACTATGCAGACGGGCGCGTTTCCGCCTTGTTCGGAACACATACTCATGTGCAGACGGCGGACGCTTGCATTTTGCCGTCAGGGACAGGTTATATAAGCGACCTCGGTATGTGCGGAGTTAAAAATTCCGTTCTCGGAGTTGAACCTGAAAATGTGATAGATATGCTCAGAACGGGAATGCCGACAAGGTTCAAAGCCGCTTCGGGAGAATGTATGATAAACGGCTGTATATTTGAAATTGATGAAAAAACGGGACTTACGGTAAGCGTTGAAGCCGTTAACTGCTGACGAAAGGGGTAAAGGTATGAGATTTAAAAAGATATTGGCCGCGTTTACTGCGGCGGTCATAATGGTTGTCGGCCTAACCGGATGTAACGGAAAAGACGCCGTAGGAACAAACGCAGATGCTCAGGACGAAAATAAAAATACCGTTGCCGGATTAGATGAGATAGGATATATCCTGCCGTATCTTCGCAGCGACTCTCTCAATCCGTATGAAGCCGAGCAGTTGATAAACCAAAATTTAGATTTGCTTCTGTACGACTCTCTTTTTACTGTTGACAACAGCTTTAAAGCGATTCCGCAAATTGCAGAGAGCTATTCTGCCGATGAAAAAACAATTACCGTCATACTGAAAAGCGGAGTTACTTTTACGGACGGCTCTGCTCTGACTGCTTCCGATGTAGTATATTCTTTCAAAAAGGCTAAGAAAAGCGACACT
>JAQXHF010000097.1 GCA_029007095.1 Clostridia bacterium | reverse complement strand
ATTGTAGAACTTTCTCCAGAAATCCTCAGGTACGCTGTCTTCGCAAACCTTTGCAAGAAGTCGTCCGGAATCCTCAATGGTAGCCCATTCAAGAACACCGTTGATGGGAACATGGAACATGATGGGATCCATATTTTTAAGTATCGCAGGATAAAGAATACCTGACTGACGAAGTGATACCCAATGTTTAAGTCCTGACTCTGCAAGAAGCATCTCGGCATAAGCCTTGCTTATTGCGTAATGGTCATAAACGCTGATTTTAATAGGATCGCCCGTTCTTGCCCAATGGATAGGCGGATTACGGTCGCCGGTCTCTGCAACTGTGCCTATGTAAACGACCTTGATATCATCCGGATTCGGCTGTGCCTTAACAGCATTGATGATATTTTTCATTGCAGTAGTGTTAGTTTTGATTGTTTTCTTCGGATAATAATCCGCAGCAGGAGAAACCATACCTCCGACATGGAGAACGATATCTGCGCCTGTAACGCATTCGAGAACATCGTCATAATTTGTCAGGTCACCCCAAACAAGCTTGACAGCAGGATCATTCTCATAAATCTTAAATTTTTCTCTGTTTTTTTCGCTTCCTCTGTTAAGGAGAACCAGATTGTACTTGCTCTTTCTGGCATATAACTCCTTGAAACCTGCAAAGCCCATATTACCTGATGAGCCGGTTAAAAATACAGTTTTCTTACTCATGTACAGCCTCCTACAATATTATTACAAATTTGAGTATTTCAATTAAAACGAATACGCGTTTTAAAGATTTGCAAACAATAAGACGCTTAAATCCGCTCTAACCGATTATATATATTATATATTTGATTATCATATTTGTCAAGAAAAACAGTAAAATTTTTACACAAAATGACAACAAATGACAGTTATTGTTTTTATAAAGATGAAATAAAATATTATATATTTAATTATCGACAGACGGCGGTTTATATGTTATTATATAAAAAATAATTCATTAAAGGAGGCAACAACATATGTCAACTAAGACGAAGCCGCTTGCTCCGCCGAAAGATAAAACCTTCACACGGAACAAGTGGATATTCAGTACCAGCGGAATAGGACGCGATATGTCATACGCCCTGTTCTCACAGTTTCTGCTAACCTACATACTATACACAAGAAATGTCACTACATCGCAGTTTGTCACCATCGGCGCAGTTCTGACAGCTTGCAGGATATGGGACGCACTCAACGATCCAATAATGGGCGGTATAGTTGAAGCAACGAGGACGAAATTCGGTAAGTTCAAACCGTGGATTTTCATAGGATGTATAACAAACAGCGCAGTCCTTATAGCTATGTTTTCAAACAGACTTGAAGGTTGGAATTTTGTTTATCTTTTCGTAGCGTTGTATTTGCTATGGGATATAACCTACACAATGAATGATATCGGTTACTGGTCGATGATGCCGTCGCTCGCAAAAGAAGCGGATAAGAGAAATCAGATTGCTTCTATGACAAATCTTTTCAGCGGACTCGGAGCTGTCCTCG
The DNA here is from genome assembly GCA_029007095.1 of Clostridia bacterium. GTDB lineage: Bacteria > Bacillota > Clostridia > Oscillospirales > Acutalibacteraceae > CAG-488. The sequence continues at coordinate 13,451 of JAQXHF010000097.1, read as the reverse complement.
GAACAGGATTGATTCCGGTTCTAACTGCCGGATCATACGCAATCGGCGGAAATTCGATAACAGCATACAAATGGATGTCAATTATTATAGCCGCCGCATTTATAATTTGTCAGGGATATTGCTGCTTAGGAGTTAAGGAAGAGCGCAATTACAAGGCCGAAAAAGAAGAGAGAATAGGTCTTAAAAAGATATTTACGGTAATATTCAAAAACGATCAGCTTTTATGGGCAACGCTCGTAACGCTGCTTACATATCTGATGAGCGCAATTCTTACAGCATTTGCGGCAAACTATATATATCTGCAATTCGGTTACAGCGGACTCAAAGTTACGCTTTTCACCGCATTTTATGCCATATCGACCGCAATTCTGATGCTGTTTTTTCCGAAGCTTTCCAAAAAATACAAGCGAGCGGAAGCGCTTAAAATATCCATGATAATTTCAATCATAGGCTATTTGGCATTCATTATCGGCGGAACGGTAATTCCCCTCGCCTATCGTATGCCGTTCCTGTGTGCGTCGGTATTTGTGGTCGGCCTCGGACAAAACTGGTTCAGCATGATCGTTATGATTATATTCACAAACACTATCGAATACAACGAATACAAAACAGGCTCTCGTGACGAAGCGCTTATATTCTCACTAAGGCCGTTTATGTCAAAGATGTCGAGCGCGCTGCAACAGGTAATTGTAACGCTCGTATATCTTGCAATAGGAATGACAACGCTTACAAACAAAATATCTGATTTTGAGCAGCAGGCAAATTTGAAGCAAATCACGGAACAGGAAAAATTAGTCGGAATCGAAACAGCGCTTCAAAGTGCTTCGGGAGCAATGTCGTTGAAGCTTGCATTGTGTATGGCGGTTATTCCGATAATCTTGCTTATTATCAGCTATATCATACTCGCCAAAAAGAATAAGATTGACGAAGAAGAATATGACAGAATGTTGAAAGAAATAGAAGCGAGAAAAGGCAGTTCAGAAGAATAAAACACAAAATCAAGCGGCTTGGTAACGAGCCGCGTGATTTTTATATCGGATAAAAAAGAACAGGCTTGCGGATTGCAAGTCTGTTCTTATTATAATTACTCGTAAATGTAAGTCAAAGTACCGGCTACGCGCCATTCCTTAGCGACCTTAGCTTTGACGGTGATCTCGTTCTCCCCTGCTTTTGTCATCCAAACTTTCGGGGCTTTAAACACGAGTTTGCCATCGTTCTGCTCTGCAAAGGTGTTTGCGGAATATGTCTGCGTTGTACCGTCAGAAAGTACAAACTGAATTTCGGTAACATCGAGTCCGGTTACTACCTCAGCCGAGGTGTACGGAGCGCTGCCCGATTCATTTGCAAAGCTCATGCTGTAAATTTCAGAATCGTCCTGTTTAAGGCTTACTGTGAATTTGCAGCCGATTTCTTCGGCGTCCTTTGTCCAATCGGCGTAAATCGCTATCGCTGTGTATTCGGCATTATGAGGAAGATTGATATTAGTCAAAGTCCACAACTCATAAGCGATATCTCTTGACAGTTCGGAAACCTGATCGCCGTTAGAATTATATGCCGTTACGGATACTTTCGGATTGTTTCTGTCATAGGTTCTTGTGCCGCCTGTCGAGTCGATAATGCGAAGTTTCAGAACTCTGACATCCGATACATTAACTTTTGCGGTGAATGTATTTATCTCCGAAGTAGACGGCGTGTATGTAACGCTCTCAACCGCGCTCTTTTCGACTTCGCCGTAGAGATTTATCTCGACTCCGTTGAGTGTGAATGTATAAACACCATCGGTATATGCGTCGTCTTCAAAAGCCAAATCAATATAACCGTTATCATCGGAGGTTACCTTAGATGATGATGAGTTTGTAGCTTTATCCTCGATGCTGAGCGTATAGGTTGTATTCGGCTCGCCTGTTGCAAGCTTAACCGTGTTGCCTGTTGTATTGTAAACACCGTTTACAAGGCTTGATTCGCTGTCGGTAACAATGCTGATATTGTCGCCGCTTACGGAAACGGTACTGATTCCGCTGCCGCCCGACTCGGAAACGGTTGCGGTTCCGTTGCCGGATTTAATCTGTGCCTGAATTGCGTCAAGATTGCCGACATAAATGACATCATCGAAATAGTTGCCCCATCTGTCAACAATATGAACATAGGTATAAGCATTACTTTGCGGATAGTAATTAATACTCCAACCGCTACCGCTGATTGAGAAGTAGCCCAAACCACCATAAGTTATTTTGTTTGAGGTAACGTCGGCTGCGTTATCGCTGATTATGTCCTGAACGGATTTAATCAAATCAGCTCTACCGAGGTATGCGGAATAATCATCGGGATCGTAGCTTGTGTAACCGCTTGTATCAACATTAAGGATATTGTTAGAAATATCTGTTGAAGCTCCGGTTGCGAATGTGTAAGCAAACGAGCAGCTTGCAAGGTCATTGTTCTGACCGTAAACGGGATCAACTACATCATATTCCTTGCCATCGTTTTTCTGCGGCCAATCCCAGTTAGCCGAGCCGCCGGCAGTTCTTATCAGGTGGAACTGTTTGAGCCATGAATCGGCGTTAACCTGAGTGCCGACAACTCTCATAGTGTACTCGCTTCCCGCCTGAGCGGTTGTCTGCTTGTAATCAACATAAATTGTAATCTCGTTATCGGTTGCCGCCTGAGCCGCGGACGATCTTGCAGAGGAGAGCGTTGCGGTGTCAGCCATATTGCAGTCTGACTCAATAGCCGCCGCATCATCGTGTGCGGATATCGTATAAAGCGCTGTTCCGGTAGTGCCTGTGAATGTCGGAGTAAGTGCGACAACATCTTTCTGCGAATAATTATTATCGCTACCTACGCCGGCGGAGGTATATTTGCTGTAATCAGCAGCATTTTCCGCCTCAACCTGAACAGTTTTATAAGCACTCGTGCTTGTTACGGTTGCGGTTGTGGGATAAGAGGTTTTAATCGTACCGCTGTCGCCAACGCTTGCGGTTGTTATCGCGGAGTCAACATCATCGGCAGATACAATAATTGTTGGGTTCTGTGAATTTGTATAGCAATAATATGTGTAGTTACCTTTGCCGGGGAACACATAGGTTGCGGCTCCGCTGTCGGTAGAAACTCCTGCCGCCGATAAAGCGTCTTTGTAATTCTGTGACAAGCTGTTTATCGAAGTCGCAGTTTCGCTGAGTTTAAATTCAGGAGCGGTTGTATCGGTCTTAGCTGTGTTTGCAAAAGCTTTCGCCATAGCCAGAACCTGATTATTGAGGTCGAGCTGACCGGCGGACGACGAATCGGCATTATAAACACTTGCCTTTGTCTTTGCGGCAAGAGCATCGTCAAGCGTTGACGAAGTATAATGATTCAGATTCATCTGGCTGAGCGAATGTTGTTCGTCGCCGACATAGAAATTATCATTATAGCTGTTATCAATCTTACCGGCAGCGCTCGGCTTGCTCAGGTCTTGCTGTCCGGCTTCAAGCAAAGCCTTACTGTTATCCGATGTGTTTGCGGAATTATATTTATTCAGCGCGTTATACAGATCAGTATAATTATCAACATAAGCGGCGCGTTCCGATTCAACATATCTTTCGACAGTATTATCGGAATAAATTACATTTCCGCTATCGTCAATACCCTTGATTACCGGGACAAAATTATTCTCAGCCGAATATTCGGTATCACATTCGGTTTTATCTTCCACGGTAACGGGAACTGTGGAAATATCAACCCATTTTGCGGTAAAGATGACTGTTTTGGTCGGCGTGTATGCCGCTTCGGCTCCGCCTACAAAAGAGTCGCCCTCGTACCAGCCTGCAAAGGCGTGGTTCTCGTATGCAGGCTCGGAAGCAAGCTTGTAATCGGGCTGATTATCTACCCATGTTGCGGTGAGATTATTAACCGTCGAATCACTTGTAGAATAAGCATTGAGGATATCGCTCGGTGAAGCCATATCTCCGAGCTTACCGCCGAGATTTGTTGCCCAACCGTCAAAGGTGTAGGTGCAAGAGTCTGACGAGTTTCCGCTGAGCGTACCGCCGTTAGCGTCATATGTAACCGTGTATTCGCGTTTATATGCGTTCTCTGTCAGGTTCTGACTGATGTTGTAGTAGAACTCCTGATTTAGCATCGAACCGCCGGTATTTACGACATCGTTTCCGTTGCTGTCCTTGCCGGCATTAAAGGCGAACTCAACCCTTGTGTTGTAGTAAATATTCATTATGATAATATTACTGTCAGCGCCGGCGGCTATACTGTTGAAGTTCAATTCACCGTCGTTATAAGTTACCGGGGTTTTGCCTTTTGCGGTTGTTGCTTCAAGCTTAGTGCCGTTGAGGATATATTCTGTCGGGAATCCGCTTGAAGCGATGTTTTCGGGATTTCCGATTACGATTGAAGACGGAGATGTAAAATCGGTATTTATCTTAACCGTTGCTTTATAGTTGTAGCCTGACGGTGTGGATTCGAGCGTAAATTTAACATTATCCTTAGCTGTGTAAGCTACCGTTTTGACATTTGTAAGCGCAGTATTAAGATTGAACGATGTGGTATCCGTAATCGCAGAAGTTCTGTCGAGATATACATTGTACTGCTTAGCAGTTCCTTTGGCGAGGGTTAAACCGCTAATTGCGTTTGTAAGCTCGGTTACGAGTGCGGACGAATCGCACGAACCGTCAAGCAAGGTCAAGCCGAACTGCGCCTTTTTATATGCGGTAACAAAGTTATTCCATGAGTCTGTCGTGTAATACAAGCTCTTTAACTCACCGTTATCGTTATATGCGCCGTAGTCATTCATCTTGGACATTGCTTCGTTAACCTTAGCTCTGAGAGCAGTTTTGTTCGACTGGTGAGCTTTAAGTGAGAGATACGCATATGTGCTTACATATCTATCGTAACCACTACGCTCAAAGCAATTATTAACAGCAGATTTTATTGTATATGTTTGGACAGATGAAGTCAGGTTTGTACCGAGAAGCTCTCTGTACCATGTGCCGGCATACTTGTTTGTATATGAATTACCGTTAGTAGTATCTGCGCTTGTATATACAGCGTTTTGAATGTTATATGTACCATCACCATTTTTCTTATCTTTTAACAAAGGATAACCGTAAGCAGCAATATAATGATTTACATTTTTAAATACCTTTTGGGGTACATCTTGTTGAAATTCAGATTTATAACTATAACTTGTCAGAGTATTCTTATCATCAGTTTTTCCGGTATAATCACCAAGCATCCAAGAGCCGCCGTAGTTGGTTCCGACCTCATCATCTGTTTGATTGAGTCCTACGCCTAAATTCGGTATCTGATTGAGATTATTATATCGGCTTGTATCAATATAAATTTCACTTACGGCAGCCAAATCGTTTGCCGCTCCCAAGCCTTTATGTGTATAGCTACCATTACCACTTTTACTTACATCAACGCTAACATAACGAAAAGTATTTATATCATAAGTGTTACTTTTATCGGCGCCCGATGTATTTTGATAATTAGGTGATTTTGTAGCAATATCCCATCTGAATAAATTGTTGGCGTAAGCATATCTCGATGAAAAAACCATATACATCGGAGTACCCCAATGAGTAGGAATTTTTGAATTCTGATCGGTTGTATCATAATTCAAATAGTCACTAAGAGATACCTGTCTACCGGTACTGTCAGTTGTATTGTTGATACGAGTTTGTTCCCTTGACAAGAAGCCGGCGGCGCTAAACGGACCGCCATCATTACTCAGAGTGTCGCGACCTCCGTAGTATGCGTAACCGTTAGAGCCATAGGTCCCCCAACCGTGCATTGATGTTGTTTTGTCAGAAGTTGTTGCAATACCGTGGAATCCGGACATCCATGTCAAATTACTGTTAAAATCAGCATCATTTCTTTGGCATCTGACTGTTGCACCGGTAGGAACAGTGTACGGCTTATATACATAGGTGTACGCTGTAACGGCTTTTTCATACCCGTCGGTATCGGTATATTTAACCGTCCACTCCAAGTAGCAGCCGGTTTCGTCCTGTGACTGGTCTGCATTCCAAACGCCGACTAATTTTGGAGCTGTACCTGAGTTGACAGTAAATTTATATCCATTACCCACGCTCTCGGCAGAAGATACGCTAACGCTCGCTCCTGTGGTATCGGACATATCCGTTCCGTCTTTTTTAAGCCATCTCGTAGATACCGAAATGTCCGAAACGCCTGAATCAGCTTTAAAATACAGGCTTCCTGTCATAGAATAATCAGACGAAGTTGTAACCGCGTCAGGCGCAACGATATTGTTGCTTGAATCGGTTACATTATTCTGTATATAAAACTGAAAATCAGACTGCGTAGTTTCTTTCCACGAATTACTGTACGGGCGCAGATATATTACCTCCGGCGCGTACAAGTACACATCGCCTGTGCCGGCAGCCGAACCGTTTTCGGAAACCGCCGCATGCGAAAATACAGAACCGACATCAAATATACAAAATGTCGTCAGTATCATCACAAGAGACAATATAAGGCTTATCGCCCTATTGGCTATCCTGCTTCTTTTTCTCTCCATCTTAATATCAACTCCTGATTCTCGGATTTTTATATAAAAACCCATAGTATGCTTTATTTTAACACACAAAACCAATTTTTTCAAGCACTTATTTTTAGTTTTTTATATTTATTTTTTGTAGTGAGAGGATTTGTAATACCGGCAGTTGACAATCAGCCAAAATATGGTATAATACAAAATGCTATAAAACTATTGGGATGGGCAAAATGAATGAAGTAAAAAATTCAAAAAGGAATATCGGTATTGAATTATTAAAAATAATATCAATGTTTATGGTAGTTTTATTGCATTGTCTTAATATGGGCGGCACTATATCCGGCGCTAAAACTCTTTCATTGAATTACGATTTAGCTATTTTGCTGGATTCAATGGCATATGTAGCGGTTGATGTATTTGCCCTTATTACAGGATTTGTTTCTATTAAATCCCGAAACAGATACACGCACAACTGGAACAGGATATTGGATATTTGGTTTCCGACGGTATTTTATTGTGTGCTGATTACAGCTATACATTATACCAAACAATATATCGAAACCGGGAAAAGCGTAACATTTGAAATTATATCGCACAATATTTTTCCTTTGGCGGGCAGCATATACTGGTATCTCGGCGCATATGTGTTTGTGTGGCTTTTGTCGCCGTATATCAACAAAATGCTTCATAGCCTTAGCAAAAAGCAGAATTTAACCTTGGTTATAATCATTCTGTCCGTATTGAGCCTATACTCTCTTGTATATGTTAATTTAGACGCCGATCCGTTCCGCACAGGCGGCGGATATTCGCCGTTGTGGATATTGGTACTTTATATCACCGGCGTGTATATCTCATTATATTATGATGATTTTAAAAAGATATCGAAGTATGTATATCTTATTATATATTTTGTTTGCACCTTTGCTGCTTGCGCGATAAAGATTTTATCGAATTATATGCCGACGGCAAAAGAGAGAAAGCATATCGGTTCAATGGCTCTGTCGTACACATCGCCGTTTATGGTTATGGCTTCGATAGGCTTATTGCTTGCGTTTGCGGCTTTTGAAATCAAGCGTTGCAGGAAGCTGATAGTTACGGGAGCGTCGGTATCGTTCTTTGTTTACATTATACATTTTCATCCGGCTTGCCGATTGTTGCTTACCGATTTATTTAAGCCGATAGCGAATGAACGGTGGTATGTAATGCTTGCCGCTGTGATAGGCGGAGCGTTGGCGATATATGTAGCCTGTTCGCTTATTGATTATGTTAGACAAAGGCTTTTTGCCGCCTTACATATCAATGTGCTTTATGATAAAACGGTTAAATTATGCAGCCGAATGTATAATAAAGTTATATCAAAAGCAGTCAAATAAAATAAAAATGCGGATATGGCGGAATTGGCAGACGCGCCGGATTTAGGATCCGGTATCTCCGATGTGCAGGTTCAAGTCCTGTTATCCGCACCATGCAATAAGTCTATTTTGTCGTTAAGGCAAAATAGACTTATTGCAACGAAATAAATCCCTTACGGGATTTGTGAAATACGCTTCGCGCGTGAAATATGGCTTCGCCATGTGAAATGCCTGCGGGCGTGAGGGGATTTATTTCATTTCACTTTCTGCGTGAGCAGAAAATTTCACAAGCGCATAAGCGCTTATTTCACATCCGGAGGATATTTCACTTTAAAATTTTATATAAATATTATATAATTTGATAGAGAAAGGTGGCGATGATGTGGCTGAATCAAGACTTCGTGAACTTTCGACAGACTTTGCTGTTAAAATCATCAAACTCTGTGAAACAATTAAGGGACATTACTCTCTTGTAAATCAGTTAGAGCGTTCTGCCACATCTATCGGTGCAAACATTCGCGAGGCAAATTATGCTCATGGCAAACCTGATTTCATCGCCAAATTGCAGATTGCTTTGAAAGAGTGCTATGAAACGGAATATTGGTTAGAATTATTTGTAAAATCCGAGATTGCAAGCAGAGATGATGTTGCTGACCTTTACAACATGTGCGGTACGATTCGTCGTATTTTGATTTCCTCTATCAACACCGCAAAGGATAACTCGAAATGATAATAGACAGAATTGCCTATATTGCCTCGACACGCATACGCGTAGTTGAGGTTCTTCTTTTTTGCAGTTTTTCACTCGCGTTTTAAATCCGTTATGAACACTCGCACCACGAAAAACACTCTTTTGTCGATAAACAAAAGGGTGTTTTTTCTAATGAAGCGCGATTAAATAAATATATGAATTAACTTGCGCCGTTTCCCTTGATTTTTTTGATTGCTCCTTTTTCCAATCTGCTCACCTGAGCCTGTGAAATGCCGATTTCTTTCGCAACTTCGGTTTGCGTTTTCCCAAGCATAAATCTCAAATTTAATATATTTTTCTCCCTGTCCGACAAATTCTTTATCGAGTCCTTTAAAAGTATTTCATCCATCCAACTGTCGGCTGTATTACTGTCGCTTATCTGATCCATCACATATATCGCGTCGCCGCCGTCGCTGTAAACAGGCTCATACAGAGAAACGGGTTCGACGATTGATTCAAGCGCGATAACTATGCTTTCTTTCTTCATATTAAGCTCTTTTGCGATTTCCTCGACGGTAGGCTCTCGGTCAAGCTCGTTTGTCAGCTTTTCTTTCATCTGAATCGCTTTGTACGCGGTATCACGCATTGAACGGCTTACCCTGACGGCGTTATTATCTCTGAGATACCGACGGACTTCGCCTATTATCATAGGAACGGCATAGGTCGAAAACCTGACATTCAGAGTTAAATCAAAATTGTCAATCGCTTTAATCAGTCCTATGCATCCTACCTGAAACAAATCGTCGGGCGCTTCTCCCCTATTTGTAAATCGCTGCACTACGCTTAACACAAGTTTTAAATTTCCGTTTATCAGCTCTTCTCTCGCTTTTTTATCCCCCGTTCTCGCTTTTTTCAAAAGTTCAACTTTCTGAGTCTCTTTCAGCACCTTTAATTTTGAAGTGTCAACACCGCATATTACTACCTTACTGTTATATTGCATCAAAAAACCTCCCCACGGTAAAATTTTTACCAAAGGGAGGTTTTATTATACAGTTTTATGCTAATTCTTTAAGCCATTTTGCCGAACGATTTACCCAATATTCCGCGTCCTTGCACTTAGCTCTGCTTTCCTCATTTGAAACGGTTACATCATCCGCACAGGAAAATCCGTGTCCGCCTCTATTAAAAATATGCATTTCAAATGGAACATCATTCTCGGTCAGCGAAAGAGAAAATTTCAGCGAATTTTCAATAGGTACGGTTTCATCATCAGAAGCGGCAAATATGAAACACGGCGGAGTTTGCTCGCTTACATATTTTTCAAGGGACGGAACGGGCTTTGCAAGTATATCCGATGTCGAATCAAGAATACACGGATAGCCCAACACGCAGGCATACGGTTTGGGATTGCCCATAGTTCCGAGTGCCGCCGCAAGATGCCCTCCCGCGGAAAAGCCGCATACAGCAATCCTTTTAGCGTCGGTATGCCATTCGTCGCTTTTTGAAACAATCAGGTCATACGCCTCCTGAGCGTCATTGAGCGGCGTCGGAAATTCCGCGTATTCATTAAGCGAATATCTCAAAACAAACGCATTAAATCCCAATGCGGCATACCTTAACGCAACAGGCTCGGCTTCTCTGTCGGAACAGAATTTATACGCTCCGCCGGGAAATATCAATATTCCCGGTTTAACTTTCATATTACTCATTTCATCTGATATGTCGGGCACATATACCGTCAGGCTTACTCCTCTTTCCTCATTAAGAACAATCTTTTCGCTGAGCATAATTATTCCTCCGTTTCTTTGATGTCCATATATGATTTGAATTCATATCCGTTATCTCTCATCAAATTTTCATCGTCAAGCAATATGCCTATTCCATTGATTACGCACAGTTCGGGATTTTCGGCGCATCGGGTTCTGATATCTGTATTTTGCTCTATGAATTTATCAATGCCCATAAGATTAGCGCCGCCGCCTGTTATAATAATTCCGTTTGCAAACAGATCAGCCGTCAATTCGCCAGATGTGCCGCGAAGCAGTCGCTTGATTCCGTCAACAATCTTATTAAGGCTGTCGCTTATTGCCGAATATACATCGGATGATGAAATCTCTATGCTTTTCGGAAGCTTGGTAACATAATCCTTTCCGACAGCACGAACAGCAATTTCGGCGTCAAGCTCAACGGCAGAACCTACCTGACTTTTTACCGATTCGGCTGTAACTTCACCAATAACGGTTCCTTTTTCACGCTTTGCAAACCTGATTATATCTTCATCAAGAGTGTTTCCGGCAATAGGTAAAGAAATTGACTCGGCAATACAGCCTTTTGTTATAACGGCAATATCCGTTGTGCCGCCGCCGATATCAACTATCATTGTTCCCTTGTTATCATTGATATCAACTCCGGCTCCGAGAGCAGCCGCCAGCGCTTCGTCTATTATACACGCACGAGCAGCTCCCGATGAAACAGTAAGGTCAAGCACGGATCTTTTTTCAAGTGCGGTTACATTAGCGGGAACGCATAACGCAACGCTCGGTTTGAATATCTTGTTTCCGCAGAGCTTTTCAATATAATAAGTCAGTATATTTCGGATTGCTTCGTAATCATAAATTGAACCATTCTTAATAGGCTGAACGACAGTAATCGAATCCGGTGAACGACCAAGCATCTCCTGTGCACGGTTACCTATCGCAACTGTTTTTTCATCAAAGGTGTCGTATGCAATCACGGAAGGCTCGTTTACTCTGACGCCTTTGCCGTCAACAAGAGCAAGGGTACTTGAAGTACCTAAATCAAATCCTATTTTTGTACCTAACATATCAACACTGCTTTCAATCGGATTTAGAGGAAGTTTTTTGCTTTTTATTGTCTTTACCGAGCGCAGCCGTAATGCAGTAAACGCCGGCCGCACCGTTCAGGAAAAGCATTTTGCCACATTCGCTAAGCGTACTCCCCGTAGTTTTAACATCGTCTACAAGTAAAATATTTTTATTCTCGGCGTCATATTTTGAATTAACATCAAAAACTCCGCATAGATTACCTTTCCTGACAATTTCAGGACATTCTCGCTGATGCCTTGTAGGATAAATTTTGACAAGCATATCGTGATAAAAAGGAATATCTAAATGCTCGGCAACAAGCTTTGCGAGAAAACGGCAATGGCTGTATTCTTTCTTACTTTCGGAATTATCATCGGGCACACATACAACGCAGTCAAATTTAATGCCCGAATAACGCTTTCTGCAAGTTTCTGCCATAAGATAAGCAAGCAGTCTGCCGTTATTTTTGTAACCGTTGAATTTATAATCGTATATGGCATTTTTAACCTTATCGACATAATAAAGCGGAGCAACAATGCCGTCATAATAATTACCGCTTCTTTTGGAACAGGCGCAGTCGTCTTTTAACGCGCCGCAGTAACTGCATATTTCCCCGTCAATCCACGGCAAAGTATTTTTACAATCTTGGCATATGTCCTCAAAAGGTGAATTAAGTTCAAGGCAAAAAATACATCTGTTGGGAAAAATCAGAGAGAGTAATATATCGGCGTATCCGCGTAAAAATTTCTTGATAATTTTAATAGAATTATTTTTATTCTTCATCGTCATCATCCTGCTCTTTTAAGAAATACGACAATGCCGAATATCTTTTCATACGGCTGTTATTAAAGGTCATTTCCGAAACAACATCCTTTGAGCCGACAAGTATCATCATCTTTTTTGCACGGGTAACGGCAGTATAAAGCAAGTTCCTGTAACAAAGATTTGGGACTACGCCGAAAACAGGCATTACAACGGCGTTGAACTCGTTTCCCTGACTTTTATGTACCGTTACGGCATAGGCGTGTTCAAGCTCGGAAGCAGAATCAAACGCATAGGTAGCAACCTTATCGTCAAACAATATTTTCATTAAGCCCGACTTAAAATCAATTTTTTCAATCGTACCGATGTCGCCGTTAAAAATTCCTGTACCGTCCTCGTCTTCTTTTTTCCAAAGAATATCGTAATTATTCTTAATCTGCATTACCTTGTCGCCCTCGCGGAAAATTCTTCCCGAAGCCGTAATCTCATTCTTATCGGGACTCGGAGGATTCAGCACAGCCTGTAACGCCTTATTCAGCGCAACCGAACCCGTTTCGCCTTTTCTTGACGGACAAAGCACCTGAATATCACTAAGCGGTGAGTAACCGTATGCCTTGGGTAAACGCTGTGAGCAAAGCTGAACTACGGTTGCACTTACCTGCGAGGAGCTTGTCCTCGGCAAAAAGAAAAAATCATTATCCTTTGTATCAAGATCAGGCATTCTGCCCTCAACTATTTCGTGAGCATTTGTAACGATACGGCTCTTCATCGCCTGTCTGAACACTTTTTTAAGTTCAACCACCGGAAGTACGCCTGAATTTATCAAATCATGAAGCACATTTCCTGCTCCTACCGCGGGGAGCTGGTCCGAATCCCCTACCATTATCAGACGACAGCCGAATGGAAGCGCGTCAAGCAAGCTCGCGAACAGAACAGAATCAACCATGGAAAGCTCGTCAATTATCAACACATCGGCTTTGATGGGATTTTTCATATTCCGCGCAAAATACGGTTTATCGTTTTTATCCCATTCGACTTCAAGCAAGCGGTGAATAGTTTTCGCTTCCATACCCGTGATATCGCTCATACGCTTTGCGGCTCTTCCCGTCGGCGCGGCGAGAGCAATGTTTAGCTTATCTTTCTCATACAGCTTAATTATGCCGTTCAGCGTTGTTGTTTTACCTGTTCCCGGTCCTCCCGTTAGAATCAAAACGCCCTTTTCGACGGCTGTAATTATCGCTTTCTTTTGATTTTCGTCATATGAGATACATTCTCTTTTTTCAATATTTTCTATATCTTGAAGCAAGGTGGGTTTC
>JAQXHF010000096.1 GCA_029007095.1 Clostridia bacterium | reverse complement strand
AGGTCCGTGTCTGTTCTTAGCGACGATAACCTCGGCAAGATTTGCGATTTCGTCGCTGTTCTCCTCGCCGTCTTCCGCGTCATCATAATATTTCTGACGGTAAAGCATAAGAACTATATCTGCGTCCTGCTCGATTGAGCCTGACTCTCGCAAGTCGGAAAGCTGAGGTCTGTGCGAACCGCCCCTGCCCTCTGTTCCTCTGGAAAGCTGGGCGCAAACGATTACAGGAATCGCAAGGTCCTTTGCCATAAGCTTCAACTCTCGTGTTATTTCGCTGACCGCCTGAACTCGGTTTTCGGTTCTGCCGGCAGGTCTGATAAGTCCGAGATAGTCAATTATTACACACTCGACTCCTTTAAGACGGCGTATCCTCGCTTTCATCTCGGCAACCGTTATACTGCTCGTATCATCAAAATACAGTTCAGCCGTACTAAGCGCATTTGTAGCCATACCCAGTCTTTGCCAATCTTCGGCGTCAAGCTCGCCTGTTCTCATTTTTGTCGAATTAACCCTCGCTTCTGTCGCAAGTACGCGCATTGCAAGCTGTTCTTTTGTCATTTCGAGAGAAAACATCAGAACTCTGCGTTTACCGATTACGGAAACATTGCGGGCAAGGTTGAGAGCAAAACTCGTTTTACCCATTGCGGGACGAGCGCCGATCAGAATAAGGTCTGATTTATGCAGTCCCGTCATTACCTTGTCAAGATCGGCAAAGCCTGTCGGATAACCCTTGTACTGGTCACGCTCGGGAGAAGTAAGATGTTGAAGCGTGGTGTATACATCGCTGATTATTATATCTCCGATTTTGGACGGTGCATTAGTCTTTTTACCCTGACGGATATTATAAATTTTTTGCTCCGCGGAATCAAGCAGCTCGTCGGCTGTCATTTCCTGCGAATTTGCAGATTCGATAGTTTCCTTAGAAGCGTTAATAAGTGAACGAACATAAAACTTTTCTCTGACTATCTTGGCATAGGATTCGACATTAGCCGTTGACGGCACTACCTGAGCCAACTGGAAAAGATAATTCTTTCCTGCGGCGGTGTCATACACCTTGTCACGAACAAGATAGTCAAGTATTACAAGCGGATCAATCTTGTTGCCTGTCGCTTCCACCGTAGCCATAGCGTTAAAAATCGCCTTATGCTGCGGCAGGAAAAAATGCTCTGCGCTAAGATACATCTGCACCTGAGCCATACAGGCAGGATCCATAAGTATCGAGCCTAAAACCGCCTGTTCGGCTTCAAGGCTGAATATAGAATCGTTTGCATAATCAAGACTTTCCATAAGTCTTTCACCTTTCAAATCCGGTATTATTCCTCGGTAACCATTACCGAAAATTCTGCGGAAACGCCCTGATAGAGCTTAACCGTCGCCTTGTATGTGCCGAAAGCCTTTATCTCATCAACGCTTATTTTCCTCTTGTCGGCGTCTATATTAAAATCCTTCTTAACTGCGGCTGCGATTTCCTTTGCTGTAACCGAGCCGAAAAGCTTTCCGCCTTTTCCGGCTTTTGCTGTAATCTTTACGGTTTTACCGTTAATCAATGCCGCCGCTTTCTTAGCTTCCTCGGTTTCAACCTCTATCTTATGCTTCTTTGAATCCTCGCGGTTTTTAAGCTCTGTCATAGCCTGTGAATTAGCCTCCACAGCCAGCTTTCTCGGAAAAAGATAGTTTCTTGCATAACCGTCCGATGTGTTTACAAGCTCTCCTTTTTTACCGAGACTTTTTACATCCTGCGTCAATATAACTTTCATCTTGCCGCCCTCTCTTTACTTCTTAATTCATTATATTTATCAATACTTTCGGTCAACAAACCGGTAACCGCTTCGATTGACGAATCCTTAATCTGAGTAGCCGCCATCGTCTGATGACCGCCGCCGTTCATATATTCCATTATTATCTGGACATTAACTTTACCGAAAGACCTCGCAGATACGCAAACAGCTTCACCTGCTCTGAAAATTACAAACGAAGCGTCAACTCCGCTGATATTCAAAAGCTCGTCCGCAGCCTGAGAGCATATCATTCTCATATTGTCGCCGGTTTCGTTTGCAACGGCGATAACGCAATTTTTATATTTCTCCGCGTTGGAAATTATAGCGTTTCTCTCGTGATAGCTGTCAATATCACTTGCAAAAAGCTGCTTTGCCCTTACTGCGTCAGCTCCCTGCTTTTTAAGGAAAGCTGCCGCTTCAAAGGTTCTGGAGCTTGCACGAAGCACAAAATTTTTGGTGTCGAGCATAATACCCGCCATAAGTCCGTCGGCTACAAAGCTGCCCAAACGGGTTGTTGCCGGTGTGTATTCGGCAAGCTCGGTAACCATTTCCGCCGTTGAAGATGCGCTCGGATCATGGAAGAATATAACCGCGTCATCAATATAATCAACCGCCTTACGATGATGGTCGATTACTACAGTCATTTTTGAAAGTGAAAGTAAATCAGTGCTTTCGACAAAAGATTTAATGTGCGTATCGACTACCACGAGGAGATTACTGCCGCCGTTAAGCATATCCTGCTTCGCCTGACTTATGCTGATAACGGTATTGGCAAAGCCCTCTGCCTCTCCTCTCGAAAGAAGATTTTTCGCCATTGAGCTTGAAACATCTGTTGCAATATACGCAGGCTTACCGAGACTTCTCGCAATGCAGGCGATTCCGTAGGCAGAACCTGCCGCGTCGAAATCAGGGAAACGGTGTCCCATAATATATACCGTATCGCAACCCTGAATAAGCTCAGTCAATGCGGAAGCAACTATCCTTGATTTAACCTTATTGGTGCTTTCTACGCTCTTTGAAACGCCGCCGAAAAACTCATAGTTGTCCTTAATTTTAACAACTGCCTGATCTCCGCCTCTTCCGAGAGCCATATCAAGAGAAAGCTTTGCATTCTTTTCACATTCCGAATAGGTTGCGCCGAAGCCAACGCCTATCGAAAGAGTTACGCCGACATACTTTTCATCGTATGTATAGTCGCGTACCATATCGAGTATATCAAATCTGCGGGCAATCATATCGTCCGTGTTTCGTTTCTCTGCGACAATGCAGAATTTTTCTTCGCTGACCTTGCTGATAAAGCATGGATAATCGGACAGCCAGGTTTCAATCAGCTTTTCAACTCCGTTTTTGATAGCGGAGCAATCGCTCTCTCTGTAATCCTGTTGAAGCTCATATACATTGTCTATCGTCATAATTATGAGCGACGGACGGCTCTTGATATATTCCTGAGCAATTATATGGAACTTGGTCGTTTCAACCAAATATATTGCCGCGGCGTCTTCACCGTTTTTTTGAATTTTATGTGCAAAAACGGTGAAATTCTTGTTGCCGTAATCTATCGGGATACCCGCAGAGCCTGAATTCAGGATAGACTCTATTCCGATTTCCTCAAAAAAGCCTTTCATCTCGGTTTCCGACGCTCCGCCGCCGAGAACATCTTTTTCAAAAAGCGTATTGTTCCAGATTATTTCACCGGACATACTGCATACCGCCATAGGCATAGGAATTTTCTCAGCGGAACTTTCGTCCGAAAAATCAAGCTGCGAAGATATGTCGCTCAATATTTTCAGCTTCGCATTACGCATAGAACGAAGATACATAAATATCGCAAAGCCTATGCCGATTAAGAGTACCAACTCCGCCAGCGCAAGCCATTTATTGCCTAAAATTGCAGTTAAAACGGTACAAATTACCGCAACCGCAAAAGCCGCAATAAAGACCGGAAAATCTTTAACAGCAGTTTTTAAAAGCGTTTTTAATGCTTTTAGCTTCATTTTAGATTATCATTCCTTTCACTTACACTTTAACAGACTATATCTCCATTATTATAGACAGAATCATAGGATTGCGTCGTGTTCTTTCATACATAAGATGCGAGATTTCGTCCCTCACCTTAGACCTTACGGTTGTCCAGTCATATCTCTTTGAGCTGCACATACATTCCTCTATCACATTTCGCGCAGCTTTCTTGGCGTCATCAAGCAGTTTTTCGGATTCCTTTGCATACACAAATCCCCTTGTCAGAATGTCGGGGCCGGATACAATATCACCCATTATCTTATCAACTGCGGCAACGACGATAACCAAACCGTCCTCGGAAAGTCTCTTTCTGTCCCTGATAACGGCATTTCCGACATCACCGACTCCCGAACCGTCAACAAATATCTGTCCCGATTCGATTCCGTCATTAAATTTATATCCGTTAGCCGTCATCTCGACCTGCATACCGTTGTCTGCGATTATTATATTATCTTTGGGAATTCCCATGCTTTCGGCAAGCTGAGCGTGTTTTCTCAAATGCTTCTGCTCGCCGTGAACGGGAATGAAATACTTAGGATTGATTATGCCCATCATCAGTTTAAGCTCCTCCTGACAGGCATGACCGGAAACATGAACTCCGTATGCTTTTTCGTATATCACATCTGCTCCAAGCTTCATAAGCTCGTTGATAACCTTGCCGACTGTTTTCTCATTGCCCGGAATAGGCGTTGCCGAGATGATTACGCAGTCATTAGGTCCGACGGCTACCTTCCTGTGGTCGGAAAAAGCCATTCTCGACAGAGCGGACATAGGTTCGCCCTGACTTCCCGTAGTGACAATAACCATCTTTTCATCGGGATATTGATTTATAAGGTCGATGCTTACAAGCTCCCCATCGGGAACATTGAGATATCCGAGTTCAGCTCCGATTTTAACTACATTTTCAAGGCTTCGTCCCGAAAGAGCGACCTTTCTGCCCAAAGCATAAGCCTGGTCGATAATCTGCTGAACACGGTGAACATTTGAAGCGAAAGTTGCGATAATAATTCGTCTGTTTCCCGCGCGTTCAAATAGAGTTTTAAGCGACGAACCAACCTTTCTTTCACTCTCGGTATAGCCGGGACGCTCCGCATTGGTGGAGTCGGAAAGCATACAGAGGACGCCCTCCTTGCCCAATTCACCGAAGCGGTTAAGGTCAATCATTCCTCCGTCAATCGGAGTGCTGTCAATCTTGAAATCGCCCATCTGAATTATTGTTCCTGCGCCGCATTTAATAGCATACGCAAGCGCGTCGGGAATAGAGTGATTGACATGAATCGCCTCAACGCTGAATTTACCCAGTCCGATTACATCACCGGGTTTTATGGTGTTGAGTTTTGCTTTTGAAAGAATATTATGTTCCGTCAGCTTACCCTCGATAAGTCCTATCGTGAGCCTTGTGCCATAGACCGGAATATTTATCTTTTTAAGCAGATAAGCAAGCGCGCCTATGTGATCCTCGTGTCCGTGAGTTATTACGATACCCTTGATTTTTTCTGCATTTTTTTCAAGATAAGAAAAATCAGGTATAACCAAATCGACGCCGAGCATATCCGCTTCGGGGAAAGCAAGTCCGCAGTCAACGAGCATAATGTCGCCGTCATACTCATATACGGTCATATTTTTGCCGATTTCGTTAAGTCCGCCCAAAAATCCTATTTTAACGGGCTTTGTCGGCCTTTGATTGCTTCGTTTGTTCTGATTACGCTGATTCTTGCTCTTTCTGCCGTAGCCGTAATTACCGCCCTTACGATAATCCGATTTTGAATTTTTTTGATTTTTATTCTGAGTCTGGTTCTGATTAGTCTGCTGCCCACCGTTCTGAGCAGTCTTATTTGCTTTTTGCTTTGAAGCGGGTTTCTGATTTTTAAATCCCTGCAAATTTAACGGCTTCTTTTGCTTTTTATTTTTTTGATAAGAATTCTTCTGTGCAGGCTGTCTGCCGTCCCTTTCTTCTCTGTTTTGTTTATTAGGCATTTAATAAATTATCTCCTGTTCTTTCTGTATTTGATTGCCCTATTTATGTAAAACTGCGATTATACGCATACAAATCCGATTTTATTAGAATATTATATAATTAAATGCACCAAATGTCAACCTATGCGAATATTATTGCCGTAATTTTAATAAGGTAAACATTGTTTTACACGGACACTTATGTTATAATATGTTCGGTACATTTAATCAAAGAACGGAGTAAAAGAATGAAAGAAATTGATATTTTTACAGACGGCGCCTGTTCGGGAAATCCCGGACCGGGCGGTTGGGGCGCCATTCTGAGATATAAAAACACCGAAAAAGAAATAAGCGGAGGCGAAAAAAACACAACAAACAACCGTATGGAGCTTACAGCCGTAATTGAAGCTCTTAAAATGCTGAAAGAACCTTGCACAGTAAACCTTTGGACGGATTCAAAATATGTCGCAGACGGACTCGGCAAGGGTTGGGCCGAAAGCTGGAAACGAAACGGTTGGAAAAAATCCGATAAAAAACCGGCTTTGAATCCCGAACTTTGGGACGAACTG
This sequence comes from Clostridia bacterium, assembly GCA_029007095.1. GTDB lineage: Bacteria > Bacillota > Clostridia > Oscillospirales > Acutalibacteraceae > CAG-488. The sequence continues at coordinate 4,078 of JAQXHF010000096.1, read as the reverse complement.
CTGACTCTTTCACACATTCACACCGTCAAAATCCATTGGATAAAAGGTCATGTCGGACATCCCGAAAACGAAAGATGCGACAAACTTGCCGTTGCTCAGTCGCAGAAGCACTCCTCAGTTAATCGCAGCTGACAGAATTATTATTATATACCATATATATACTTCTCTTTTCTCGACAAATTATTGACAAAACATATAATTGTGGTAAAATAAAGATTGTTAAAAAATTAAACAAGTCGGAGGTAATATACTCAAATGGGTTACACTATCGCACAAAAGATTATAAAGAACCATCTTCTTTCCGGTGATATGACTCCCGGCAGCGAGGTCGGCCTCAAAATTGACCAGACTCTCACTCAGGATGCAACCGGAACTATGGCTTATCTTGAATTTGAAGCCATGGGAATCGACAGAGTTAAAACAGAGCTTTCGGTCGCTTATATAGACCATAACACACTTCAAACAGGCTTTGAAAACGCAGACGATCACCGCTTCATTCAGAGCGTCGCTAAAAAAAGAGGCCTCAGATTTTCCCGTCCCGGAAACGGAATCTGCCATCAGGTTCATCTTGAGCGTTTCGGAGTTCCGGGCAAAACTCTTATCGGTTCGGACAGTCACACTCCTACCGGCGGCGGAATCGGTATGCTTGCCATGGGTGCCGGCGGTCTTGATGTTGCTGTTGCTATGGGCGGCGGCGCATATTACATCACTATGCCTAAAATGGTAAGAGTAAATCTTCACGGCAAGCTCAACGATTGGGTTGCCGCTAAGGATATTATTCTTGAAGTTCTCCGCATTATGTCCGTTAAAGGCGGCGTAGGCAAAATAGTTGAGTACGGCGGAGACGGCGTGAAGTCGCTTTCCGTACCCGAAAGAGCTACAATAACAAATATGGGCGCAGAGCTTGGAGCTACTACCTCAATTTTCCCCTCCGATGAAATAACAAAAGAATTCCTTAAAGCTCAGGGCAGAGAGCAGGATTGGTCCGAGCTTAAAGCCGACGATGACGCAGTTTATGACGAAGTCATTGATATCGACCTTAACACGCTTGCTCCTCTTGCAGCTATGCCGCATATGCCCGACAATGTTAAATCGGTAGAAGAAATCGGTGAAATCAAGGTTGATCAGGTCTGCATCGGTTCATGCACAAACTCATCTCTTATGGATATGCTCAAAGTTGCCGCTATCCTCAAAGGAAAAACAGTTTGTCCGAGCGTAAGTCTTTCCATTGCTCCCGGTTCAAAGCAGGTTCTTAATATGCTTGCTCTCTGCGGCGCTCTCTCTGATATGATTGACGCAGGAGCGCGAATTCTTGAATCCGCCTGCGGTCCGTGCATAGGTATGGGACAGTCTCCTAATTCGGCGGGTGTTTCTCTGCGTACCTTTAACCGTAACTTTGAAGGCCGTTCGGGCACAGCAGACGCAGGAATTTATCTCGTAAGTCCCGAGGTTGCCGCAGCTTCTGCTCTCACGGGCGTTCTCACAGATCCTCGTAAGCTCGGTGAAGCTCCCAAAATCACAATGCCCGAAAAGTTCATTATAAACGATAATATGATAGAGCTTCCGGCAAGCCCCGAAGACGCCGATAAGGTTGAAGTTTTGTACGGTCCAAACATAAAGCCGTTCCCCAAGACTCAGCCGCTCCCCGATGAAATCCAGGCAAAGGCTGTGTTGAAGGTTGGCGACAACATCACTACCGACCACATTATGCCGGCAGGAGCTAAGATTCTCCCCTATCGTTCAAACATTCCTTATCTTTCTAACTTCTGTTTCAGACAGTGCGATGAAAACTTCGCTCAGCATTGTAAAGAAGCAGGCAGCGGAATCATCATCGGCGGCGCAAACTACGGTCAGGGTTCGTCAAGAGAGCATGCGGCTCTTGTTCCCCTCTATCTTGGAATTAAGGCGGTTGTTACAAAATCATTTGCAAGAATTCACTGTGCAAACCTTGTAAATGCCGGCATTATTCCTTTCACCTTTAAGAATGAAGCCGATTATGACAAAATAAGCGTAAACGACGAGCTTAGTCTTCCCGATATCAGAAGCGCTATCGCAAACGGCACAGAGGTTTCTCTCAAAAATCTCACAACCGGCGACAGCTATGAGCTTGATTATCAGCTCTCCGAGCGTCAGAGAGATATACTTCTTGCGGGCGGACTGCTTGATTACACCAGAGAAAATTCATAAGGAGTTATTATAATGACAGAAGTACAGATTAAAAATGCAGTTGAAAAATTCGAGGCGCTCGTTCGCGAACAGAGCGACCGTTCTGATGCGATTAAAGCACAGGGCGATTTCATTGATTACAGCAAGCTTGATAAAATCGTTGTCGGCGTATGCGGCGGCGACGGAATCGGTCCTATAATCACCAAAGAGAGCGCACGAGTTCTCGAATATATGCTCAGCGATAAGGTTAAGGCAGGTAAGGTAGAATTCAAATTTATCGACGGTCTTACTATCGAAAACCGCGTAGCCGCTAACAAGGCTATCCCCGATGATGTTCTTGAAGAACTCAAATCCTGCCATGTTATCCTCAAAGGCCCGACAACAACGCCGCAGGCCGGCGATCCGTGGCCGAACATCGAAAGCGCAAATGTTGCAATGCGTAAAGCTTTGGATCTCTTTGCAAATCTTCGCCCGGTTAAGGTTCCCGAAGAAGGTATCGACTGGACATTCTTCCGTGAGAATACCGAGGGTGCATACGCCGTAGGCTCAAAGGGTGTAAATGTTACCGACGACCTCGCAATGGACTTTGTCGTTACAACAACAGAGGGCTGCGAAAGAATCGCAAAGCTCGCCTATGACTACGCAAGAAGGAATCATAAAGAGAGAGTTTCTATCATAACAAAGGCTAACATAATCAAGACAACCGACGGAAAATTCCTCAACATCTGTAAAAATATCGGCAAGTATTATCCGGAAATCACAACAGATGAATGGTATGTTGATATTACCACCGCAAAGCTTATTGATCCCAAACGCCGTACGGATTTCAAGGTATTTATTCTTCCTAATCTCTACGGTGACATCATAACCGACGAAGCCGCAGAGTTCCAGGGCGGCGTAGGAACTGCCGGCAGCGCAAACATCGGTAAGCGTTACGCTATGTTTGAAGCTATACACGGTTCAGCTCCGCGTATGATTAAAGAGGGACGCGGACAGTATGCGGATCCCTGCTCTATGCTCAGAGCCACCGTTATGCTCCTTTCACATATCGGAGAGCAGGAAAAAGCCGATCTGCTTGAAAAAGCTCTTGATATTTGTATGTTTGAGGAAAAGAAAATACAGATAACAGGCCGCGAAGACGGTTGCACCTGTGAGGAATTCGGCAATTATGTTATGGAAACCGTCCAAAAACTTTCAGAATAATAAATCCGTAAAATGAATTAGGAAGCGAGGGCATTATGCCAAAGGTTAAAAACAATATTTCGATGTCAGTCATCAAGCGACTGCCCCGCTATTACAGATTCTTGGGAGAGCTGAAAAAGCAGGGAGTTGTCCGCACCTCATCAAAGGAACTGTCGCAGAAAATGGGCTTCACGGCTTCACAAATCAGACAGGACCTTAACTGCTTCGGAGGATTCGGTCAGCAGGGTTACGGCTACAATGTTGAACAACTCAGTGCTGAAATAGGTTCAATCCTTGGAGTCGGAAGTGATTTTAAAACTATAATTATCGGCTGCGGTAATTTAGGAAAAGCTATCGCGTCACATATGGCGTTTGAGGACAGAGGCTTTGAGCTTGTCGGTATTTTTGATAAAAGGGCAAGCGAGATGACAGATGTTAAAATTAAAGGTATCTCAATAAACGATATCTCGGAGCTTGAAGTTTACTGCAAAGAAATCGAACCGGTTGTTGCCGTTCTTTGTATCCCTACCGAAAGCACACGGGAAATTGTTGACAGGCTTATCAAGCTGGGCATCACAAACTTCTGGAATTTCACTCATTACGATATAAATTCCGTATATCCCGAAGTTACCGTTGAGAGCGTCCACCTGAATGACAGCCTTATGACTCTCAGTTACCAAATTCTGAACAAATAATCAGACAATCACAAAGGAGAAAAGGAGAAAAAATA
>JAQXHF010000095.1 GCA_029007095.1 Clostridia bacterium | reverse complement strand
AACAGGCTGAAACTCATCTTTTTCCTCGTAAGGAAGGTCGGGAAGAATAATACCGTCAATACCTGTCTCGGCGCACTTTGATATGAACCGTTCCGTGCCGTAAGAAAAAACGACATTTGCATAGGTCATAAACACCATAGGAACTTCAACATCCTTACGCAGTTCCTCGACCAAGCCGAAAACCTTGTCGGTCGTCACTCCGCCGGACAAGGCGCGCAGATTTGCTCCCTGTATCACAGGTCCCTCTGCGGTAGGATCCGAAAAAGGAATTCCAAGCTCGATTAGATCGGCTCCGTTTTTAACAGCCTCGCGCACAACGGCGGCGGTTGTCTCCAAGTCGGGATCGCCGCAGGTTACAAAAGCTATAAATGCTTTTCCGTTTTCAAAAACCGTTTTAATTTTACTCATATATATTCTCCCCTCTGTACCTTGCCATGGCGGCACAATCTTTGTCGCCTCTGCCCGAAATCGTTACAACGATAATCTTATCATTTCTCATAGTCGGAGCGAGCTTCATCGCATAAGCTACGGCATGAGCCGACTCAATAGCAGGAATAATTCCCTCCGTTTTTGCAAGATATTCAAAAGCGTCCACAGCTTCGTCGTCTGTTACGGGAACATATTTCGCTCTGCCTATATCGTGAAGATATGCGTGTTCGGGGCCGACTCCGGGATAGTCAAGTCCTGCCGAAATCGAATAAACCGGTGCAATCTGACCGTATTCATCCTGGCAGAAATACGATTTCATTCCGTGGAAAATTCCGACCTTGCCTGTATTAACGGTAGCCGCTGTTTCAAATGTATCTATTCCTCTGCCGGCAGCCTCACAGCCGATAAGCTCTACTTCACTGTCGTCAATAAAGTGATAAAAACTGCCTATGGCATTTGAACCGCCGCCTACGCAAGCAAGTACAGCGTCGGGAAGTCTGCCCTCTTTCTCTAACATCTGCTCCTTTATCTCCCTTGAAATAACCGCCTGAAAATCACGAACGATAGTCGGGAAAGGATGCGGTCCCATAACAGAACCCAGGCAGTAATGCGTATCGTCAATTCGATTAGTCCACTCGCGCATCGCCTCCGAAACAGCGTCTTTCAGAGTTGCCGTACCGCTGTCAACGGGAACTACCTCTGCGCCGAGCAGCTTCATTCGGTAAACATTCAACGCCTGTCGAACGGTATCCTCTCTGCCCATAAACACGACACATTCCATACCCATAAGAGCCGCCGCAGTAGCAGTAGCAACGCCATGCTGTCCTGCACCCGTTTCGGCAATAAGTCTTGTCTTGCCCATCTTCTTAGCAAGCAAAGCCTGACCGAGAACATTATTTATCTTGTGTGCTCCCGTGTGATTCAAGTCTTCCCTTTTAAGATAAATTTTAGCTCCGCCGAGATCCTTTGTCATATTTTCGGCAAAATAAAGTCTTGACGGTCTGCCGGCATATTCATTAAGCAGTTCTGTAAGTTCGCGGTTAAATTCAGGATCATTTTTGAAGTGGTTGTATGCTTCTTCAAGCTCGATTATCGCATTCATAAGCGTTTCGGGAATATACTGACCGCCGTGGATTCCGAATCGTCCGTTGGGATTTGTCATATTGTTTCTTCCTTTCCTCTGACCGTGCAAACAAATTCACGCATTTTATTTTTATCTTTTAGTCCGTTTGTTTCAATTCCTGAGCTGACATCAACCGCAAATGGCGCGAGAATCGAAACAGCATTTTCTATATTTTCAAGATTAAGACCGCCTGCCAAAAAATACGGTCTTTTTATGTCTTTAATTAAATTCCAGTCAAAAGCAGAGCCTGTTCCGCAGCCCGAATCCAACAGCACATAGTCGGCTGACGATTTCTCGGCTTCGGTTATATCCGTTTTATCTTTAATTTTAAACGCTTTTATTATCGGCTTATCCGTAAATGACCTTAATTTTTTTATATAACCCTCGTCCTCGCTTCCGTGGAGCTGAGCTATATCAATAATTCCGTTATTTAAAAGAGAAGCAACATATTCGATCGGACTGTCCACAAATACTCCGACTGCCGAAATTTCATCAATCAGGAGTTTTTTCAGCTCTCCTGCAAGCTCGGCCGTTACATTTCGTTTGCTTTTTTCATAGAACACAAATCCGATATATTCCGGTTTAAGCTCGTTTACGGCTTCAATATCGCAAGGCCGTGTAAGTCCGCAAAATTTAATTTTTGTCATAAATCTCCCCGCAGTTGACTTAATTTTTGTTTTTTATCATCCGCCCTCATAAGAGTTTCACCGATAAGAACGGCGTCGGCGCCGATTTTACGAAGTTCCGCGATATCCTGAGGAGTTTTAACTCCGCTCTCGCTGACAAACAAAACATCGTTCGGAATAATCTCTCTGAGTCTGCGGCTGTTATCGGTATCGACCGTAAAATCCTTTAAATTACGGTTATTAACTCCGATAATCCTTGCCCCACAGTTTAAAGCGGTCTTAACCTCCGATTCATCGTGAGCTTCGACAAGAGCCGATAATCCGAGAGAATCGCATATTGAAATATATTCCTTAATCTGAACTGCGCTTAGTATAGAACAAATCAGCAGAACCGCAGACGCGCCTAAAAGCTTTGCTTCGTAAATCATATACTCGTCAACAGTAAAATCCTTTCTTAAACAAGGTATAGAAACCGCCTTTGAAATTTCACTAAGATAGCTGTCGCTGCCGAGAAACCATTTAGGCTCGGTAAGAACCGAAATGCAGTTTGCTCCTGCGGCTTCGTATTCTTTGGCTATTTGAAGATAAGGGAAATCGGGAGCAATGAGTCCTTTTGACGGCGAAGCCTTTTTACATTCGCAGATGAAAGCAATGTCTTCTGTTTTAAGCGCATTTTCAAAGTCAAACGAACCCTTTTCCATGGAAAAAGCCGAAGCTTTAATTTCATCAAGAGGTATTTCTCTTTTTGCTTTTGCCGTGCGTTCTTTCGCATAATCGGCAAGCTTATCGAGAATCGTCATATCATTTCTCCTCACGGTTGCTGATTTCTATAAATTTATTAAGCGTTTCCATAGCTTTGCCCGAATCTATAAGCTCAGCCGCAAGGTCAATTCCGTCTTTAATCGTGTCCGCCTTGCCGGCAATATAGAGCGCCGCGCCCGAATTCATAAGCACAGCGTTTCGCTTAGCTCCCTTTGAACCGTTCAGAATATCGAGAGTGATTTTAGCGTTTTCTCCGGGAGTTCCACCTTCAAGCTCCGCCTTTGAACAGCGTTCAAATCCAAAACTCTCCGGGCTGATCGTGTACGATTTAAACCAACCGTCTTTAAATTCGCAAACCGTTGTAGGCGCACTCATAGAAATCTCGTCAAGCTTGTCCTGGCCGTAAACTACCATGCCTCTCTTAACGCCGAGATTTATCAAAACCTGCGCCAAAGGCTGAACAAGGTACTCGTCATATACTCCGAGAAGCTGCATTTTCGGACTTCCCGGATTGGTAAGAGGGCCTAAAATATTGAACACTGTGCGGAAGCCAAGCTCCTTGCGTATAGCTCCTACATATTTCATAGAGGTATGATATTTCTGAGCAAAGAAGAAGCACATACCGACATCATTGAGCAGTTCAACGCACTTTTCCGGACTTTGCTGAATGTTAACTCCGAGCGCTTCAAGGCAGTCCGCCGTTCCGCATTTGGAAGAAGCCGCTCGGTTGCCGTGCTTCGCAACCTTTACTCCGCCTGCCGCGGCAACGAGAGCCGAGGTTGTGGATATATTGAAGCTGTGAGCATTGTCGCCGCCTGTTCCGACGATTTCAAAGATATCCATACCCGTTTCTACCTTAGTCGCGTGATCTCGCATTGCGGCTGCACAGCCTGCTATCTCATCGGTAGTTTCCGCTTTTGCGCTCTTTGTTGACAGGGCGGAAAGAAACGCAGCATTTTGAGTCGGCGTACTTTCACCGCTCATTATTTCATTCATAACAGCATAAGCCTCG
>JAQXHF010000094.1 GCA_029007095.1 Clostridia bacterium | reverse complement strand
TTGTTGGAGTGCTGTAAGAATAACGGGTTGAAGCAGGTACTTTTTATCATAAGTCCTCATTGTGTGAACAACAGAAACACACAGGTCTGCAAAGAAATGGATTCGATTATAGACTCCTACGGTTATTCTTTTGCCGATTTTGAGAACGCGTATTCGAGCATCGGACTTGATACGAAAAATGATTTTTACAATAACGATCATATGAATGTTTGGGGAATGGAAAAATATACGCGCTTTATCAGCGAGTATTTTTTGGAAAAATACGAGATAAAAAGAGAACATTCCGAAGAGGTTATTCGGGAATGGGACAGGTGCGCCGAGATTACGGAAAATCTTATCGACGAATGTAAATCGGACGAGGGCGGCAATGTATATTACGAGCTTACCGCCTATGAAAATGTCTGCAATCTATCACATAAAATTTCACGGGCAGGCACAGTTAAACGCGAGGAGAAAAGCGTAGCTTCCTGATATTTATATAAATACAGATAAAAACGGAAATATTTTACGGAGGATGTAATGTTTGCGCGGTTTATGATAATATGTGATTTATTGATTCCTATTATTATGATTGTTGGCGGAATAATTATGTGGAAACATTGCCCGAAACATAAAAACGGACTAGTTGGGTATAGAACAGAGCGTTCAATGATAAATATGAATACATGGAAATTTGCCAACGAGTACTGCGGACGGCTTTGGTGTGAAATTGGATTATTTATGATAGCTCCGTCTGTTTTGGTACTCATTCCGTTTTATCGCAGTGATGACGATACGCTAAGCGTCGTTTCGCTTGTTCTAATGACTATTCAGTGCATAGTTTTATCGGTATCCGTTTTTTTAACGGAAACTGCTTTGAAAAAGACCTTTCAAGAGGATGGAACACGAAGATAAATTTCAATCTGTTGAATTATACAGACCGCTTACACTCGTAGGCGGTCGCTTTTATATTTAAGTTATGCATAGTCGGCGGATTGAAAATCAACCTCGTTCGTGCTATAATAAAACCAAATTTAAATTCAACAAAAATCGAAATCTGTGTAGTTCAGTTGTTATGTTGAGTCTGATAAAATAAAGACATAAATTAAAGGAGGCTAACAACTATGAACACAGACAAAATTTATGCAGAACAAATCGCAAACGAGTATTCAGTAAAGGAAACTTCCAAGGTGATTGCCTTACGCAAATTGGATAATAAGGCGAAACTTCCCTCAATCATTTTTGCTTATAGCTTCGGGATCGTTTCGGCGTTAATTTTGGGAACAGGTATGTGCCTTGCGATGGGCAAAATCGGTACCGGGACAACGGTAAGTTTTGTTTCGGGAATAATAGTAGGTATAATCGGTATGATTGGTATGGGAGTAAATTATTCTATCTACAAAAAAATACTTGCAAAAGGAAAGCAAAAGTACGCGTTTGAAATTATACAGCTCGCCAAAGAAATCAGCGAGGAATAAAATGGGCAAATACAGTATCGTAAGATAAAAGTGAGGTGTATCCGTTGAACAAATCTGAAAGCAAATATTTTAATACCGCCGTTCGTTTCGATAAGGCGTTTTTAGAATTATTGCAGAAAAAGGATTTTGAATATATAACAGTTAAGGAAATCTGTGAAAAAGCCGGTGTAAACCGTTCTACTTTTTATCTACACTATGAAACTATCGGTGACCTGTTGGAAGAAAGTCTGTCCTATATTCAAAATCAATTATTTATGAGGTTTCAAGGCAAGCAAAGCAAGGTTCCTAATATAAAAGAATGTTCTATAAAGGAATTAAAGCTGATTACACCCGATTATTTATTACCGTATTTGCAATTTATTCAAGAAAATCAGAAGCTATATAAAGCAGCTATGGCCAGACCGGTCATATTCCAAGCAGAAAAAACATTTATAAATATGTTTCACAATGTATTTGAACCTATCTTAGAGCGCTTCTCCGTTCCGGCTGATGAAAGATATTATCGGATTATTTATTATCTGACAGGAATATCGGGAATCGTTGGAGAATGGGTAAATCGGGGATGCCAAGATTCCATAGACAAAATAATTGCTGTTATTTGTAGTTGTATTCCTGATATGGAATAGATTGTGCTTTTATCTCATCTTTATCAAGGTACAAAAAGGGGCTGTCACACTAAGGACGGCCCCTTTTGGCATTTATTCGGTTTACAATTCAAGAGAATTTTCATTCAGCAGGAACTCGTAGAGTCCGAGATGAAGAATTCAGTCAAAGTCAATCGCCACAAATTGTTCTTCTTTCACACCGATTTTGTCAATAGCCGGCGGATTGAAATTTTTATAATTTTGCTGTATAATATGTGACAGAATTGAAAGTCTGTTCAGGGGCTTTATAAAATTGATAAATCGTAATTTTTAGGAGAGTTATATGATATTTGAGAAACAAGTTGTAAATATGTATAAGGGTATGATGTATGCTCGTTGTGACGATACGGAAACGGTGTTTTATTTTTCTGCCGAGGATTTTGACGGCTTACATAAGGAGTCCTATCCTTTCAAAGCGTCGGCAGGACATACGCTGCAAGGATATATTTATCATTACGATAATCCGATTGAGAAAAGAATAGTTGTATTCGATCACGGAATGGGCGGCGGTCATCGCGCCTATATGAAAGAGATTGAAAAGCTCTGCCGACACGGATATACTGTGTTTGCCTACGACCACACAGGCTGTATGGAATCGGGCGGTGAAACAACGGGCGGCCTTGCGCAATCATTATGCGACCTTAACGATTGCATTGCAACGATAAAGGCAGACCGGCGATTTGCAGGTTGGGATATTTCTGTTATGGGACATAGCTGGGGCGCGTTTTCAACGCTGAACATATCGGCGCTCTATCCCGAAATTTCTCATATCGTAGCTATGTGCGGATTTGTTTCCGTTGAGGAGATGATAAAGTCTTTCTTTCCGGGCGTACTCAAAGGATACAGAAAGGCAATCTTCGCCCTTGAAAAAGAATCGAATCCGAGATTTGTCAAGTTCAACGCTGTGGAATCACTGTCTAAATCTTCCGCAAAAGCACTCCTGATTTACTCCGAGGACGATCAAATGTGCCGTCGCGTACATTATGATATTCTCAAATCAGTGCTTGACGGCAAGGGTAATGTTCGCTTTATGCTTTGCAAAAACAAAGGACACAACCCGAATTATACCGAAGAAGCGGTGAAGCTGTTGGGTGAATTCGGAAAAGCGAGAACCAAGCTCACTCGCAATAAAAAAGCAACGGCGGACGAAAAAGCAAATTTTGTCGCCTCTTACGATTGGGACGCCATGACGGTACAGGACGATACGGTCTGGACTAAAATATTTGAGCATTTGGATAATTGATAAATCGGAATTTTAAGGTTTTTAAATTCAAGTTTGTCGAACTAAATATCAAAGACCGCTTACAAAAGTGTAGGCGGTCTTTTTCTGTTGCACGTTTATTTAATGGACTTGTTCAATTTGCTAACATTAATCGTTGTTTTTTGCGGTCTGTTATGTTATAATCAAGTAGCTATTTTAATAACAAGGATTGGGTAATATATGAATAGAAAGGCTAAATCCTCTGAAACAACAGAAGAATTTATTAAAATCAAACATCGAGGAAAGATTTTCACGCCTGACTATCTTGCAAAACAGATAATGGATTTGGGACATTATTATGGCACTTCAATATTGAATAAGCATGTAATAGATAACAGCTGTGGTGATGGTCAGTTTCTTATTCAAATTGTTGATAGATATTGTACTGAATTTCTTAAAAAATCAACGAATATTGATGAATTGAAAAATAATTTAGAGACATATATACACGGAATTGATATTGATAATGATGAGTTAATTGTTTGCAAAGAAAGATGTTCACAAGTTGCGGCAATATATGGAATAGAATCTGAGATTAGCTGGGACTTTCATAATGAAGACGCATTGGATTTTGATATTTTTAACGGTAAAATGGATTTTGTAATTGGTAACCCACCTTATGTAAGAGTACACAATTTGCATGACAACTTTGACTCTGTAAAATCTTTTTTGTTTGCAAATGGCGGAATGACCGATTTATATATTGCTTTTTATGAAGTTGGCATAAAAATGTTGAATGAAACAGGTGTTTTATCCTATATTACGCCCTCTTCTTTTTTCACAAGTTTAGCAGGAAAGAATATGCGTAATTATTTTTTGGGACACAATCTATTAGAAAGAGTGTGTGATTTGAAGCATTTTCAACCATTTAATTCAACCACATATACGGCAATTATTACTCTTAATAAAGCAAAAAGTACAGATTCCGTATCGTATTATGAGTATGATGCAACAAACAATAAACCGGTGTTTGTTGATGAATTGCAAGAGAAAGATTTTTTGATTAACGGTTTGTTTTATTTTTCTAACAGAAACTCGTTAAATTTGTTAAAAAAAATACTAAACAACACAAAAAAATCAGATGTACTAATAAAGAATGGTTATGCAACATTAGCTGATAAAATATTTATCAATGATTTTGATTTTGATTTTGATTCAAAATATATTATTCCTGTTATTAAAGCTTCTCGTGGTATTCAAAAAAAAATCATCTTCCCATACGATGAGAATGGAAAACTTATCTCAGAGAAAGAATTATCAAAAGATGAAAAACTATATGAATATCTGCTGTCAAAAAAAGACGAATTGCTGAAACGCAGCAATGAAAAAAGCGATTCTTCTTTTTGGTTTGCTTTTGGTCGCAGTCAGGCAATCAATGATACATTTAAGAAAAAGTTAACGATTAACACTTTGATTAGAACATCAAAAGATCTCAAACTGATTTGTGCAAAGTCGGGAGTAGGCGTTTACAGCGGCTTATACGCTATTAGCGATACAGTAGATACAGATACAATAAAGTGTGCGCTTTTGGATGAAGAATTTGGTATATATGTATCGTTGCTTGGAAAATATAAAAGTGGCGGATATTACACATTCTCATCGAAAGATGTTAAAAATTATTTAGATTATAAAATCGGAACCGGAGGATTACTTGATGTTGAACAATAGTCAGTTTTTAGAGGTAGTACGCGAATCGTTTGATACATATTTATCTGTTGGCACTTCGAGAAGCACCGCAAAATTAAAAATTCTTCATGGACATATCGCAAGAGATTTGGAGGAAAAACTTGGATAGGAGTATACCGTTAAATCTCAAGGTTATGGAGACGATAAGGAAGGAAACATTGAAGGTAGATATTATCCTAAAAATGTTGACATTACTATTTTTCGCAGAGGAAAAGCGGTTGCGAGTTATGCTATAAAGTTTGTTATGCGAAATTACTCTCAAAACAGTAACAACTATTTTGAAAATATGTTAGGTGAAACTGCTAACATACGTTCAAATAAAATACCGTATTTTCAAGTATTCATAATTTTTGATAAAGTACCATACTTTAAAAAAGGCGGAGAATTTTCTAAATATGATAATATTTCCGAACACAATATGATCAAATATTTGAATCTTTCAAATGATAACCCTGAACTTTTCCAACATACACCTGATAAAACATTAGTTGTTTTAGTTAAATTAAAAGAAAAAAGTCAGGACTATCAATTTAGGGATGATGAGGATTACGCAAACTATTATCGTTCGGTAATAAACGATTCTGATTTATTAAGATATTCAGACGCTATTAAAGATAATTTTGGTGACACCGTAATATTAAATAATTACGAAGATTTTATTGAACGTACTTCTTATATCATAAAAGGAAAACAAAAGGATTAACTAAATTTTCAGACCGTCAGCCGAAAGATTGGCGGTTTGATTTTTAGATTATTGCGATAAAGACGGCGAAAACGATATATGCCAAAATATCGGATTGTTTACCGGTTTCATAAAACATACCTAACCAAAGAAAAATAGAACGAAAAAATCGACAAGATAATGAACCTTGTCGATTTTTGGCGTTCCCGAGGTGATTCGAACACCCGACCTACCGCTTAGGAGCCGCCCCGTAGAGGTGTTTTTTCTTTCCCTTTCCGTCACTCCGAAAGCCTCGCAATCCCTTATAAATCAAGGCTTGGCGGCTGTTGTTATGTTAATGCGGTCACTCTCAGTTACTCCGGATTTCAGCTAATATTTTGGGCGAAAATTAGCTGGATATTAGCTGAGAATCGACATGGAGTTGATTGATAGTGTGTTAATACTGTACCAAAACGGCACTTTCTCTCGCTATCAATCACGGCGTATTTCTCTTAGTTATAACGGTTCCATTATACTTTTTCACATATATGTCAAAACATTTCACCCTCTTGTTCAGCAAACAAGAGGGTGAAATGTACCGAGGAAGGAGAGAATTGCACCGTAGTATCCGAGCGCGTCACCGGTATCCCATTCGGCTACAAACGCTTCTGAAATGGCAGGTACCTTATCATTCCTTCTTGGGAAAATGTGATTTTATCACGGAGAGCGCCTCCAAAATATGTTATACTATAAATACAAAACACAAGGAGGTATTCTTATGAGACTGAAAGATAAAGTTGCAATCATCACCGGAGGCAGCCGTGGCATTGGCTACGCTACCGCA
>JAQXHF010000093.1 GCA_029007095.1 Clostridia bacterium | reverse complement strand
GAAACAGGCAGATTTGAGCTTCTGAATGTAGCTTTTGATGTTTGCAGTGATTACGGTCTGCCGTTCCGTTTTCCCGGCACCTTTACGGACGACCAGTTCAGCAACACCATGCTTGACATTAAGGTGGACCCCAATCTGATTAAAGGACTGATTGGCAATATCGTTGTCTATGCTAAGGATGCAGGCGTTCCCATTCTCGATTATTTGATTCCGAATGATTGGAACGGACCTCAGAAAGAAAGCTATGAGAACTTCAAGGAGTACATATACGAGCTTTACAGAAGCTTCCCGGAGGGAATTACCGAAACATATATGCATCCTGCGTTGGAAACAGATGACCTCAAAGGTGCTACTAATGCATGGCAGCGCAGAGTTTGGGAATATCAGATTCTCAAAGATCCGCAGACTAAACAACATATCGAGGCTTGCGGAATCAAACTTATAAATTACCGTGACCTTGCCGCAATGAGAAAAAAATAATATAATAAGCTGGTGTTGTTATGCCCGATAATAGACAGCATGAAATTACATCTGAGAAAAAATTACTTGACGAGAACGGCAATATTGCTGAGCCGGGTTATGCAAAAAAACTCTTTTGGAAGTATGACAGGAAGAACATAAAAGCGAATCCGCTTCGTATAAAAGAATGGGATTATTACTACATAGGTACTCAGGAATACGGGGTTGCGCTTACACTTTCCGACAGCGGATATGTTAGCTGTCTTAGCATATCATTGCTGGGTTTCTGCGGTGAACCGTTCCAGTTTAACGATTCTGAAATCGGCTTTTTCCCTTTGGGAAAGCTCAAATTACCGGCTTCAAGTGAAATCGGAAATTGTCGGGCAAAGGTCGGCACTTGCAAAATGGACTTCAACAATAACGGCAAAGTCCGACATCTTTTCGGCAGATACGATAATTATAATAACAGCGGAAAAACGCTTGAATTTGATTTTCGCCTGACTGATATTCCTGAGGAAAGTATGGTAATAGCAACGCCGTTTGATAAGGATAAGCACTTCTATTACAATCAGAAAATAAATTGTATGCGAGCCGATGGCATACTGAAATTTGGCGATATAAACTGGACTTTCGGTGTTGACAACGGTGCGCTTGCAACTCTTGATTGGGGCAGAGGAGTCTGGACTTACGATAATACTTGGTATTGGGGTAGCTGTCAAACAATCCTTGATGACGGTTCAACTTTCGGATTTAATATCGGATATGGATTCGGCAACACATCTAACGCGAGTGAGAATATGTTGTTTTATAACGGCAAATCTCATAAGCTGGATCAGGTCGTATTTAATATTCCGAGAAACGGTGAAGAATATTTATATACCGAACCGTGGACTTTTTCAAGTAATGACGGCAGATTTGAAATGAGTTTTGCGCCGATTATTGATAGACAGTCCCCGATGGATTTGAAGCTGATTTGTATGATACCTCATCAGGTTTTCGGCAAAATCAGCGGTAAAGCGGTGCTCGATGACGGTAAAGTTGTTGAAATTAAAGATAAAATCGCTTTTGCCGAGCGGGTACACAATAAATGGTAAAATCTGAATAACAAAAACGGGTTTGTACGATGATCTTTTCGTACAAACCCGTTGATTTTTTTAATTTAGGTTAAGTTTCGATAATATTAAGTAATTCACTAATGTTTTTTATAGCATAATCATAGCTGTTTACTTTGCCAAATCCGTATTCTGCAAATATAAACGGAACCCCTGCTTCTGCCGCGGCGTCACAGTCGCCTTGCGTGTCACCGAGATATACGGAGCTTTTAAAACCGTTTCTATTTATAACATTTTGAATGTTCTGACCTTTGCTGAAACCCCTGTTGCCCGAACATTGATAATCGCAGAAATATTGACCGAGTTTATGGAAGCTCAGGAATGTTTCAATATAGCCCTCCTGACAGTTGCTCACTATATATAAACTGTGCGTTTTACTGAGCTTTTCAAGCGTTTCTTGTAAACCGTCAAAAAGTATTCCGCCTTTTTGACGCAAAATTTTATCACTTTTTTGTGCCGCTGTGGCAAAAAATTCGTCTTGCTCTTTTTCGATAATCTGTGGGAATAATTTATTCATCAAGTCCCGTTTGTTAAGCCCCATAACACCTTTAACCTCGTCATAGGTAGGCTCAGGGAGTCCGAACTCTCTTGCGGTTTCGTCCCAAGCCGCAGTTGTTGCGTCAAGCGAATTCCAAAGAGTTCCGTCAAGGTCAAATCCTATACTGTCTGTAATTATAATCGAAGACATAACTAAACCTCTCAATAATTTTTGGTATCAAGACCGCCTTCAAGACTCGCGGTGCTGACCTGGTGAAGTGCGTTTTCCGGTATTGCTTCATGATTGCCGTTATCTTTGCCGGAAAAAATAATTTTAAGCAGAATCGGGCAGAGAATGGAAGTTATCACTATAAGCATAATCGTTGCTACAAGAGGATCAATTCCTGTTACAACTCCGCCTGATTTTTTAATCAGCATACTTCCGGTAGTATAGACAGCGAGAGCAACCTCGCCCCTTGCAATCATACCGCAGCCTATGGTAGCGGAATCTTTGAGGCTGTAACCGAAGATTTTTGCAATGCCGCCGCAGCCTAAAATCTTGCCCAACACACCGACCAAAACAAACGCTAAACCAAAAATCAGATCGGACGGTTTAAACTGGCTGAAATCTGCGCTTATTCCTATGTATGCAAAAAATATCGGTGAAAAAATCATATATCCGTTAGTAAGCACTTTTTTATCGACAAAGGCGGTATCTTTGAGTCCGCTGAGCATAATACCGGCTACATAAGCGCCTGTGATAGCGGCAATTCCGAAATATTCCTCTGCAATATATGCGTAAACGAAGCATACGACAAGTGCGAAAATACTTGTGCGCCTCGTGTGCGGATGCCGTTTGCAAATCCATACAAACAGATATTTAATCGGGAAACCGATTCCGATAGCGAAAACAAAGAAAAGTACGGACTTAATCAGAGTGCCGATAACGCTGCCGTCGCCGTTCAAGCTTGTTATAACGCTGAGAGCTACGATTCCGATAACATCGTCAATAATCGCTGCGCTGAGTACGGTTGTTCCAACTTTGGTTTTAAGCTTGCCGAGTTCACGCAGCGTTTCGACTGTGATACCGACGCTCGTTGCGGATAATATACA
>JAQXHF010000092.1 GCA_029007095.1 Clostridia bacterium | reverse complement strand
TTAAGGGGATAGGAAAAAAAGATGAAGAACGGACAAACTGAGCAAAATCAAAGCAACGCTCTTGATTTTGTCTGCCCGACGGCGTACAAAGGTACGCCGAGTGGCGAAGTTTGTTCGTAGTATAAAACATAAAAATATTTACATTTTACACTTCAAAGTAAATTTATGGGGCTCTTACGGTTTTCAATACCGAAGAGCCCCACTATTGTATTATATGGTTTTATACGGTCTTCGCTTTTTTCCCTTAAATTTTATATTTGAGTTTTAGCAAACAAATTCAATAGTAAGAATCTTTTTGCCTGTTATCTCGAATTCAACGCTTCCGTCCTCTGCCATTGTGAGAGGTGCGACATCTTTCTCTTCAAGAGAAACGAGCTTGACTTCGCTCCACTTGTCCGTGCCGTATGCAGGAAGCTCAAATTCGGCTTTCTGTCTTTCAACCGGCGACTGCGGATTTTTAATCGGTGCGATACCGCCGTTGAGATTTATCGTTGATTTGACAGTCTTGTCAGACGGATTGAACAGGCGGACTACATATCCCTTGCCGTCCTCGCTCTGCTTGATTGCGCTGACATTGAGCTTTTCTGTTCCGAGTTCAAGGAAGGAGTGAACAAGAGAGTTCTTGCCGTGAGCTGTCGGAGCAAGCTGTACTGCGCCGAATGTGAGATTGAATCTTTCCGATTCTCCCCAGACATTGCCCTCTTCCCAGTCTCCGCTGTGCGGCATAAAGGCGTAACGGAAGGTGTTAATGCCTATGCACTGCGAGCCTTTATCCTGCTTGCTGTAATCCTGCATATCCTGAGTAACGCAAATTCTGAGCGGGAATGAACGAAGCAGCGAGAGGTAAACCGTGCCACATTCATCGTCGGCAGCCTCATAAGCTTTAAGTCCTGTGTTAAGGAGAGCTGCGCCGTATTTTCCGTCGGTTACATCGACAAAAGAATTCATCGGCTGCTCTGTCATCGGAATCTCGTCATAGAGAGAGTAATCGCACTTTGCAACAGGGCGCTTAACTACATCAAACTGTCCCTGAGCGTATGAGAACTCCGATTTGATACCTGTCGGGAAACCGACTTGGAGATAATGGTCCTCTGACTGATTATCAACAGTTGTTTCAACTTCAAGATATTTTGCACCCTTTTTAAGAGTAACAATATTGACAATCTTGCAGGGGTTGAGGTGCTTTGAACGGGTTTTTTCGTCCATGCTGCGTCCCTCCGGCAAAGCCCAGTCAAGCTCTACCTTGTAGGCAACTTCAAGCTCACCCTCGTGAAGAAGTGTGATTTTTGCATTTTCATTGAGGGTTGTGAATGTTTCGTCGCACTCAGGAACAAAATGCTCCCACGGATTTCCGATTTCTCCGGTATCCTTGAAGTATCCGAGTCCCTCGTATGATTTGCCCGTAACCTTGTCAAGCACATTGTATGTTCCGTTTGAATTGAACGAAACACGCAGATATTCGTTCTCCATAACCTGAGGCTTTTTAAGCATGGTTTTCGGAGTGGTGGCTCTCACATGATAGAGCGGTTGAAGTTTGAGTGTTCTGTAACCGAAAGCCGGAACATCCTTGACATCAAGAACGATGGTGTATTGATTTGTATGAAGCACATTGGCAACATCGTTGGGATTCTGAATAATCTGTGCGCTGTCGGAATTTGTCGAAAGTATCTGATATTTCAGAACTTCGCCGTCAGTATCCGTAATTTTAAAGCTGTCTGCTTTCCATTCCGCAGGAAGCTCTATTGTAAGCGTAACCTCTTCGCTGCGCTTGAACGGAGCGGGATTGAAAATGACGATAGCGGCGTCATCTCTGCTCCAATCTTTGAGATTGATATCTCCGGCGACATCCATAAATGCGCGCTCATAAACGCAGAGAGAAAGCTCTCTCGACTGTCTGTAACGGTAAACAACATCCTCATAAACTACATCTCTGCCGCAAGCTCCGATACTGTCATGACCGTGATTTTGAAGCAGATAGTTATATGAAAGGTCGATAAAGTTGCGCTGATACGGCGCACCGCAAAGCGTTGCGAATACCGCCATAGGCTCGGCGTAATTTGTAAGCTTAGTTTCTGTGTTGAAATTATCCTGCTTTATGTAGGTTCTTGCGGAGATTATCCAACCCATCATTGCGCTTACGCTGCCCTTGGTATAAGGTGCGCGCATTTCGCCGTAAAGTACGGGTGAATCCTCGTTGAATTCGTCGATGATACCCTGCTCCATTTCTTTAAGAGAGCTGTGGTAAACATTTGCGTCGGGAAGAGCGTCGTTGAGATCCTTTATCATCTCGACCTCTCTGGCGTCGGGGCAGGACGAATCGTGACCGAGCGACCAGAAACGGTGAGGAGTTGTCCAGTCATTATCCTGTTCCTTTACAGCCTGCTCTGCTCTCGGCTTAATGTTCTCCTTGTGATACTCATAGAACGGGTGCGCGTACTGATAATCAAGCTGCTTGTTCTGCTGATCAACGAATTTGAAAATACCGTTGTTGTCGTTCCACTGCATATCGCGGTTGTTTTCGTTCTGCTGATTATAGTAAACCGGGCGCTGAACGATATACCAAATATTATAGCGCGGACGCTTGCCGAGACGGGAGGCATAAATTCTCGTTCCGTCGGGGCTTTCCCAATAGAACTCCGACTTGGGAGTAGTGTACTCGTTTACGCCGCGGTAGAAAGAGGCAAAGTGAATATCAAAGCCTGCATAAATCTGAGGAAGCTGTGAAATCTGTCCCCAGCCAAACGGAGAATAGCCGGTCTTGCTTATGCCGCCCATTTCCTTGCCGATTTTGTGGCCGAGCAACAGGTTTCTGATGAGGGATTCGCCGCTGACGGTAAATTCGTCGGGCAGACAGAACCATGGGCCAATACCGATTCTGCCCTCGGAAACATATTTCTTGAATTTTTCTTTTTTCTCAGGATAAGCTTCCAGGTAGTCCTGAACGGGCATAGTCTGAGAGTCAAGATGGAAGTGTCTGTATTCGGGATACTTGTCCAAAATATCAAGAAGCATATCGAGCATATAGCCGAGCATATACTGCGTTCTTCTTGCCGAGAAACGCCATTCTCTGTCCCAATGGGTGTTAGAGATAAAGTGGCATTGAATTTGCTTGTCCTTATTGTCCATCAATCTGTTCTCCTTTTTTGAGTGTTGTTTTCAGCTTTGAAATGCTGTCGGCAATTTCTTTCTTATGATTAAGGTATGCCTCCGTGAGGTTCAAGGCAAAAATCGCCAGAGCCAAAGCTGTAATAATTTTCCCGGAATCTAATTTTTTCAACTCAATCAGCCCTTTATTATTTTTAAAATATCCTCAAAGCTGTTTTCAAAGTAGTTGCAAACAGCCTTAGTTCCGCTGTCGATGATATTTCCGCCTGCGATACCGATAGTGGTATAGCCTGCCAAACGGACGGAGCAAACGCCGGCTCCGCTGTCTTCAATTCCTACAACATGGTTGCGGTCGGCAAAAGCTTCGCCAAGACCTACTATTGAAGTCTCGGAATAGAGCCACGGATGCGGCTTCGGTGAAAGCTCGCCGAGAGTACCTACGCTACCCTTTCTGAGCGGAAAACCGGCAGAAATTATTGCGTCGTAGAAATCCTTGGGATCGCCCATGCCGAGAGTCTTGAATGCCGAGAGAATTTCCGGCCATGCCTTCTCATAAAGACCGGAGGTAACAAGACCGATTTTAACGCCCATACCTTTAAGCTCATAAAGGAAATCCTTTACGCCCTCTGTCGGGGTGAACGCGCCGTCCTTGCCTCTGCCTGCCATAATCTCTTCCATTTCGCGGTGCGTATGCTCAAAATAGAAATCACGCGCCTTGTCAAGTGAAGCGCCGGGGCAGTATTTGTCAATGCAGTATTGCAGATGTTCCGATACCGAATGTCCCGAAACAAACGGAAGGTCGGCGTCTTCAAGCTCGAATTTCGGATTTCCGAGCAAGCTTGCAATACTCATCTGAATTATCCATATCCAGAATTCCTCGCTCCTGACGGTAGTTCCGTCGAGATCCATCAGGACAGCCTTGATCGGCTTTTCCTCCTTGACGGGATATACGGGGTAATAAACGGGGTAGGCTATTGCCGATTTAACGCAGGCAAGAGTGTGTGAACCGAAAGAAACGAATTCAACCTTGCTGTCGCCTGTCGCAAGAATATCTACAACGCCGTTTTTGCCGACGGTGAATTTTCCGTCCTCAGTAGATTCCAAAACATGGAATCCGCTGTCTGCGCCGATATCACCCAAATCGGGAATATGTACTGTTTTATCCAAAAGCATTTCATTGTCCTCTTTTTTCGATAAATTTACGCTGTTGTATATCTAAATTATACTATCAAAAACACCGATAAAAGTCAACATTTGCGAAAAATAAGATAAAAATATTTGTAAAAAGACTTGATTTTTTAATCGGGTTTATGTATAATACAATAGATTTGAACAGATACGGAGAGTTGTCCGAGCTGGCCGAAGGAGCACGATTGGAAATCGTGTAACAGGTCAAAGCCTGTTCGAGGGTTCGAATCCCTTGCTCTCCGCCATATAAAGAAGCGATACTTTGTAAGTATTGCTTCTCTTTTTATTCAAAGGGATTCGAACAAGGACGGTCGGCGAAGCCGATTCAAACAGTCCGGTGAACTGTTTGAAAGTCCGTGGTCAAGGAGCGAAGCGACGCGAAGGCACACGGTAGTGCGCCGAAGAAATCCCTTGCTCTCCGCTATAAAAAACAAAGCAAGTTGAAAGACTTGCTTTATTTTTTTGTGTTTGTGTACGCAAGGACACAACTCCGTTTTGCAACTTTAAATGAATTGTAAATCAGAAACATATGCCAAGGCAATTCAATAGTAACTATGAAACTGAAATTATACATACTCCGCCATAAGTTCCGTTTGCTTAATGTTTGTGAAAACTTCATTCCTAAACAAAAAGAGGTTGCCGTGAGGCAGCCCCTTTTAATATAATTTCGTCTGCGGCGAGTAAAACGCTTTGCAGACATTAAACAGCTTAGTTACGGAAGCAGTCTTTTGGTGGTAAGTCTGCCGTAGTGCATATCAGGTCTGAATCCCTCGGCATAGCCTACGCCGCACTGATAACCTCTTACCTTTGAGCTTGATCTTACGAAGTCGATAAAATCAATCTTGTCGTGTTCTTTCATCCAAACGATCTGAGATTCGTGGCAAGCAAGAGCTTTCAGTTTCAGTTCAATCGTATCGCTTATATCGACATATTCGGTAGGATCAAAGCCTGTATTTGCGAGCGTGTCCATCTGATAGAGCGGACAAATTTCGGCGGTCGGCAAATCGGTTCCGTCATAGTAGTGTGCAAGACTTGCACAGCAGGTAGCTCTGAAAACGAGCTGATAAGTCTGAACATGGTCGCGGTGATAATCGTCCTCGCTGTGAGTGATTATAAAATCCGGCTGAACTTCTCTGATAACGGTAACGAGTTTTCTGACCTGCTCGTCGTTGTTGGAATCAACATACTGGTCGTCAATGTCGAGCGTGTAATGCTTTGCGCCGATGACTGCGGCGGCATTTGCGGCTTCTTTACTTCTTATTTCGGCAAGCTCGTCAGGCTCGATTACAACATGACCGAGATTTCCGTTTGAAACATGGCAGACCGCAACGCTGTGACCTTCATTGATATAGCGCGCAAGCGTACCGTAACAAGCGATTTCGAGATCGTCGGGATGGGCGCCGACAGCAAGAATTTTCATAAAACAACCCCCTAAGAATGCTTACACCGGCAGAATCCGAAATTCTGTCCGATAATTCTGTCCGATATTGAAAAGATTTTGAAACCTTATTATAACAGACTGTAAGAAAAATTCAACCTGTTTTTAGCAATTTTTAACAATTCAAACGCAGAAATATTTTATCTCGAAGCTATCTAAGATATTGCGAATTTTTAAAAAGCCATTATGACTTCTGATTTGTTACATAAAAACCAATTTTTCTGTCTATTAAAGCCAAAAATTGCATATAATGTAAAATATTTTTATTATTCACGACAAATTTTTATCTTTTTAAATAAAAATTTAACAATATGGTGATATAATGTGTTTCGCGGGGTTTTATATTGCGGCAAAAGCTCCGATTCTATTTAATTTTTTAAGAGGTGTGTATTATGTTTAAAATACTTGTTGTTGAGGACGACAAGGAGCTTAATCATGCTGTTTGCGAATTCCTGTCGGGAGTTAATTTTGAAACAACCGGCGTGATCAATGCTGAGGACGCATTTGACGCTATGTACCGCCAAAATTATGACCTTATAATTTCAGATATTATGATGCCCAATATCGACGGATTTGAATTTGCCAAATCCGTTCGGGCTTTAAACGAAAATATACCTATTCTCTTTATGTCTGCGCTTGATGATTTCGAGTCCAAGCGTAAAGGCTTTTCCAGCGGAATAGACGACTATATGGTAAAGCCGATAGACCTCAACGAGCTTACGCTCAGAGTCAACGCTCTGCTCAGGCGCGCCAAAATATCCAAAGAAAAAAAGCTCACGGTAGGCGACCTGACTCTCGACGCGGAGGAACATACCGCCTATCTTTCGGGAAATGAAATTCCGCTGACCGTACGCGAATTCAATCTTATCTACAAGCTGCTTTCTTACCCGAAAAAAACATTTACCAGAACTCAGCTTATGGATGAATTCTGGTCGGTAGACACCTCTTCAAGCCCGAGAACAGTCGATGTCTATATTACCAAAATAAGGGACAAATTCTCCGCCTGCAAGGATTTTGAGATTGTAACCGTACACGGTCTCGGTTACAAGGCGGTGATTAAATGAAAAACAAACGCAGAAGTTCGCAAAGATCAAGTCTGTTTTCGGTCGAACGGTATATTCTAATTTTTGTTTTTTCGGTAATTATTATAAGTATTTGTATTTTTATTTATGAAAAGGGCGGCCCGTTTGCTCAGATTTTCCGTGATCACGACTCGGCAAGATTTTTCTTTTCGGTTTCGGTTCTCGGTGCGATTTACACATTGGTAGATTATATCCGCAGAAAAATTGTCGTTGAACGCCCTCTTAAAAGGCTTACAAAGGCAACCGACGCAATCACTCACGGCGACTATAATGTTCATATCGAGCCGGTGGACGGATTGCGCGGACGCAACGAATTTGATGATTTGATAAACAGCTTTAATATGATGGCGGATCAGCTCTATGAGTCGCAGTCGGTTGAGGACGATTTCATATCAAATGTGTCTCACGAGCTTAAAACTCCGCTCGCCGTTATTCAAAATTACGCAACGATGCTCCAAAGCGATTCGTTGAGCGATGAGAAGCGCCGCGAATACGCGCATATAATTATAGATTACTCTAACAAGCTGTCTGCCCTGATAACAAATATACTCAATCTCAACAAGCTTGAAAATCACGAAATGTATTCAAAAAAAGCTCTTTTCAATCTCAGCGAACAGCTCTGCACCAGCATACTTAATTTTGAACTCGTTTGGGAAGAAAAAGAAATAAATCTGGAAACAGAGATAGACGAAGATGTTTTTGTTTACAGCGACGAGGAGCTTCTTCCGCTCGTCTGGAACAATCTTTTATCCAATGCGATGAAATTCACCGATAAGGGCGGCACGGTTAAAATCTCACTCAAAAAAGACAAGCAATACGCCTATGTCAGCATTTCGGATACCGGCTGCGGCATTGATCCCGAAGACGGCCAGCGAATTTTTGATAAATTTTTTCAATGTGATAAATCACACGCCATGGGCGGTAACGGTCTCGGACTCGCGCTCGTCAAAAAGGTTATCCGCATAGTTGACGGAGATATAACCGTAACAAGCGAGCCGGGCAAAGGAACGGATTTCACCGTCAAGATCAGCCTTCTCGGCAACAATACATAAATTTAATGCTTCTGAGGTAAAAAATGGAACAGGAAGATAATAAAAAGTTTGTATATACATACTCCTCGGCAGAAGAAAAGCGCGCCGAACAGCTATACAAGACATATCAGCTCAGCGACGACAGATTTGAAAGCGCCGAAAAGATAGACAAAAGAATAGTAACAAAAGGTAAGCTGTCTGCGGTCTTGATATGCGTAGTCGGAGTTATTCTTATCATCGTGGCTATAATATGTATTACAGACCTGAGCGAAACATGGTTCTGGCCGGGTTTGCTAATCGGAATTTCCGGACTGGTAAATATTGTTTCCGGCGTATTTGTCGGTCAGCTTACGATCAAGCTGAAACGAAGGCTTAACGCCTCCGATGTTCTTAACAAGCTTAGTAAATAGCACCAATAAAAAATGAGTTTGTGCGAAAAACCGTACAAACTCATTTTTATATTATTTTATTTAATTATTCGTTTCCGAAAAATGCTTCATGAACAGCGGAAACTGCTCTGTCTGCGTCCTTCTTGTCGATAAGAACGGAAATCTTAATTTCGCTTGTTGAAATCATCTGAATATTTATATCCTGATTGAACAGAGCCTCAAACATAGTAGAAGCGGTACCGGGATGAGTTTCCATACCTGCGCCTACAACGGAAATCTTGGCAACGGTGTCGTCTCTGACTACCTTTGCGTCACCGATAAACGGAAGATTCTCGACGGCCTCTGCTGCTTCCTGAGCATTTCCCGTGCTTACCGTAAAGGCAATGTCCTTGGTTCCGTCGCGGCCTACCGATTGAAGAATGATATCGACATTTATATTCTTAGCGGCAAGAACCGAGAATATCTTGAAAGCAACACCCGGAACATCGGTAAGACCGACGATTGAAATTCTTGAAGTGTCCGTATCCTTTGTAACGCCTCTGACAAGCATCTTTTCCATATTAGCAGTCTCCTTTACTATTGTACCCGGAATGGGATTAAGGCTTGATATAACTTCAAGCTCTACATTGTATTTTTTAGCCATTTCAACTGAGCGATTGTTGAGAACCTGCGCTCCGAGAGTGGCAAGTTCAAGCATCTCGTCATAAGTAATCTCTTTAAGCTTCTTGGCATTTTTAACCTTACGCGGATCGGCGGTGTAAACGCCGTCAACATCGGTAAATATCTGGCATTTGTCAGCGTGGAGAGCGGAAGCGATTGCTACTGCGCTCGTGTCCGAACCTCCTCTGCCGAGAGTTGTCAGGTCATCATATTTGTTGATTCCCTGGAAGCCTGCGACAACAACGATTTTTTTGTTGTCAAGCTCGGTCTTGATTCGTGCGGAATTGATTTTTTTGATTCTCGCCGAAGAATATACGGAATTGGTCTGGAAACCTGCCTGCCAGCCGAGAAGCGAAACAGACGGACAGCCGAGCTTCTGTATAGCCATCGAAAGCAGAGCTATCGAAATCTGCTCGCCCGAAGCCAGAAGCATATCCATTTCACGCTTGGAGGGATTATCGCTGATCTCTTTTGCCTTGGCAATAAGATCATCGGTAGTGTCGCCCTGAGCGGAAACTACAACTACTACATCGTTTCCCTGCTTATAGGTATCCGTAACGATTTTGGCGACATTCATTACCCTCTCCGCATTTGCAACGGAGCTGCCGCCGAATTTCTGAACAATAAGTCCCATTGGTTATAACCTTTCCTTTCTGATGTACCGACCGGTACGGAAATTTAAAAATAAATCAATAATTCTCCACTCTGATAACAGATATAACTTCAACATTTTCAAGCTTTGCAAGCTTCTCGCGGAGAACGCCCTCCTTATCCCTCGGAGTTACAAACGCAAATTCGTCCTCGTCTGCGCCGTTCCTCGTAAGCACGCTGATGTCTGAGAAAAGCTCCTCGGCCTGTCTGAGTGCAAGAGTACGGTTGCCCTTTGCGCGGACATAGAGTGCGGTTTCAACCTCGTTGTGATCAATTACATATCCGTCCTCTGCGTCGCCCCAGCCGAAATCCTTGCGGTTATCTATATGAACCGCGGCGTCGATAACATCGGCTACAACTGCGCTCGCGGTAGCAAGCTTGCCGGCTCCTCTGCCGTACATAGCTACATCACCGACCGCGTTTCCTCTGACAAGGACAGCGTTGAAAACATCGT